>JBMTVS010000115.1:0-7536 GCA_049451655.1 Kiritimatiellia bacterium | reverse complement strand
CCAGCGATAACGAAACACGGTTTGCCGGCTGGTCGACGGCGGTGATGGTGCCTTGGATGAAGGGAGTGGGACGAAAAGTGAGCGACAGATTTTTGACCGCGAGATTTTTGAACCGGTTGATTTTGAATACGTAGCCGCGCGTTTTGGCGAGGGCATTTGACATGACCAGCACCGCGCCTTGTCCGTCGATGGTGAGATTGGAAACGTCCGAGACGCCGAGGACGTGCGCAAATGGATTATCTTCCAGAGGAAGGTCGACGATGTATTCACGCGGGCTGAAGCGAAGTTCTTTCGAGCCATTCAACTGCGCCGCATGGGCCAGCGCGAGGTTGATGCGTTCCCGCTCGCTGTCCGCCGCGAAATCGTCGACATGGAGGATTTGCGTATCTGCTGAAGATGCGTATGCGTATGCAAGCGAGCAAGCCGCGAATATCATCAGCGCAAACCAAAGGCGCCGCGCCATATGCGTCAGCCTTCCGTCACCACAGCGCTGAACGCGGGCAGGACATTGCCCTTCATGCCGCCGAATATAACCTTGCCGCTGAAAAGTTCAGCCGCATTGGCTAGTGCGCGGTCTTCCGGTCCGACGTTCACCGCGCAATGCAGGGTCTTGCCGCGATATGTTCGCTTGAAGGCTACGACCGAACGTTCCGTGGAAGCGCAATCCTCGCCCGTCGCCAAGAGCTTGAAGCTGCCGCGGGTGAGGGCGGGGTTTTTCTGGCGAAGCTTGATGAGCGCTTGAAAGTGTTCGTACATCGAGCGCCGTTCGGCCTGACCGCGCAGCCAGATGTTTCCTTCGCACTCGACGGATTGCTCGTAGCGCACGTGGCCATCCGGGTTGATTAAGCGGCGGCATTTACCGATGGGGTTGATACGGTCGTGGATGGGCGGCCGGTTCATGGCCCCGAACTCCTCGCCGGTGTAGATGAAGGGCATGGTGTGCGGCGAAAGAAAGATGAGGGTATTCACCGCGCGCACCGCGTCCTCGCCGAACAGGTACATGCCGCGTCCTTCGTCATGGTTACCGGTGTAGCGGGAAACGTGGGGGACATCGACGCCCTTCAAGCGCGATTCGTAGTTGGTCAGCGCGGTCTCAAACGCACCGGCGATACCGTTTTCCTTGAAAGCGGCGCAACGGTCGCGGAAATCGTAATTCTCCTCCATGGACGGGTCGGGAATGATGCGACTTTTGAAGGTATTTTCGGTCATGCCGTAGAGGAACTGGCAGCACTTGTAGAAATCGTCGTCGTAAGCGCCATTGATGCCGCGTTCGAACAGGTCGAGGTTATTCACCAAAGCATAGCATTCGGCCATGAAGAGCAGTTGGCGGGAGGCGTGACGCTCCTTCAGCAGCGGCATGGCTTCGTTCCAGAAACTCTTGTCGTTGATGAAGTGAGCCATATCGAGACGGAAGCCGTCCACGCCGTCAGGATTGCCGTTCGCGTCGGGGCCGAGAAAGCTCAACCAGTGGTCATACACCTCGATCATGGCTTTACGCAGGCCGGGGGCGGTGTAGTCGAGTTTGGCGGTATCGGACCAGTCGAGGTCGTAGAAGATGTCGCCGTTGTCGCGCTTCACGTAATATTCCGGATGCTCGCTGATCCAGACGTGATCGGGGCTGGTGTGGTTCGGGGTGATGTCGAAGATGACCTTGAGGCCGAGCTTGTGGGCGCGACGCACCAGTTGTTTCATTTCCTCGAGCGTGCCGTGCTCCTCCTCAATGGCCAGGAAGTTACTGGCGGCGTAGGGCGAACCGATGCCTTTGCGCTGCGCCTTGCCCATGGTGTAGGGCGGCATAATGTAGAGCACGTTCACGCCGAACTTTCGCAGTAGCGGCAGGTTGCGTGTGACGTAGGCGATGGGCGACTCGGCCAGCGGCTTCTCGCGCATCGCCTCGAAGGCGTTACGCGGTTCGCGCAAGGCGAGGGAACGGAAATTAATCTGATAAATGACGGCGTTGGGTATCCAGTTTTTCATGACCGGGAGTCTGCCCGCGGGGGTGGGCTTAATCAATCCATTTTGCGGATGGCATAAAGTCGACTGGAAAGGTATCAAGCACTTGATTTGAAGCCGTTCAGATGGTGGAGTGTCGCGGTGAAAATGCTCGCATCATGGTTGCAGTCGATCCCGCCGGAATTCTGGACGGGCGCGTTGCCATGGTTGAAGGCGGCATTCTTCATCTTGGTCTTTTTCTTCCTCCTTACCTGCATCCGCGGCAGCGGGTTCACGGGTAAAAAGGCGGCCAAAGGTTCCGCCTATCGGATGTTTTTTGCCGGATTGACCGCCATCATGGTGCTGCTGCTTGCCTATCAAGCCACCTGGCAACTGGCCGGTTTCGTCCGGCCGGATTTTGTGGAGTTCATGAAGCGGTATAACCGCAGACCCGGTAATCCGGCTGAAAAAATCGTGCGCGGGAGTATCCTCGACCGTTATGGCATCGAGCTGGCCTTGGCCGACCCTGATTTTCCGGCAAGACGCTGGTATCCGGGCGGTTCAGCCTTCGCCCACATCATAGGGTACGAAGACCGGTTTTACGGGTTGGCCGGGGTTGAGGCCGCGGAAGATGCGACGTTGAACGGAGCCACACGATCAACCGGCGCGGAGTGGCAGCAATTCGGACGCAACTTGATGGTACGCGATGCGTTACGCGGTCATGATGTGACGCTAACCATACACGCGGCGCTGCAACGCGAGGCAGACCGGCTCATGCGCGGACGCAAAGGCGCGGTGGTGATGCTGGATCCGCGGGATGGGGCCTTGCTCGTGGTGCACAGTTCGCCCGGTTTTGATCCTAACAAGCTGCAGTCGACCTTATTCGAGCGGCGGGATGATGACGCCCGCTTGCTGAATCGCGCCCTGCATGGTTTGTACCCTCCCGGCTCTACCTTCAAGGTGCTGGTAGCGGCGGCAGCTTTGGAGCAGGGGCTTGATCCGGTTTATAATGACCCGGCGGAAGGTGTGCGGTTTGGCACCGGCAATCGACCGATTCGTGATCATGAATACTACGACCACGAAAGGCGGGGTAAGGTGTGGCGCGGGCACGGCCAGCTCGACATGCGCTTGGCCTTGCTTAAATCGTCCAATACCTATTTCGCACGCCTCGGCGTTGCTACCGGGGGCGAACACCTGACCGTAATGGCTGATCGATGCGGCTTTAATCGCGGTTGGATGGTGATGCAGGGTTCGTCCGCGCCGGTTCAATCCAAATCCGCAAGTTTTACCGCGCTTGGTGCGGATGATATCGCCAAGACCGCGCAAAGGTCGATCGGGCAGGGCGATATGCTGGTCACACCGTTGCATATGGCGTTGCTGGCTGCAGCGATTGGTCGCGGCGGTGCGATGCCGGAACCGACGCTTGAGTATCCCGTGAACGATGTCATGCCCAAGCAGGTCATGCGCGAGAACACCGCCTTGCGATTAGCCGGTATGATGCGCAACACAGTTGCCCAAGGTTCGGCGCGCGTAGCGGATATTTCCGGCCTCGAGGTCGCGGGTAAAACCGGTACCGCGCAGAATCCGCGCGGCGAGGATCACGGCTGGTTCATCGGCTTCGCGCCCGAGCAGAATGCACGGCTTGCTTTTGCAGTGGTCATCGAACACGGAGGCTTCGGTTCGCAATCGGCGGCGCCGGTAGCGGCGGGATTGCTGAAGAAGGCCGTCGAGCTAGGTTGGTTTAACGGGGAGCTTCGCTGACCATGCCGGCGAAAAAATCCAAGCGAGCAACATCGACTGAAAGCCGGGGCTACGGCCTGGTGCTGCTGATTCTGCTCACCATCTGGTTGGCCATTATGGCCACGCGCTGGGCGAATGCGCCGGTGTTGCGGTGGCCGGATTTCTTGCCGCTGTTCTGGTTGGCTTTTTCGGTGTTATCCACGCGCGTCTTGCTGCGGGCAGCGGATTTTCGCGGAGACCAACTCCTCCCGCCGCTGGTCATGCTGTTGTACGGATGCGGGCTGTTGGTGCAGTTCCGCCTGGGCAATCTCGTGCTGGATGATTGGACACGGCCCGCCGCCGGCATTTATCCGCTCGGATGGTTTGCCTTCATCAGCCTCTGGCTGGTTATGCGAAAGGGTCGCTATGCGATTTTGGCGGATAGTGCGCTTCCCGCACTTTTACTCGCCCTCGCGGTGCTGGCGGTGATTCTGATTTTCGGTCAGCGTTTTCGAGGCGCGATGTTTCTCGCCGGGCAGGTCAATCCAGCGGAGGTGGTGAAATTGCTCCTTGCGATTTTCATGGCGGGCGTGCTGGCGGACTTCAAAAAACCGTTGCAACAAACCGTGGCAGGTATTCCGGCTCCGCCGCTGAAATCGATTCTGACCATCGGCGTGCTGTGGGCGATGCCGATGGCTTTGCTGATCGCGCAACGCGATCTCGGCATGTTTATGTTGTTGAATATCGTCTTTTTGCTTCTGCTTTTCACGAGTACAGGCAAATGGGGTTATTTGGTTGTGGGGAGTGGGTTGTCGGCAGTGGTCGGATATGCGGGTTTTACCTGGTTTGCCCATGCCGGAAGGAGATTGGCGGGTTGGCTCGATCCTTTTGCTGATCCAACCGGCGGGGGATGGCAAATTTTGCAGGCGTTGTCCGCCATGTTTACCGGAGGTCTTTGGGGGACGGGGTTCGGTGGCGGTGCGCCCGCAGTTATACCGGTGGCTGCGTCTGATTTCGTTTATGCGCTATGGGCGGAGGAACTTGGCTTTACCGGATGTGTGCTGCTGATGGCCATGTATGCCGTGTTGTTTTATCGCGGCTTTGCAATCGCCGACGGACTCAAACAACCCTTCGCGCAGACTCTTGCCGCCGCTCTGGTCATGCTGCTCGCCGTACAAACCGTCATAAACATCGGCGGCGTCATCAAGGCGTTTCCGCTCACCGGCATCACGCTTCCGTTAATCAGTCAGGGCGGTAGCAGTCTGGTCACCAGCATGGCGATGCTGGGGTTGTTGATGGCCTTGTCGGAACCGTCGGGTAAAAAGCGGTAGCGCCGCTTCTAAACTTCCTCGCGCTGCGCGGCGCGTTTGCGCTGCGTGGCGTTGAGGATTTTTTTGCGGAGGCGAAGATTTTCCGGGGTGACTTCGATGTATTCGTCGGAGGCGATGTATTCGATGGCGTGTTCGAGCGACATCTTGAGCGGGGGCTCGAGCATGATCGCCTTGTCTTTGCCGGAAGCGCGCATGTTGGTGAGTTGCTTGGTCTTGGTGGGGTTCACCGGCAAGTCCTCGGCGCGCGGATTTTCGCCGACAATCATGCCTTCGTAGACCTGGTCGCCGGGCGAGATAAACAGACGTCCTCGTTCCTGTAGCATGTCGAGCGAAAACCCTGTGGCCTCGCCTTGCTCCATCGAGACCAAGGTGCCGGTGGTGCGACCGGTGATGGGGCCGCAGTGCGGGGCATACTCCTTGAACATGTGACTCATCACCGCGCGGCCGCTGGAGGTGTTCACGACTTCGGTTTCGAGTCCGATGAGGCCGCGGGTCGGAATGACCGCTTCAAGTTGTACCCGGTCGCCGTGGTGGGTCATGTTGGTGATTTGACCTTTGCGGGCGGCGGTGCTTTGCAGGATGTCGCCGAGCACATCGTTGGGCAGGTCAATCCACAAGGTCTCAAAAGGCTCGAGCGTGGTGCCGCCTTCCTTGCGCATAATGACCTGCGGGCGGGAGAGCAGCATTTCGAATCCTTCGCGGCGCATCTGTTCGGCGAGAATCGCGATTTGCAATTCGCCGCGCGCGCTGACCAGCAGGAAGTTGGCGGAGTCGGTGTCTTCAACCTTGAGCGAGATGTTGGTGCGGGTCTCCTTGACCAGCCGGTCGCGCAGGTGGCGGGCGGTGACATACTTGCCTTCGCGTCCGCAGAACGGGCTGTCGTTCACGCCGAACTGCATCTGCAGGGTGGGGGGATCAATATCGCTGAAGGGGATGGGCTCGCCGTCAGGCGAGTTGCACAGGGTGTCGCCGATATCCAGCTCCTTGAAGCCGGAGAGACCGACGATATTTCCCGCCTCGGCAGCCACAGACTCGGCGGATTTCATGCCGCTGAATTCAAAGATTTTCGTAATCGCTGCCCGCTCCTTGTCACCATTCCGGCGGAGCGCATAAAGAGAATCACCGATTTTCGCGGATCCGCCGAGAATCTTCCCGATGGCGATGCGGCCGACGTAATCGCTCCAGTCGAGGTTGCTGATGAGCATGCGGAATGGAGCATTCTCTTCAATTTTTGGCGGCGGGATGTGCTGAATGACCGACTCGAAGAGCGGGACCATGTTCTTGCGCTCGCCATCCACCTCATGCATGGCGTAGCCGTCGCGGGCGCTAGCATAAATAAAGGGCGCGTTGAATTGTTCCTCGTTGGCATGCAATTCGAGCAGCAACTCGAGGACCTGATCATGCACGCGATGCGGATCGGCGTTCTCGCGATCGATCTTGTTAATGACCACGATGACTTTGAGGCCGTGGTGCAGCGCCTTCTTAAGCACGAAGCGGGTTTGCGCCTGCGGTCCGTCGAGGGCATCGACCAGCAGCAACACGCCATCGACCATGCCCATGATGCGCTCCACCTCACCGCCGAAGTCGGCGTGGCCGGGGGTGTCGACGATGTTGATGATATGATCCTGCCAGTGCACCGAGGCGTTCTTGGCCTTGATGGTGATGCCTTTCTCCTTTTCGAGGTCCATGGAGTCCATGGCGCGTTCATCGACTTCCTCGTTGACGCGAAAGGCTCCGCCCTCGCGGAGTAACTGATCAACCAGCGTGGTCTTGCCGTGGTCGACGTGGGCGATAATGGCGATGTTGCGGTATTGCGTATTGGTTTTCATGAAAATTCCGGGTTTAAGGGGCGGCACTATAGACAAAGCCCGCCTAAACGCAAGCACGGCTGGTTTTGAATCTTTTTGCGGGTCTCCGCTGCAATTGATCTGTATCGTCTGGTCAACGTTGAAACTTCAGGTCGAATGTGGCATTGAAATTCGAACATGCAGCAAGATGAAACAGGCAAGCGGGTGGATTATCCGGGTGGTATTTATTCATGAACGATGAATCAACCACCTCCTTGTGGATTTACGAACCCCCGGCTCCGGACTTGACGGAGCGTTTGGCTCGCGACGCATCGATTCCAGATTGGATCGCCGGCATGCTGGTGAAGCGCGGCATCGATGATGCGGACAAGCTGCAGGGATGGCTCAACCCGAAACTCGCTTCCTTGCGCGATCCTTTTATGTTGCCGGACATGGAGGCGGCGGTGGAGCGCTTGCTGCTGGCCATCGAGCGAAAGGAGCGCATCACGGTTTTCGGTGACTACGATGTTGATGGATTAACCAGCACGACCTTGATGGCCAGCGTGCTGAAAAAAACCGGTGTTCCAGTCGAGGTCTTTCTCCCGCATCGCATGGATGAAGGTTACGGATTATCCGGGGAAGCTCTGCAACGTTGTTTGGAGGAAACACGGCCGCGTCTGATTGTTTCCGTTGATTGCGGAACTTCATCCGCAGACGCGGTTCGTGCCGCCAAAAAGGCTGGCGTGGATGTGATTGTCACGGATCAC
>JBMTVS010000114.1:0-7736 GCA_049451655.1 Kiritimatiellia bacterium | reverse complement strand
CTTGGCGGAAATAATCCCCTGCAGGCCATTAAACTCACTTGGTCAACCGGCAACATCTGGCGCGGAACCATTGCGCTGCCGGCGGGCGAAGAAGTGACTTACCGCTATGCCAGGCGCGACTTCAACGCTACCGCTTGGGGTAATACTAATAATCTCGACGTCCTTACCGGCGTTCTCACCGCTCGCGCACCCGACCACGTTGCCGCGCCCTGGGGCGGAAAAACCATCTTTCTCCGCAGCGCTTGGCCGCAAGCGAACATCCTCTACCGCGACCTGACCCTTGGCGGAGCATGGAGCGAAACGCCAATGCAAAAAATGGATGTCGACATCTTCCGCATCGACGGCCTTGTCGAAAACGGGTCCGAAATAGAATTCGTTTTCAATGATGGTTCCGGCAATTGGCTTAACGCACCCGCGCCGCCGTCTGATACCGCACAGGGTGCCGCTCCCTCGGTGCCAGCGCCCTACCAAAGCCTCTCCGCACCCTATAATTTCCGCACCAGCCTCGACGTCTTTTTCGTGCAGGATCAGCAGATCTTCAATTACGAGCCGCCCGCCGCCGGCTTAAGCGCCCCGCGTGTTGAAGTCCGGCAAGTCGGCTCCACGGTAGCCGATATACCCGGTCGCCAAATCGCCATCTACCTGCCGCGCGGCTACGACGAGAATACCTGGAAGCGTTACCCGGTGGTCTACTTCCACGACGGGCAAAACGTATTCTTCCCCGGGGGCAGCTTCGGCACCTGGGATGCCGACCGCATCGCGAGCTACGAGACCGGACAGGGGCGCATGCGCGAGTCCATCCTCGTCGGCATCGACAACAACGCGAACCGGCTCGGCGAGTACATGCCGAATGGCGATACCTTTAGCGGTACGCAGGGTATCGCCTCAAACTATCTTCAGTTCATCCTCGATAATGTCACGCCCACCCTCGACTTCAATTACCGCACCCTCGGCGATGCCGCGAACACCATCACCGCCGGCTCCTCCATGGGCGGTCTCGTCTCCGACTACATAGCGTTTCAACAAAGCAACCGCTTCGGCACGGCCGGTATTTTCTCACCCGCCTATTGGGCCGGCCCCAATTATCTGGCCAACCGCCAACTCTCCCGCCTGCCCCTGCGCCGCTACCTGTACATGGGCACCGCCGAATCCAGCGGGGGCGAATCGAGTTCGGATGTCTATTGGCAAGGCGCGATCAACGCATGGAACGACTACCTCGGCACCGGGCATCCCGTGCACCGCGATCTACTCTTCGAAGGCGGCGCCGCCGCGCTGCATAACGAACCCGCATGGTCGCGCCGTCTGCCCGCTTTCTTTGCCTTCGCTCTCGACCCGTGGCGGGAGGCCAATCCGCTCGCCTTGGAGTATTTTCCGCCCACATTAAGCGCGGTGGCCAACAGCGAAGAAATTACGCTGCACTGGACCGGTCTCTTTGGCATCGAAACCGAAATCCATACCGCGACCTCGCTTCAGTTTCCCTGGTTAACCCGCATAACCAACACCGCACCCTCGGTCAGTGAGTTTTGGGACGAGGCGAGCAGCGACGCACCGGCCTTGTCTGATACGACCGCGTTCTGGCGACTCCGGGCATACCCCCGTTGATCAGTCGAGCCCGAATATGATGCGGTAGATCCAATTGAGCGCCAATAACGCCAGAACCGTAATGGTCAACACTTTCCCGTGCCCGTGCCAGAAACGCAGGCGATCACCGGCCCGAATTCGAACTCCGGTTAGTAGACCGGCCGTGTTCCAGACAAAGATGACAAGCGTGAAAATAAAGAGACCGGCGGCGAAAGGTGAATTAGTGAACGCCTCGCCCCATTGACCCGTCGCCATGGAGCGGAACGCTCGTGTTCCTCCGCAAAACAAGCAGGGAAGTCCCGTAAGCGATAGAAAGCTGCACGTGCGGTGTAACGGCCATTGAATAGGCGGCAGAGCCGCGAGGATCAGAATTATTCCGCTAATTGCGGCAAGAGGAAGATGCGCAAAAACAACTTCCCAATAGGTTCCAGGCCGCTGGAGATTAACCCACCGGCCTTTACCTTCAAATCGGTTGCGCGTTGGCCCGCTTACGGTGTGCCCGCCACGGGGGTATCACTTGGCGGCTCGCTGGAAACTTCGAGGTAGCCTTCGTCATCCGGTGAGGTCGCCCCGCCAGCCGTTCCGCCCGTAATCTCCCGGTAGGCCACCGCAACCGCGCAGTAGCCAAACGGCGCAGTGAAGATCACGCCGATACCGCAAGCAAGTGCGCCGAGCGAGGAGATCAGCGAACAGACAATGCCAAACCCGAGAAAGGGCCAGAAATTTGACTTCACGAGTTCGATACTCTGCATGGAGGCGGGCCAAAAATCCAATTTGCGGTCTACCATTATCAGAAAGCTGAACATCAAAAGTGCCTGCATGGCATAGCCCAAAAAGACCGATGCGATTTGGCCAAGGCAGGGAATCAGGGCCAGAATAAAGGTGGCGGCAAAAATGATGAGTCCCCAGACCAGTACAAACAGAAAGGCATTCAGAAAAAAGCCGAAACCTTTAAATACGTTGCCGGCTTCCGGCTTCGGGGTCGATTTGTCGACTAAGGCCAGTACGGTGATGAACAATCCCGCCGTCAAGGGACCAATCAAGACCCCGAAACTGACCATGCCCAACAACAAAACGAGCAGCGTGCTCAACACCAGCAAGCCGAAATGGCTCTTGTAAAGATTGAATCCCTTTTCCAGCCACTCGCCGAATTTTACTTCCGTTTGATTCATCATCATTACTCCTTTTTGGCGGCATATAAGCCTTCATGATTGATAGGCAGCCGCGGGAGGAATTCAAGGCAATTTTCGCGGGAAGTGACCGGGTTTATTTTGCATGATTTCCAGTCTGGATTTGATTTAGTCTTGAACCATGGCAATTGAATTTCTTTTGGCGTTGTTACTGATGCTGGCGGGCGGATTGGTCGTCTGGCTGGTGATGCGTGGTCGCGGCGGCTCCTCGGCCAGGGAGCAAACCATCTATTCGACCATCCAACAGCTGCGCTCGATTGGTCAATTGTCCGTTTTTAAGGCGGTAACCAAGGAGATCGTCACCGAGACAGACCATTCCTGGGGATCCTTCGGCAAGAAATACCTTAGCTGGGTGCTCTCGAATAAAAAAATGGCGATGATTTTTGAGTTTGAAATCGATTTTCGCTATGACCTTCGGCGCGCGGAATTTCAAATCGTCGAGACCGGCGAAGCGGCCTACCAGCTCACCCTGCCGCCCTGTATGTACGAGGTGCATATCCGGGACATTCACTTCTACGATGAGCAGGGGTCCAAGTTTATGCCGTGGTTGGTGCCGGATCTCTTGAATAGTTTTCTGGGCGTCGGCTTCTCCGAGGAGGATAAAAACAACCTCGTCCGTTCGGCCAAAAGCCATGCCGAAAAAGAGGCGCGGAAACTGATCGACTCGCTGCAGAACGAGGTGCAGTCATCCGCTCGCGCCGTCCTGCAATCCATCGGCAAAGCCTTTGGCGCGCAATCCATGGATTTTGAATTCATGCGCGAAGCTCAGCCCGATCTCAGTGTGGCCTACCCGCAAAAAGAGGCCGCCTGACCTGCGCGGCTACGGGTGCATAAGCCGCACGGTTATCTTTTACTCTAGAGATACCGCTCAAGCGATGTCTTGGCCGGTGAGGCTCCCCAGTGCTTTTGCGTGGCCTCGTCGATGACCGCGCGGGCCCGGTCGGTAAGCTTTTCCTTCCAGTCGTCGGTTTTGCCCGCGCGGAAGTAGACGGCGGGGTTGAGATGGAAGCTGCGCGGATTTTTGGTGATGTCGGCCTTCATCGCATCAAAGGAAGATGCTGCGGCGATGGAAACGATTTGCTCCTCGGTGATGGATTGGCCGGGATAGAGAAACTCCTGCAGCCGCAAGATCGTCTCACGTTTTTTTTCCACCATGTCCTCGTAGAACATCAGACAGACCTGTTCGTCGCGCACCCGGGCATCGCGCCGTTTGATCCAGCCGGCCACGTGGTCGTAATAGCTGCCGAAGTAAAGTCCGCCCTGTGCGAACAGATGCACGAAGTCGTCCATTTCGAGCCGTGGATTCACGCCCAGTAGTTTGTGGCGAAGCCAGAAGAAGTACTGCGATACGGCGGCCGCCTTGGGTTCGCGCACCACCACGACGAAGCGCGTGCCGGGATGGATGCGTCGCACTGGTAAATCCTCGTAAGCGCAGTGGGTGTACCAGATGCGCGGGGCCATTTTGGTCTTGGCCATGAAGCTACTCCACGTCTCGCTGCCGTCCTGCGATAAAAAAACCTCCGGCCAGGGCAGGGAATGATGCCCGATGTCGCCGTCCGCGTAAGGTACCTTTTCGTGGTCCATATTCGCCAGCACCAGCTCGACCAGCAACTTCTTCGCGAGGTGGGTGCCGACCTTCTGGTGGGTGCAAATCAATACATCATTCGGTTCGGTGTCCCAGGTCGACTTCAGGTGGCGCGTGCTGTCGGGGTTGATGAAGGGCGGGTACCGCTTTTCGTTGTAATGGGTGTGGAGGAAACCGTCCTCGCCCAGCGTATCTACCGGATCAAACAAACGGAACGCCGCGCCCGGACGCAGAAACTTGTCGCGGTCGCGCAGCACCGCGATTTCGCGGTCGAGCGCCTCCTCCTCGCGGATGATATGCTGCTGGTCGAACAGGCGCTGCAACGAGGGTTGCACCGTGAACGCCATTTCCTCGAGCAGCTTCCGGTCGTGGTCCGTGAAGTGATCGCCGTTCTGCTTGTTGAGCACCTGCAAGGCGCCGATCACGTTTCCAGTGTCGCTGTCGATGACGGGCACGGCCAGCGCCGAGTCGACCGGATAATCCACTTGAGCGCCCACGATTTTATGCGCGCCATCGCGCGAGGCCATGCCTGAACGACTGACCGTCTTGCCGGTGAGCACCGTCTCACCGACCACCGACTCTTGCGGGGCCACGCATATTTGCCGCTGCACCACGCCCGTGCCCGCCTCGAGCCAGACCCGGCCGGATGCAGGATCGGCGAGAAAGATAGAACAACGGTCCGCGCCGGTCAGTCGCGGCAGGCAGACCAGCAACGTGTTCATCAGTTCATGGTTGCGGATGGCGTCCCATTGTTCCGTCAACTTGATACGACGGGTATCAAGCTCAAGGATCAAAGGAAGCAAATCTTCGGCGGGCTCTTGGTGGGATTCGTTACTCATATCATTACTTGCTCTTTTGCGTGAAAGCCCCCATCCAGTTGTCGGGGGGCGGAATACTGCGATAAATCTCAATACGCGACAACATGACTTCCGCGGGCTGATCACCCGGTTGAAGCTCGAGCACGCGGCGGAACCCTTTTTCTGCCGCATCCCACGCGCGGGCGGCGTAGGCGTCCCACGCCTCTTCATACAAGGCGATGAATTCGTGCGCCACGCTATCCGCGCGCACCTCATACACGTCGACCGCCCTCGATTTACCCACTACCGCGACGCGGTCGATGCGGCGGGTGATGATCCCGACGGGAAGTTGGCGCTGCGTTTCCCCGGCGATCAGGATAGCGGTGCCGTAAATCTTGTTCAGGCCTTCCAGGCGGGCGGCCAGATTGACCGCATCGCCTAGCACCGTGTATTGAAACCGGTCCTGTGAACCCATGTTACCGGCGGTGACCTCACCACTGCTGATGCCGATACGGATGCCGATGGCTTGACCGAACCGCTGCTCGAGTTGCGGATTGAGCGTGGTAAGAATCTTAAGTTGCTCAAGTGCCGCCCGGCAGGCTCGCCCGGCGTGATCGTCCTGCGCATAGGGGACGCCCCAAACCGCCATGATGGCGTCGCCGTTGAACTTGTCCACGTAGCCGCCGCTATCCATCACGATACGCGTCATGGGCGTCATATAGGCATTCAGCAATTCGCTCAACTGATCCGGCGGCATCGATTCCGCGATGGTGGTGAATCCGACGATGTCGCTGAAGAACATGGTGCACTCGGCGCGGCGACCGGCCAGCGACAGGCTGTCCGGGTTTTCCTCCATGAAGCGCAATACATCGCCGGACACCATATTGCCGAACATCTTGCGGATTTTTTTCCGCTCGTTCTCTTCCTGGCGATACTTGATCACGGTTACCACCGAATACACTGCAAGCAGGGTGAGCACACCCTCGGCGGGCAACAGCACCAGGTGGTAAACATAAAGAAAATAGGCGGCGGCGACGATGGCTCCACCCGCGAAAATGACCGTAAAAAGAAATGACCAAAGCGCCCGCGAGCGGGCGATTAAAACGATGAGCACCAGACTGAAAAGCGCGGTTGCGAAAAAATTCAGAAAGAACGCCCAGCGTGGCTCGACCAGCATGTCGCCGGCGAGGATGTTGTCGATGGCGGTGGCGTGTACCTCGACGCCCGGGAACTCGGCTTGCAAAGGCGTCGCCACCAGGTCTTTCAGCCCGGCGGCGGAGGTGCCGATGAGCACGATTTGATCCTTAAGCTCGCCCGGCTTTAGGTTGCCCGCCAGCACGCCCGCGGCGGAGTAGTTAGGAAAAGCTTGAGAGCGGTAGTTCAAGCCGAGGCGGCCGTGGGCATCGGTGGGAATTTCCAGCTCGCGCAAGCCGATAGATTTCACACCGGCCACGCCTTCTTGATCGTATTCCACGCGAAATTGGGCAAGCCCGAGATGCAACCGCAATGCTTCGAGTGATAGCGAGGGGTAAATGCGTTGCGGGCCATACGCCATGACCAAAGGTGTTCGCCGCATGATGCTGTCGTGATCGGGGGTGGTGTTGATGAAGCCGACTGTGGTTGCGGATTGGTAAAGGTCATCGAGTGGCACCAGAATGGATGAAGCCTTGGCCAGCCAAGCGCGATCCGGAGCGCCTCGTTCAAGGTAACGACCGCGGTAGAGCGGGTCGTCGAGCGCTTGTCCGTCCGGCAGGGCTTGATCGCTCAGGGAGGCGAAGCAGGCGAGGACCGTATTCGTCATGGTCAATGACCGGGCAAAGATGCGGTCGAAATCCGTTTCGTCGCCGGGCAGATCCTGTAGCGATAACGTGACGCCATAATAATCTCCCCAGCTCGTCATCATGTGCCCGGGCGAACTGCGATCCGGTTCGGCAAATACGATATCGAACGCGATGACCGAAGCGCCGGCTTCACTCAGCCGTTCCACCAGGCTGGCTAACACATGCCGCGACCAGGGCCATTGGCCCAATTCGTTGAGGCTTGCCTCGTCGATGTCGATGATGCAGACCCGCCCGGATTGTGGCGGCTTGGCGGTCGCGTTTAACAGCGCGTCGAAACTCTGACTGGAAACCGCGCGAACGAACCGCGCGTCGAGTAGATGAAGCGCCAGGCCGGCGGCAAGCACGGCCAGCCCGGATACATAGACCGCTCCCTGCTTCACATGATTAATTTGATCCTCCGGGCACCAGATCGGAACCGAAGACCAACCGCACGCTGGTGCCGTCGCTAAAGTCCAGCGCGCCGTCACCAATAACGCCGGTGATCGGCCTGGTGCCGGAGCCCGGCCCCACGAGGCTGCCGCTGACGTCGTTGCGCAGGGGACCATCGCTGGCGGTTTTGGTCTGGCTGCCAAGTATCAGCGTGAAATCCGAGGCGCTTCCGCGCAAGCGACCACCCGTACTGAATCCACCGCTTGCGCTCATGTTCAGCGAGTTGCCGTTACCGTCGGTCATGTTGTTGAATTGGCCCGACCATGATGCAGTGGCGGAATTGCCGGGAATATCAACCAGCAGGTTGGCGGTG
>JBMTVS010000113.1:0-7737 GCA_049451655.1 Kiritimatiellia bacterium | reverse complement strand
GGGAGCCGCGTTTAGATGTTGCGAGGCTTGGGCCAGGACGGTTGAGGTGGTAAGAGCTATCATGTCTTTGCCGGCGGAGAGGATTTCTACGTTTATGCCGCGAGGGGACCACAGGGCGGGGTCGCTGGGGCCGAAGAGGGCGAGGGTGGGGCAGCCGGTGGCAGCGGCGAGATGGGTGACGCCGCTGTCATTGCCGATGTAGAGCCGCGCTGAGGCCAGGCTTTCAGCGAGTTCGACGAGCGGCAGGTTATGGCGCCGCTCGAAGCCTTCCAAATGTCGCTCCAGCTCCGGAATGTATTCCCGTTCGGCGTCACCAGTGAAAAATACGGGCTTCAAGCCATGGGTTGATTGTATGTCCCTTGCCAGTTCGACAAATCGCTCGATAGGCCAGTTCTTTCGACGGCTGCCGCTACCCGGGTGGATGGCAACATTGTCCGTCGGCTTCCACGCGAGCCCCAGATGCCGTAAATCCGGCAAATGTGATGCCTCATAAATTGCAAGCGATTCGAGCGGGGCGAGCAAGTGTTCCGTGGCGTGCCGCTCCGTGACGAGAGGCGATGCAGAAATCAAGACCTCCACCCCGCAGCGTTTGAGATTGTTGGCTAATATGGCTTCCGGATCGTGCAGATAATTGATGATGACGTCGAAGGAGGCAAAATATGCCTGATCCTCATCGCGGATGAGCGCATCGGGAGCGAAGTAGCGGGCGAGAGCGCCGTCATTGATTGACCGGGTCTTCGTTACAAGTCCATCGGTGAGCGGTGCGAGATGCGGGTAGCCAATAAGTTCAAGGTGTCCATCCGGCCAGCGCGACCGCAAAGCGGCTAGGGCAGGCAACGTGACCAGGAAATCACCCAGAGCGCCGCCGCGAAGGATGAGAATGCGAGCCGGTCGCATGGCCATCAGCTCAGGCCGTAAAAAAGGTGGTCGTCACCAGCAAGCCAGAGATGATCAACAAAATCAAACCGCCAATGCGCGCTCGACCGGGCGTTTTGGTCAAGCTGGAGGTCCACACCCGGAACTTGTAGGGACTGAGCATCAACCAAATGCCGAGAATCACCATGATATAGGCCACAACCACCACCACCAGTCGCCAGGAGGAATCGTGCCAGCGGGCAGCATCGGTCATGACGGTGGGGAAAAGCATCAGGAGGCCGCCCAGCGCCCTCGGGGCCAGCAACTCCTCGAGGTAGCGCATCACCAGATAGAAGGCCAGCGGGGTGAGCACATAGAGCAGATTTTTGTATTTGCTGAGCTCGCCCAGTGTCATTTGATTGATCATGAGGGCAGACCAGATCAACGCGATAACCGTCAGGATCATCCCGGCATTCTTGTGGCGCGGAAAGGCGGCAAAGGCCGCGGCAGCGGACGCGGGCTTAAAGATGATCAACCCGCCCAGCGCGCCGGTGAGAATGGCGGTGATCAAACTGATGAGAGCCAATTGTTCAGGTCCCGCGCTCATGATGTCTTCATTGTGTTCATTTTCTTAAAAGCCAGTCCACCCCATTCACCGTTGCCATCGCGGAAGATTTCCTCCAGGCCAAGGGCGGCATAGGCGTTGGCGACCTGATCAAGTTCCGGGTCGCGTATCCCGCTCAGCGCAAGAAACTTTCCAGTGGCCTCAACCAGCGCCGGGGCAATCTCGAGCAGGACGGTTGTATAGACATTTGCGCAGACGAGGTCAAACGATCCCTTGGGTAAACCCTCGCGCGCCTCGCCGACCAGGAGTTCGATCTGCGCGTCCATGTCATTAAGGCGGAGGTTCTCGCGGGCCTGCTCGATGGCGATGGCGTCGAAGTCGGTACCGATGACCCGGGACGCTCCGAGCAAGCGGGCGGCGATGGCGAGAATGGCGCTGCCGGTGCCGACGTCGAGCATGGAGTCCAGTTGGTGTCGCGGCACGAGGCGATCAATCATCTCCAAACAGAAGCGCGTCGTAAAATGATCGCCAGTACCGAAGCTGAGGCCGGGGTCGAGATGAATCACGGCTCGGCCATCGGCCGCGGCATCCTCCCAGACCGGGATAATGCGGAGACGTTCGCCAATATCGGTGACGTGAAAATGATGGCGCCAGAACGTTTGCCAGTCGCGCACGCTTTCGCGGCGTGTGCTGGTGGCGAAAATTTCCGGCCAGCCTTGCACGGCGGCAGCCAGTAATTCGGCCTCACCCGTTTGCGCGCAATAAATCTCCAGCCAGCCGCGCTCGTGCTTTGGTCGTTCGAGCTGGATCACGGTCTGCTCAAACATTTCCTGCAGTCGATCGGCAAGCTCCTCAAGCTTCGAGACGGGGACCTCAAGAGTAAGGATCGTTCGCGGGGTTAATGCGGGTGATTCGCTCATGGCGTGACTGCGGTTGGTTGCAGAGGCACCGGGGCAAGAGGGTTGGCAACGGGCTTAAGCAGGGCGGTTGTTGCAGCGTTATCAAGTGTGAAGACCAGATCGGTTCCCTGAAGCATGGCATAACGACCCTCGCCATCCGGTAGAGCGCTTCCCAGCAGCAGCACACGGTTTAGTCCGCTCGACGCGAGTCCGAACACCACCTGGGCGAAGGCTGGATCGAGCCCGTACGTAGTCAAGTCGGATGGATCCTCCTCGATGAACGATATGGCTTGCAGATTTGAACTCCTGAAAAGAATTTCGTTAATGGCATCCGTATCCGGCACCTCACCTGCCCCTGAAGCGCGGTAGAGACCCTCGCGTAACTCGACGGCATAGGTGATGCCCGCCATGGTTTGTGCGATACGCTGAACTTCGCCCGCGGAGAGCGCGAGCACTTGCGGGACACGAAAGCTCATCGGATTGACGGTAAACTGGTCGAGAAGACTTCCGGGCATTTCGAGAACAGATGCGATTCCGGGGGTGCTCGCATAAAAACTGCCGGTGAGGTTGGTGGCACCCAAGGTCAGCACAAAGTCGGGTTCGCCTTCGATTTTGCGGGCCAGGAAAAGTTGGCGGTTGGTGATTTCCAGTCCATAGGTGGTGAGCTCGGGGAAGGGTGGATCGATAAAGGCTTGAGACGGGGTACCGGCCCAGGCTTCCAACAGGTCATCAACCCGTTCCGGAGAGGCAGGAAAACGTTTGGGTGAAACCACCTCCCAGACGCCCTGTGAACTCAGATTGAGTTCCAGGGTGTAGTCACTCTCGGTCATGCGGATGGATTTTATTTCCGCAACCGGAAGGGTCATGACCCGGTAATCGCGAAATTGACCGGGTGCGGGTTGCAGCCAATCCGCGACGTCCTTAAGAACGGAGAAAACCTGCTCGCGTCCTTGAATGGACGCATAGTAAGCCGTGGCGGCGGCATCGACCGCGTTGCCAATCTTCAAAACATATGTATCGCCGCGATCGTCACCGATGGTGACCAGGCGGGTTGGCTCGTCAAAGCCGTAGAGCGAACCAGCCGCAACCGATTCGGCGATGAATTCATGCACCTGAAAGGTATAAAAACGATCCAGCCATTGGCGAATGGCGGGACCGTTGGCGCGAGCGCTAAACGGGCGGTCGATTTGCCATTGTTCGCCGCCCAGGCGCGAGGCTTGTACGGTGCCATTGCGGGTGAGCCACTCCACACGACGAACCCGGTCGGGCAGGACAAACATGATGCGACGGTCACGCAGATCGATTACGGATGAGGGAAGAATAGCCAGCAAGTCTCGGGCGGAGACGAAGATATCGGGCAAATCCGAACGTTTCATGTAGATGCCGCGGCCATCCGGCGTATCACGCCCGAACAACAGCGTAAAGTTGGACGATCCACCGGAAAGTTCCAGCGATGCGCGCGGCTGATCGAGCCCGTAATCCGCGAGGGATAGTTTCAGTTCCTTCTGCTCACGCGCACTGATGACCTGACTCCAACGTAGCGAGGTTACCGTATCGATTATCCGCCCTACGGCATCGATATCGGCATGGGCGCTTACTGGATGAGTCAGTCGCCAGGAGGCATCCGCTCGCTCCAACATAAACAAACCATCAGGACTGTCGATGCGAATGCTGTCGATGCGTTCGGGCTCGAAGCGAAAGGCCCGGCGTGCGGCCATCACCGTGCGCTCATCCTGTGCACTTTGATCCCGGGTGGTAAGGAGGTATGCGCCCAACGCGAGCACGGCGAGCATGAGTAGGATGGTGGAGCGCCAACTCATCTTCTACTCCCGCCGTCTCCAACGCATGAGTACGCCGGCCAAAGCGGCGATTCCGGGAACACCCACGACGACGACCCAGAATAGAGCTTCGTGTTGTTCGCGGCTGATCATAAGGCGTACCGGCCCGGCGGGCTTCGGCGCTATGTCGATGAGCGGATCGCGGTCGAGCACCCAGTTGAGCGCGTTCAGGAAAAGATCTGCATTGGCTCCACTGAGACCATTGTTGGCAATGAAATCAACATCGCCGATGACCACAATGCGCGAACGCGAAAGATTCATTTCGCGTGACGCGAGGGCTCCCCGTTCCACCGCCACTGCGATGGGCAACGGACCTTTACGGTCGATACCCTCGTCGAATTGAGGTTGCAAATCGGAATCGAGCTCGGCCCACGAACGTTCCGAGGATAGAACCAACGGCGTGGCCTGCGGTTTGTCGGCGGCGGCATCGCGCAGATTATCCTCGCGCAGGGGAAGGGCCCTTGGCCAATAGAAAACCGTAGCGAGATTCTCAAGGCTATCGGTTACGGGATGGACGGGATATTTCGATACCATGACATCAAACCCGGACACGGTGCGGGCTGGATCGATTAAGGTGTTGTCGATACTTTCGATACCCCAATCGATCAACGTATTGGCGAAACCGGCATCGGTGTCGGCGTCCAGTATCAAAATAAGGCGGCCGGAGCGGTTGGCATAGGAGGCAATTCGCTCGATGGTGGCACCGGACAAAATGCGTTGGGGAGCCGCGATAATCAGTGCATCGGCATCTTCGGGAATATCGGGACGCTCGCCGAGGCGAAGCGGAGCGAGCTCAATGTAATCGCGGCGGATCTCCTGCCCGATGATGGAGAGACCGACATAAGGATCATGATCCTCAAAGTCGCGCTCGCCATGCCCGAGCAGGAAATAAACCCTGGCCGGATCGGCCTCGACAAGCGAGAAGAGGGCGGAGGTGACAACCTGTTCACCCTTGAAAAGCTCAACGGCGGGCAATCCACCCGAGGCGACGGGCAGGTAATTCACGGTGGCCAGGTCATCAGCATCGATGACGCGAAAACGGTCCCCATACTCCATAATGATGACATTGGCGTGATCGAGTTGAAAGCGGTCCATCAACTCCCCGGCCCGGCCAAGGTTGCGATCGGGATCAACGCGCTCCACGACCAGACGGCCATTCGCGGCGAGCATATATTCGCGCAGAAGGTTCAACGTGTCGTCATAAAGCTGATGGTAAACCTCATGCCCGGGTTGGATGAATACAATGACTCGCGCTGTTTCATCCAGCGCCCGGAGCAGGGCCGTGGTCTTGCCGGAAAGCTTCGTCTGGTCGGTCCGGCTCCAATCAAGCCGTTGATGGTGCCGCATGGACAGAAGATTCAGCAGAAGCATGAAGATAAGCATGAGTAATGAAGCCAGGCCGGCATTCAGTCCGCTGAACCAGCGGCGCCGTGCGCGGGCGCGAAAGCGACGTTCCTGTTGCTCGCTCCGGCTTTCGTAGTCGGGCGTCATTTCCATTGGCGCGACTCCAGAACGCGGGTGGCGGTGAACAGGCAAAAAGCCGTTCCGGTGAGGTAAAAGACCACGGCCCGGGTGTCGACGATACCGCGCGAGAATTCAAGTAGATGGTGATGCGGTGAAATCAATTCGGCCAATAGTTGCGCGCGCGGAAACGGCGCAATGAATTCAATGAAACCCGCAAAGAAAACCAGCATGAGCATTGCGAAGCAAGTGATGGCGGCGATGATTTGATTTGCGGTCATCAGCGAGCAAAGTAAGCCGATGGCAAGAAACATGGCCCCGCCCAGAAAAACGCCGAGGTAGGCGGCGATGATCACGCCGGCGGTGAGCGGAAGTCCATTTGCGCTGAAGAAGTTTAAGCCAACGAAAAAGAGCAGGGTTGGCAGCCACATGAACGCATAGAAGGAGAAAACCCCGGCGAATTTTGCCGCGACCACCTGCGCATCGCTTACGGGAGCGGTGAGCAGGGTTTCGATGGTGCCCATGCGTCGTTCCTCGGCGAAGAGTCGCATGGTGAGCAAAGGCACGACAATCATCTGGGTCATCCAGTAGAACGGAGAGCCGAACATCAGGTTCATCACGGTCGCCCCGGCCACGCCGGAGGTCATAATGCCGGTTAGGAAATAGAAAATCGTTCCCATCACGGCCAGGAAGAAGGTCAGGGTGGCGTAAGCGACCGGGGAGAGAAAATAACCGGCCAGCTCGCGCCGCCAGAGGACGAGAAAGCCGCTCATGACGCAATCCCCGGGCGATCATCATTGCGGTTCGGGAATTCGCCGGATCCGGTCAGATCGATAAACAAATCCTCGAGCCGCCGCTCCTCGCGATGAAGTGCGCGCAAGTTCCATCCACGCGCGGCAACCAGCGAGAACAGGGCAGGGCGCGGATCATTACCATCGAGGCCGGAACCTTCGATCCGAAACCAGTCACCATCGAGGGCGGCGATACGTGGTTCGACCATAATGTTCAACTCGCCAATAGCTTGCTCGAGCGCGTCGCGGGGCGCTTGAATTTCGGCGGAAAAATGAGTGGCGCCACCCTGCTGGCCCGCCAGTTGCGCAGTAGGACCCGAAGCGACAATACGGCCTTCCTTGATGATCACGACGCGCCGGCAGATGGCTTCCACCTCGGACAGAATATGGGTGGAGAGCAGGATTGCGTGCGTATTGCTCAGGGTTTGAATTAATGAACGAACCTGGCGCATCTGTCCGGGATCAAGGCCGATGGTGGGCTCATCAAGGATGAGCAGCTCCGGCTCATGTACGATCGCATCGGCCAGTCCGACGCGCTGGCGAAATCCTTTGGAGAGCTGCCCGATGATACGACGGCCGTCGTTGGTCAAGCCGCACAGCTCCTTGACCTCGTCAATACGGTCGCGACGGCGATGGCGGGGGACGCCGTTCAAGGAGGCACGGTAGTTCAGGTATTCGTCAACCCGCAACTCCGGGTAGAGCGGGCAGTTCTCGGGCAGGTAGCCGATCCGGCGGCGCACCTCCATCGGCTCGCGGGTTACGTCGAAACCGGCCACCCGCGCGGTGCCGCCGCTGGGCGAGAGGTAGCCGCACAGCATGCGCATGGTGGTGCTCTTGCCCGATCCATTCGGGCCGAGAAAGCCGACGACTTCGCGGTCATTGACCTCGAAGGAAATATCATCCACGGCGATGCGGCCGGGATATTTTTTACTTAAGTTGGAAACCGTGATCATGCGGCTTGATGAGAAGCGATGCGCTAACGGGCGATCATGCTCAGCGAGGTGCTTTGAGCGAGGATAAACGTTTCCTGTTCAGCCAGCACGATGACCTCCACTTTCACCGTATCGCCGGGACGGGTGCGTTCGAGGGCGAGTCCGACATCGCTCATCGATTGCACTTCCTGATTGTTAATAATGGAGATGATCATGTCCGGTTTTAGTCCGGATCGCTCGGCGGGACTGCCGGGCAGGACCTCACTGATGGTCATGGAGCTCCGGTAAATAGCGTTGTCGGCGCTGACCGCGTCGCCGGTGGCAAAGACGATGCCCAGCCGCTCGCGGGCGAGCTGGTCGCCGGAGGGTTTAGGCACGGTGGTGATCGCGACGGAC
>JBMTVS010000112.1:0-7801 GCA_049451655.1 Kiritimatiellia bacterium | reverse complement strand
GTGGCCGGAGCCTCCGGCCACAATAATGCGCTCCGGGTCGCCTCCGTAAGCATGGATTTTCTTGAAGGCCCACGCCACCGCCGCTGCCGCATCCTCAATGTAGGCGGGGGCTCGAACCGATGGCGACAAACGATAGTCCGGAGCCACCACCACCATCCCTTGCCACTTCAATTCAGCAGGGATATGCCTTTCGCCCGAAGTAAGTCCGCCACCATAGAACCAAACCACCACCGGACACCTCGCCTCCGGGTCCTCCGGCCTGTAAACATCCAATCGACAACGGGGGGACAGAGCATGACTATCCTCGCCATCCCGGTAAGGAATTCCCTCGCTGAGCTTTTCCCCCATGATCATCTCTCCGCTCTCAATTTCGAGATGACCACCTGCCACGAATGACTTTTAGCGTCTGGCACCTCCCAACCGCGGGCGACCCGGTAGCCGGGGACACAGATGACTTGGTCACCCGCCACGATCAACGGGATGGCCGACCGTCGATGGACAGGAATCTTGAGGTTGATGAACAAGTTCTTGAGGGACACAGAACCATTCATCCCGACTGGCTCAATCCGGTCGCTGGGTCTGCGACCCCGGATGTGGATCGTTGGCGCTATACTTTCGCGACGCAGATAGGACACGGCAGGGTACTTGCCCGGCGGAGTGACCAATCGCTTAAAACCTTTGGCAGGAGATACTTCCACGCGTAACCCAAGCTCCCTCAAAACTGTTACACCGGGGACATTCAACGCTTGAACCCGGATTTCCGGTTTCGCCACAACTTCTGTGTCCCTCTCCAGCGATACCCATCCATGCTTCCAAACGAGCGATAATCGGCGAGCAAGCGCTATCTTGCCATTACTGGCCCCCGAAAGGGCAACTCGTACGGATTCCAGACGCGCAAAATCCAACTTTCGGCCCGCCACCCCCTGCCCAGCCATCCATCCGCGTATCACCCTTCGTTGTGCTGCCACCGGCAAAGCAAGCAAACGTGTTCGACGCAATCGATTGCCCGACTGGCATGTTCTAAGCCAGTTAACAGACAACTCTTGCAGTAATTGATTCTCATCACGGGCCAATCCGGCCAGACGAACAAGAGCATCCCCCGCGCCTGGAAATCCCTGCTTGGCCAGGAAAGGCAAAATGATCCGCCGAACCCGGTTGCGGGTAATGGTTGTGTCCCTGTTACTTCGGTCCTCACGCCATAGAAGGGACTGCTTACGGGCATAAACCTCAAGTTCAGAATGCTTTAAGTCGAGAAAGGGACGTACAATCTGTAAACCCGTAACGGGCTCGGATCGATAGTCCATCCCGGAAAGTCCCTCGAGTCCGCTCCCCGCCAAAAGCCTCATCAATACGGTCTCAACCTGATCATCACGGTGATGCGCAGTGGCGACGACATCGGCATGTATGTCCCTACATACTTCCCGGAAGACTTCCAGTCGTGCTTGGCGCGCCGCCATCTCCAAGGATACGCCGACTTTGCACAGGCCCTTAACATCGACCAGCTTGAGATGAAATGGTAACCCCAAGCTCATGCAGGCATCTCTAACCAACTCAGCATCCCTGTCCGCATCCCGCGCGCGCAATCCGTGATGCACATGCACAACCGAAAGCGAAACTCCTGTTTGCTCCTGCAAAGCATTGAGAACATCCAGCAGCGCCATGGAATCTAGACCCCCAGAAACTGCAATCAGAACGTGATCGCCGGGCCGGAACAACTGATGCTGTTGAATAGTGGCTAGAACTTTTGCGCGCATGTCCGCAGTGTAGGCATCGCTTATCGCCCGTCAAAGCGGTTTATTTGCGAACACTATGCTACGGCATCAGGCAGACGCCAGCGCATGCCCCACGGCATCAAGATCGCGGGCAGTGACGATCTTCTGTGGTAAATGATCCAGAGCGGCAAGACGAAATTCCTGACCGGCCAGATCAACCGCCTCCTCCAACGTCTTGGGATTTTTCTTTTTCCGCTTGATTACAGTGGCCGCTTTATCCAGCACATCCCGCTTCAAGGCCATTGGCAGGCTGTATCGCCAAACCGTTCCCGCCTCCGGGTAATCCTCAATAGCGCCAGTCTTGGAAACCAGCGCCGTGTTGTCCTTAATGGCTTGTCCGGCCATAACCGCTCCGTACTTTTTGCCCGCTTTGACCAGCGCGCTGGCATCATCGGCACGAAAACCTGGACGCGAAGCCTCTAGTAGAACGAAAAGACCAGCGTCATCATCGGCATACTTCAAACAGTTTTGAAATGAGCTGTACTCCGTATTAGCGCCTGGAACAATTTTGCGTACCTTGTGACAGCCGTACATCTGGATCACTGAAACCACCTGCTCCAGTCGATCCTTGGGTGCCACGATGATCACGCCATCCACTTCCGGGCACTTTTCCAGGGCGGTCAAACAGTAGGATAATACAGGCCGGTTGTTTACACTTAGAAAAGCCGTACACGTTTCGGCGTCAAGCATTTCATCCTTGCCGCTGGCAATTACGATGGCCCATGTCGATGCTGTCATGTATGTCCCCTCCTCGCCGGGGAATTTAACCGTTGCGGTATTCCCTGATTTATTGCGATGAAATGCCGTAAACTTCACCGACAAGGCTAGTTAGACAATTGAAGAGGGTCAAGGTAGAACTAAATAATAGCCAAACAATTACAAACGCTTGGCGGGCAACGCTTTGCGAATATTTAATTGCCGGATTTACTTGACAAAGCGCCAATATTATCCATGACCAGCCCGCCAATCGCCGCAAAGTCGGGTTTTCCGCGCTCGTCCTCAATGCGCAGGTCTTCCGGGGAAATAACCGGGCCAAAAGCAATTGATACCGGATACGAAACCAGCTTTTTGGCACCCTTCGGCCATGCTTGATAGGTACCCTGAATGAAGGCAGGCACCACCGGAACCCCGGCTTTATGAATCAGGAAGCCAATCCCGCCCTTTGCCTCCTGGAGTTCGCCATCAACAGATCGCGTACCCTCCGGAAAAAGACAGACACAATTCCCCGCTTTCAAAAGTCGTATCGCCGTCTTGATCGCCCCTACATCCCCCTTGGTGCGATCCAGCGCCACCACGCCGAACCGCGTTAGCAACCAGCCCAGCCACCTCGTCTCGAACAATGTATCGCGCGCCATAAACCGCACGATGCGATGACGCGAGGCCACCCCGACAATCGGCGGGTCAAGGTAACTGGCATGATTGGAGGCAATGATGATCCCGCCTTTCCGGGGTATGTGCTCCTCGCCGCTGATGGCCAGCCGGCACTTGATCCGTAAAGCCAGATAAAGAAACCACCGGAAAAAGTGATAAAGCCAGGGGGTCAATTTTTCGCTTCGTTCAGCTTTCATGGGTCTTTTTATCAGGCGGCAATTCGCAAAAATGCCGCCGAAGGTCAAGCTACGGCCAAACCGGCGCTCTTAAGATCATCGATGATCTTGTCCACCACCTGCTCTGCCACCATGCCGGTGGAGTCGATAACCTTCGCGCCAAGGGCAATTTGTAGCGGTGCCGCGCTGCGGGTACTGTCCTTATGATCACGCCGGGCCAGTGAATGATAAACTTCCTGAACGTCGTTGTAGCCCGATTTATCAGCCAATTCCTCGAACCTGCGCCGCGCCCGCTCCTCCGGATCGGCATCAAGATAATATTTGAACGGCGTATCCGGAAAAACCACCGTACCGATATCGCGACCCTCCATGGCCAGCGAGCCGAGCCGGGAACTATCACGCAACATCTTCACCAAGTGCGTGCGCACTTCCGGCACCGCGGCAATGTCGCTGACATGCTCCTGCACCGGCTGCGAGCGGATTTGATCGCCGGGCTCCTCACCGTCAATGGCAAACATGACCGCGCCCTCGCGCAGGAAACATTGAAAATCAATCCGTTCGATCAACTCAACGACTTGCGCGGCGTCGGTTGTGTCCACCCCCTCGCGCAGGCACTTCCAGGTAATACCGCGATAGAAGGAACCCGAATCAACATAATTGAAGCCCAACCGTTGCGCGGCAAGCCGGGCCACCGTGGATTTTCCAGAGGCCGAAGGCCCATCAATGGCGAGAATAGTGACGTCGTTACTCAACCTTGCCTCCCAAAGAACGCAAATGATTCCAGAATTCGGGGTACGACGTATCCACGCAACCCACGTTTTGAATGACCACCGGCGCCTCCGCGAAAATCCCCAGCACCGCCATCGACATGGCGATGCGGTGATCCCCGTAACTGCGCACGGACGCTGAGGGCACAATGGGCTTACCGCCGTTCACGATCATGCCATCCGGAGTTTCCTCCGCGTCCACCCCCATTAAACGCAAATTATCCGCCATGGTGGCAATACGATCGGATTCCTTCACGCGAAGCTCTTCCGCGTTCTTGATGACCGAACGACCTTTGGCCAACGCCGCCAACACGAAAATAACCGGCAATTCATCAATTAGATTCGGAATGCTATCGCCACCCACTTCAAAACCCTTAAGCTCGGAGCCCTTGATGGTCACATCGCCCGCCGGTTCTATGTGATCCGTCTTTTTGTATTCCTTCACGCTGACCGATGCACCAGCTTGACGGAGCACATCCAGGAGCGCGGTGCGACGCGGATTCAACCCAACATTCTTGATCACCACCTTGCTGCCCGGACGAGCCGCTGCCGCGACCATCCAGAAGGCCGCCGAAGAAAAATCTCCCGGCACGATAAAGGATCGTCCTTTGATGGCGGGCGCACCCGGGGCCATCCCCTGAATTTCCGCCTGCAACCCCTTGATTTTGATGGGCAGACCAAGCGCCTCAAGCAACCGCTCAGTGTGATCGCGGGTGTGCAGAGGCTCAGTCACCCGGGTGACGCCCTCGGCGAAAAGGCCGGCGAGCATGATGCATGATTTGACCTGAGCGGAAGCCACGGGCAGAAGATAATCGACACCCTTGAGCTTGCCGCCGGTAATGCGAAGCGGCGCGGTTCCCTTTTCACCGGTCAGTTCTACCTTGGCTCCCATCATCTCCAGCGGCTCCTTGATCCGCTTCATGGGACGCGAGCGCAGGGAATCGTCACCGGTGAGCTCCACGGTGAAGGGGCACGAGGCCAGAATCCCGGACAAAAGACGAATCGTGGTCCCGGAGTTACCCGCATCCAGCGCGCCAGCCGGCTGGAGAAACTTTCCGCCGTTACCTTGAATACTCAACTTACCATCTGGCATCTCGAACGAACGCGCTCCCAGCGCCTCCATGGCCCGCAGGGTGCTGAGGCAGTCCTCGCTTTGCAGAAAGTTCTCCACTTCCGAGGTGCCCGAGGCCATACCGGCGAACATCGCAACCCGGTGGGAGATACTTTTATCGCCCGGCACACGCACTTCGCCTGAAAGTTTTTTCGCGGGATGAACAATCGCCGTAACCGGGACTTTCACGGGCCCGCCGCTAAGCTTCGCTATTGGATTGATTGCCATAATCATCGAACGCCCGACGGGCGTTTTTCCCTTCTTCAAGAACGGCCTCTATATCAGAAAAAGAACCTGCTTCCAACTTTTCGATCAACGACCGCAATTTTTCATCGAAAGCCTTCAATTCGCCGGTGATTGCCTCGCGGTTGGTCTTCAAAATATCCAGCCAGATATCGGTTCCACCCGTGGCCAGGCGAGTGGTGCCGCGGTAACCAGTCCCGCAGAAGCAAGCCAGGTCATCGCGACCGCCAGGCCGGGCAATTGTAGCAGCCAACAGGCTGGACATCATGTGCGGCAGGTGGCTGGTCGCAGCCAAAACTTTGTCATGCTCTTCCGGCGACATGCTTACCACGCAACTGCCACAGCGTTCCCATAGCTCCCGCGCTCTCGCCGTCATCTCTTCAGGAACAAGGTCATCCGGTGTAATGACCGTCATAGCCCCTTCGTATAAATCCGCCCTCGCGGCTTCCATCCCTTGTTGCTCGGATCCGGCAATGGGATGACTTCCAACAAAATACACCTCGCGGCCGGTCATCAACTCGCGACAGGAGTTCTGAATCACTGACTTGGTGCTGCCCACGTCCGTGATTAAAGCACCCGCCTTCAAGGCATCTATTACGGAAGCAACTTGACCCGGAATAGCCAGAATAGGCGCGCAACAGATCACGACATCCGCATCCCTGACCGCCTCGTGCGCATCAGCATGAAAGTGATCGAGTGCCCCCCTACGCAACGCCAATTCGCCCCGCTCGCGCGAGCGGGTAAAACCGTGCACCGTCACCTTCGCCCCGCCCCGCTTGAGCGCAAGCCCAAGCGAGCCGCCCATCAGACCGAGCCCCAGAATGGCAACGGATTGAATCACGCCGCAACCTCACGATGCTTCATCACCTCGCCCAGCGCGGAAATTAAACGTTCATTCTCATGTGGCATGCCAACCGAAACCCTGAGGTATTCGGGCAAATGATAAATATCGACAGGTCGGGTAATCACCCGGCGGCGCTGTAACTCCTGAAATACTTCGCGACCTGCACCTACCTTCACGAGGATAAAATTTGCCACCGACGGCACATACTCCAGCCCCATCGCATCGAATGCAGCTTCAAGCTGCTTGAGTCCTGAAGCCAAATCCGCCCGCGTTTTCATCACGAAATCGTCGTCCATGAGCGCTGCCAGCGCGGCGATCTGCGCCATGGCATTCACATTAAAAGGCTGCCGCACACGATGCAGTAATTGAACGCCCTCCGCCGGAGCGATCGCATAACCGATGCGCAAACCGGCCAGGCCGTAGGTCTTGGAGAAGGTACGCAACACGAACACATTGCGATCCTCGCGCACAAAACGCGGGGTGTCCGGCTGTTGTGCCTCTGGTATGAGTTCGATGTAGGCCTCGTCAAAAACTACAACCACGTGGCCGGGCACGTCCTTCATGAAGGCGTCGATCTCCGCGCGGTCGACCATGGTTCCGGTGGGATTATTCGGGTTCGCGATGAACACCATGCGCGTCGACGGCGTGATGGCCTTGGCCATGGCGGTTAAATCGTGGGTGAAATTGCGCATGGGAACACTGGTCACGCGCGACTGATAGAGCGCCGCCACCAGGCGATACACGATGAAGGCATGATCCGACACCACAATGTCGGAATGCTCATCGAGGTAGACATGACCGAGGAGCTGAATCACCTCATTGCTGCCGTGACCAATAAACAGTTGTTGGTCGGCGATGCCCAGTTTCTTCGCCAGCGCGTGGCGCAGGTGGTAGTTGTCGCCGTCGGGGTAGACGTGCATGTAGTGGGCGAACTTTTTCATCGCCTCCACCGCGCGCGGCGAAGGACCACGGGCGTTCTCGTTCGAGGCCAGTTTGACGATGCCTTCCGGGTCACCCAGTCCCAGTTCGCGCGCCACTTCCTCGATGGGCTTGCCAGGCTGGTAGGTGGTTAAATCGCCGACCCATTTCTTCGCAATTTGTTTCAACTGGTTCACAAACCTTCGTCCTTATGCTCAAGGGCCAGGGCAGCCGCCATGACTTCCTTGTAGATGCGGGCGATGGACTCCGGCGGCATGGGCCCCTTGCTGGTAGCGGTTAACCGGTCAATGACATCACGTTCCCGGGAAGGCACATGCAGCGGCTCCCCATTGGCCTTTTTGATGCGGCCGATTTCCAGCGCAAGCGCTGCCCGCGCATTCAACAGCGGCACAATCTGGTCATCAAGCCGGTCAATCTCGCTGCGAAGCTCATCAAGGCTCTTCACCATGCGCCGCCCTTCCTGGTGAGCACATCACTACCGCTCATCATCGTCCTCTTCATCTTCTTCGTCATCAAAGTCGTCTTCATCATCATCTTCATCGTCGAATTCGTCTTCGTCATCAACTTCGAATTCATCC
>JBMTVS010000111.1:0-7819 GCA_049451655.1 Kiritimatiellia bacterium | reverse complement strand
AACGTTTTAACATGCGGGAATGATACCCCGCTCGCACGTTTTGTAAATAGTGGAAAAAAGAAGCGCGGAGGCTGGTGGCCAGACTCGGAATCGAACCGAGGACACAAGGATTTTCAGTCCTTTGCTCTACCAACTGAGCTATCTGGCCTTTATCACGCGGAAGTTGTGAGATACTAGATAAAGGTTTTTGTTTGTCAATCCAAGGTTTAGCGCATGTTTAGCGCGCTTGACTATCAAGCCCTCTTTGCTAGTCTTTGCGGACTTTTTTTAACGATAGCAGTAAACCGTAACAGCAGGAGTCCAAGAAACTATGGCGACGAAGAAATCCCCCAGCAGAAAAGATAAGCAATACGTTTATTTTTACGGCTTCGGTAAAAAACACACCGAAGGCGGAAGTGAAATGAAGCCCATCCTCGGCGGCAAGGGCGCCAACCTGGCCGAAATGGCCATCGCGGAACTTCCCGTCCCGCCCGGCTTCACCATCTCCACCGAGGCCTGCGCCTACTACAGCAAGAACAAGAGCAAGTATCCCCAGGGCATGGTCGAGCAGATCAAGGAAAAGCTCGGCAAGCTCGAAAAGCTCATGGGCAAGAAGCTCGGTGACCCGAATGATCCCCTCCTCGTCTCCGTCCGCTCCGGCGCCGCCATCTCCATGCCCGGCATGATGGACACCGTGCTGAACCTCGGCCTGACCGACAAGTCCGTGCAGGGTTTCATCAAGCAGACCGGCAACGAGCGCGCCGCTTGGGATTGCTACCGTCGCTTCATCGACATGTTCGGCGATGTGGTCATGGGCCCGACCACCGGCCTGACCCACCATGACTTCGAAGTCGAGATGGGCAAGCTGAAGGAAAAATACGGCGTCGTCGAAGACACCGACCTCACCGCTGAACAGTTGAAGGAACTCTGCCAGATCTACGAGCGCGTCTACCACGAAAAGGTCAAGAAGCCCTTCCCGCAGGATCCGTGGGTCCAGCTCGACCTCTCCATCCAGGCCGTGTTCAACTCCTGGAATTCCGAGCGCGCCGAGAAATACCGCCAAATCAACAAGGTCTCCGGCCTCCTCGGCACCGCCGTGAACATCTGCACCATGGTGTTCGGCAACATGGGCGACGATTGCGGCACCGGCGTGGCCTTCACGCGTGACGGCTCCACCGGCGAGGACAAGCCCATGGGCGAATACCTCATCAACGCCCAGGGCGAGGACGTGGTCGCGGGCATCCGCACCCCGAAGAACCTCGACGACATGGCGAAGGAAAAGAATCCCATCTGGAAAAACGCCTACAAGGAACTGGCCGCCATCATGCACCGGCTCGAGCGGCACTATAAGTACCCGCAGGACGTCGAGTTCACCGTGCAGGAAGGCAAGCTCTGGATGCTCCAGACCCGTAACGCCAAGCGCGTCGGTCTGGCCGGTGTTCGCTGGGCGGTGGAAATGGCCACCGGCCGCGACTTCGTCACCGGCAAGAAGCAGGACAAGATCCTCACCGCCAAGGAAGCGTTGGCCACGGTCACCGGTTCCGACCTCGAGCAGTTGCTCTTCCCGATCTTCAACGCCAAGGTTGAGAAGACCGCCGACACCTTGACCACCGCCCTCCCCGCCGGTCCCGGCGCGGCGGTCGGCCAGATCGTCTTCAACGCCCATGAGGCCGAAGCGATGGTCAAGAAGAACCCCGCCGCCAAGCTCATCCTGGTGCGTCACGAGACCAGCCCGGAAGACGTCGGCGGCATGTGGGCCGCGCAAGGCATCCTCACCTCCACCGGCGGCATGACCTCCCACGCGGCGGTCGTGGCCCGCGGCTGGGGTAAGAGCTGTATCGTCGGCGCTGGTAAGTTGAAGATCGACTACGAAAAGCAGACCGTCTCCTGCGGCACCAAGATGCTCAAGGCTGGCGACTGGATCAGCTTGAACGGCTCCACCGGCGTGGTCTACATCGGCCAGATCCCCACCGAGGCCAGCCCGGTGGTGAGCGCGGTCGTGAACGGACACAAGACCGCGTTGAAGCACCCCATCTACAAGATGTACAAGCAGATCTCTGACTGGTCGGACCAGTTCCGTAAACTCAAGGTCCGCACCAACGCCGACACGCCCAAGGACGCGGCCACGGCCCGCTCCTTCGGCGCCGAGGGTATCGGCCTCTGCCGTACCGAGCACATGTTCTTCGAAGGCGAGCGCATCTGGGCGGTCCGCGAGTTCATTCTCGCCACCGAAAAAGCCGGGCGCGAAAAGGCCATCGAGAAGCTCCTGCCCTTCCAGCAGAGTGACTTCGAGGGCATCTTCAAGGCGTTGGCCGGACTGCCGGTGACCATCCGCCTGCTCGATCCCCCGCTGCATGAGTTCCTGCCGCACAGCGAGAAGGACATGAAGGAAATGTCCAAGCGCATGAACGTGCCGTTCGAAACGGTGCAGGAGCGGGTCAAGCAGTTGCACGAGTTCAACCCCATGCTGGGTCATCGTGGTTGCCGCCTCTCCATCACCTATCCTGAACTCATCAAGATGCAGGCCACGGCCATCATTCAAGCCGCGGTCGCGGTGGAGAAGAAGAAGATCAAGGTCATGCCCGAGATCATGGTGCCGCTGGTCGGTTCCAAGACCGAGCTCGACTTCTGCGAGAAGGTCATTCGCGAAACCGCCAACGGCATCATCAAGGCGGCCAAGTCCAAGGTGAAGTACATGGTCGGCACGATGATTGAAGTGCCGCGCGCCGCGCTGGTGGCCGACACCATCGCCGACACCGCCGAGTTCTTCAGCTTCGGCACCAACGACCTCACCCAGATGACCTTCGGGTTCAGCCGTGACGACATCGGCACCTTCCTGCCCGACTACCTCAACGAGAAGATCCTGCCCATGGATCCGTTCCAGACCCTGGATGCTTCCGGCGTCGGTCAGCTCGTCGAGATGGCGGTCAAGAAAGGTCGCGATTCACGTCCCGGCCTCAAGTGCGGTATCTGCGGCGAACACGGTGGCGACCCTGCCTCGGTCAAGTTCTGCGCCAAGGTTGGCCTCGACTACGTCAGCTGCTCGCCCTTCCGGGTGCCTATCGCCCGCCTCGCCGCCGCCCAGGCCGCGATGAAGTAAGCGAAACCATTCGCGTAAACTGCAAAGACGGGCGCGCCTATCGGCGTGCCCGTCTTTTTTTGTAGAGGGACACAGAAACTATACCCGGGACCATACGCCATGGAGAGCGAGGCTCCGTCCGAGCCGGAGAAGCATGATTTGGCAAAAGAATCAGCGCGAAGCGCCTGGCCGGTGGAAACAACGTCCATGTCCCCGTCGCACCGTCGCAAGCCATCAGCCTACACGCACCGGCATGCGCCGCGCGCCCCAGTCGCCGGGTAGCGATTCGAAATGTCCGGCCAGCGGATGTCCGCAAAAATTGCATCGTCCGCCCTCCGCGACATGCCATGCCGTGATTTCATAACCATCCCGTCCGATAACCCGCTTGCCGCAGGCCGGACAATACGTCGCGCCGCCTTCCGCATCCCTCACATTACCGGTGTACACAAACTTCATGCCGCGGCGGAGGGCAATGGAACGAGCACGGGCAAGCGTCGCTGGCGGGGTCGACGGGTGATCCATCATCTTGTAGTCGGGATGAAACGCGGTGAAGTGCAACGGAACCTCGGGACCCAACTCCTTCATGATCCATTTCGTCATGGCCTCGATTTCCTCGTCGCCATCATTCTCCCCCGGAATCAATAAAGTGGTAATTTCCAGCCAAACTGCAGTCTCGTGCTTAATGTAGATCAGTGTCTCCAGAACATTTTCGAGATCCGCGCCACAAACACCCCGATAGAAGTTATCCGTGAATGCCTTCAGATCGACATTGGCCGCATCCATGTAGCGATAAAATTCCCGGCGCGGTTCGTCGCACATGTAACCGGCTGTAACCGCAACCGTCTTGATGCCGCGCGGGCGGCACGCCTTGGCGACGTCGATGGCGTACTCCATAAAGATGACCGGATCGTTGTAAGTAAAAGCTATGCTGTGGCACCCCGACCGCAGCGCTGCTTCCGTAATCGCTTCCGGCGTGGCCGATGCGCAAAGGGTATCCACCTCGCGCGATTTACTGATGCTCCAGTTCTGGCAGAATTTGCAAGTGAGGTTGCAGCCGGCGGTGCCAAAAGAAAGCACGGGCGAGCCGGGAAGAAAATGATGGAGCGGTTTTTTCTCAATCGGGTCGATGCAGAATCCGCTGCTACGACCATACGTGGTTAGAACAATCTGATCGTCAAGACAGGCTCGCACGAAACACGCGCCCCGCTGCCCTTCAGCTAGACGACAGTGATTCGGGCATAGATTGCACTGCACCCGTCCGTTCGGAAGCTTTTCCCAATATTTCGTCGAGACCACGGAAGCATCTCGTTGGATTTTATCTTGCATCTCGCCTCCAAGAGGATTGTATCGCCTCCGGCACAGCAGTACAATGAAGCAAGAGGACAAGGCCATGAAAGCGCAAACCATACGTGCGCCGGCGGTATCCGGGATGTTTTATCCCGCTTCGGCCTACGAACTGCAAAGCGACGTGGAGAAGTACCTCGCCCGGGCCCGCTTGCCGCGCCCCGCACCCCGGCCCAAGGCCTTGATTGCCCCGCACGCCGGCTATGATTATTCGGGTCCCATCGCGGGTTCAGCCTTTGCCTGTCTCCGCGATATGCATCGCGACATTGCGCGTGTGCTGCTGATCGGCCCAAGTCACCGGGTTGCCTTCCGCGGACTGGCTCTCTCCAGCGCCGACGCTTTCAACACACCGTTGGGCGAAGTTTCCATCGATCAGGAAGCCAACGGTGTGTTGCTCTCCCTTGACGCCGTAAACATGAATGATCGCGCGCATCGCGACGAGCACTGCCTGGAAGTGGAACTACCTTTTCTGCAATGCACCCTCGATGACTTTTTTATCATTTCCGTGGTGGTGGGCGATGCGGATGCACAGCAGGTGGCCGAGGTTATTGAAAAGCTATGGGGCGGGCCGGAGACCCTGATTGTGGTAAGCTCCGACTTGAGCCATTACTTTCCGTACGTACAGGCGCAGGCCATGGACCGCAACACCGCGATGGCTATTCTCGAGCTCGCGCCGGAAAAAATCAGCCCGGAACAGGCGTGTGGACGATTGGCTATTCAGGGCCTGCTCATCGCGGCCAAAAACCATCAACGCCAACCGGTGCAACTCGACCTTCGAAATTCGGGTGATACCGCTGGTGATAAATCGGAAGTGGTGGGATATGGTGCCTGGGTCTTTTAATCAGGAACTCCTCGCCTGGGCCCGTGAAGCGCTGGATTATGGCGTCAGGCACGGTCATCCACCCAGCGTTGAACCGGGACGCTTTTCCGCGGAGGCTCTGCGTTCAGGCGCGGTGTTTGTCACCCTCGAGAAGAACGGTCGTCTGCGCGGATGCATCGGACATCTCGAAGCCACGCAGTCGCTAGTCGATGACATTGCCGGGAATGCCGTTGCAGCAGCACTCCATGATCCCCGCTTTCCTCCGGTCACGGAGGATGAGCTAGCGCAGATTGAGCTATCGCTTTCGGTCCTTACCCCGCCTGAGCCGATGACAATCAACGATGAGGATGATCTCGTGCGTCAATTAAGGCCGGGAATCGATGGGCTTATTCTTGAAAAAGGTTCCCGCCGCGCAACTTTTTTGCCATCGGTATGGGAGGATCTTCCGGACCCACGCTCATTCATACGACAACTCAAGTTGAAAGCCGGGTGGTCGCCTGATTACTGGTCGGATAGTATCATGTGCAGTCGTTACCAGACCGTGCACATTCGGTAAGCATCCAAAAACGCTTGGCGAAAGGGGGTAAAACCCGCTATAAACGCCGCCTTTTCAAGAGAGGAACAGCATCATGGCAGATTACAGCGCATCGGACTTACGCAAAGGTTTAAAGATAGAAGTCGAGGGTATCCCCTACGAGATTACCGAATTCCAATTCGTGAAGCCGGGCAAGGGCGCGGCCATGTACAAATGCCGCATTCGCAACATGATCACCGGCGGCACCCAGGATCGCACCTTCCGCGAAGTCGAAAAAATCGGCAAGCCCGACATCATGTCGCGTGAACTTGTCTACACCTACGAAAGCGCCGGCAACTATGTGTTCAGCGATCCCGAAACTTATGAAGAGGTCGAAATCAGCGCTGATGCCATTGGCGAACGCAAGTGGTACCTGAAAGAGGAAATGCACGTTGATATCCTTTTCTTCAACGGCAAACCGATCGACTTTGATCTGCCGGTCTTCGTCGAGCGCGAAGTGGTTGAGACCGAACCGGGTTTCCGTGGCGACACCGCCAACAATGTCACCAAGCCGGCCAAACTGGAAAATGGCTATGAAGTGCAGGTGCCGATCTTCATCAATGAGGGCGACATTGTGCGTATCGACACGCGCACCGGAAAATACGCCGACCGCGTCAGCAGCGCCGGCCGTAAATAGCGCGCGCTTCGCGCAACGTTCAACCTTCAACGTTGAACCTCCAACCTTCAACGGGAATAAAAATCCGCAGCGAAATGACCTTCGCCATGCGGAGGTTCTTTCACGAGCGCGGTTACCTTGAGGTGGAAACCCCGGTGCGTTTGCCCGCGCCGGCGCTGGAGACCCATATAGATGCCGAACCCTCGGGTGATTGGTTTTTACGCACCTCGCCGGAATTTCACATGAAGCGCATGCTGGCGGCCGGACACGACAAGATTTTTCAAATTGGCCCCTGCTTCCGGCGGGGCGAGCGGGGCGATCTGCATCATCCCGAATACACCATGCTCGAGTGGTATCGCGCCGGGGCGGACTACGAATCGATCATGGAGGAGACGCGGGAGCTATTGTTCGCTGCCTGCGGGATATCTGGCGACTGGTTAATTATGAATGTATCCGACGCCTTTCTCCAGCATGCGGGCTGGGATCCGGCTCGAGAGTTTGATGCCGTGCGATTCGACATGGATCTCGTCGACAAGGTTGAACCGTCCCTGCCCAAGGACCGGCCGGTCGTGCTCAAGGATTACCCCATCGAGGCCGGTGCCTTCGCCCGGCCAAAGCCCGGGGCCCCGCATTTGGCGGAACGCTGGGAGCTCTACTTGAGGGGCGTGGAGATTGCCAATGCCTACAGTGAACTCATTGATGCCGACGAACAACTCGCGCGGCTTGAGAGCATCGCGCGAGAACGGAGACGAATGGGCAAGCCGGTTTACCCAACCGACAAGCAGTTCATTCAGGCCATCAAATCCGGCTTGCCTCCCTGCGGCGGCATTGCGCTGGGCATTGACCGCTTGGCCATGGTCATGGCTGGCGCGACCACGCTGGATCAAGTCATGGCGTTTCGCGAAGAGTGACGTTCAGCGATCAAGGGTTTCGATCGCGCTAACGTTACCATCCGTGAACTCGACGCGCATTCGCTCATATTCCAGCTCGCGATCCACATCCACCCAAACCGTGTCGCTGGTCCGGCGCACGCGACCATCGCTATCGCGATAAGAAAAGTCCGCCGTTACCCGCTGGCGGTCGGTGGTCACGCGACGCGAGGTGTAGGACCATACCTCCATGCTGCCATCGCCGGTCCGGCGCTGATACACCCGGTTCGGTTCCCCAAGCGCCATCCGGGTCATCTCCGGGGTAAACCCGATATCAACCTGGCCCTGCTCGATAAGCCCCTGCGCCTCAACCGGAAAAGACGCAAAAAGTTCAGGATTCCGCTTGATGCGCGAAGCCGGACTGGAGCAACCAACCGCCGCAACACATAAAAGCACCAATACGTAATAAATGATTGCTTTCATGATGGAATCTTACGCTCCACGTCTCCCTCCCTCAAGCCCCCGATTCGGGGACATA
>JBMTVS010000110.1:0-7848 GCA_049451655.1 Kiritimatiellia bacterium | reverse complement strand
ATCACCAATACCGTCACCTTCTCCGTAGATATGAGCGTCCAAATTGCCGCAGGAAATTTTGATGCCTCAACCAATAACGTAGAAGTGCGCGGCGACTTCAATGGATTCTCCGGAGGCATAACGCTCACACAAGTCGTGGGAACGGTCTATTCAGGGACGCTCGACATTGCAGGCTTTGAAGGTCAAAGCATTGGCTACAAGTTTTACGGTCTGCCGGAAACCACGGGCTTGGAGTATGAAACCCGGGAGAACCGGAGCTTTGCGCTGGGCGCCGATGGCACGGCGACGAACCTGCCGGTGGTGTTTTTTGATGATATTGAAGCTGTGCCAGTTAGCCCGGCGGTCACCTTTAGCGTGGACATGTCGGTGCAAGCTCAACTCGGCAACTTTAATCCCGGCACGGATGGTTTAGAAGTCCGGGGCAGTTTCAACGGGTTTTCAGGGGGCAATGTGTTGACCCTCTCGAGCAATAACATTTACGTCGGGACGGTGGTTATTACGGGTGCCCCGAGTGCAGAGATCAGTTACAAGTTTTATGTCACCCCCGAAGGCGGCACGCTTGACTGGGAAAACGACCCCAACCGTACCTTTAATCTCGGGGAAAACAGCGATCCCATCGTCCTGGAAAAGGTTTTCTTCAACAATGTTACGGAAGTACCGCTCACCGTGGACGTCACCTTCTCGGTGGATATGAGCGTTCAAATCGATCTGGGCAACTTTAATACGGAAACCAATGGTGTTGAAGTGCGCGGAGACTTCAACAGTTTCTCGGGTGGATCCGCCCTGACGAATGCGGGCAATGGAATTTATACCGGCACCTTTCAGGTTTCAGCCGGAGCCGGCTCGACGATTGAGTATAAATTCTTCGGCACCCCGGATCCCGGTGGCTTGACCTGGGAGTCCATCGGAAACCGCAGTTTCACGCTGGGCACCGATGAAACCCCCATTTCGCTGGATACGGTCTACTTCAACGATCAAGGCCCGGTTGCCAGCGCTCCTGCCATTACTGACTTTACGTTCGTGGCCGGGGTACCGACCGCCACCATCGATAGCGAAACAAACAATAACTACACCCTGGTTTACACGACAAACCTGCTATCGATCACCTCGGTCACGCCGCCGGTGCTTGGTGAGTGGGTTGCAGGGGCAACTATAACTGGCACGGGCTCACCGGTTGTTTTGACCGACACCAACGAGCTTATCGATGCCAGCCGGGTGTATGGCGTGCTGATTCAGCCGGCCGATTGACCGGAATCTATTCCGTAAGCACAAAACCGGCGGGTGAATGGCCCGCCGGTTTTTTTTAATACGAATCCGCTTCAAAAAATGCACGGCTGTGCAACGTCCTAAACCGTTGCTTCTCTACCATGTTCAAGGAGGGTTGCCCCAAACCCAACGCGAAACAAGTTCACGATGCCTGACCTCCTTCCCCTTCCTTGAGGGCTCCGCTCCGTCGCAGCCGCCGAGCATGGTAAAGAACATGAAACTGCTGGAACGCGCGTCGCGTGTCTAATACAGCATGCTCACATCGCCGCTGCCGCGCTTCACGAATCCAATCCCCACGGGTTTTTCGCCGGCTTTCTTGAGCACGCGAATGGCTTCCGGGGCGTCGGCGCGGGCGACGATGATCACCATGCCGATGCCCATGTTGAAGACACGATACATTTCCTCGTCATCAACCTGCGCCGCGCTCTGAATTACATCGAACAGCTTTGGCGGCTCCCAGGTTGCGGTATCGACATAGGCTGTTACTTTCGGCGGCAGGACTCGTCTGATGTTGTCCGGAAATCCGCCGCCCGTGATGTGCGCCATACCGTGAATGCTCACCTTTTTCATGAGCGCGGTAACCGGCTTCAGGTAGCTGCGATGAACCGCGAGCAAGCTTTCGGCGACGGTCTTGCGGGTACCGGGAACAAGGTCGTTGATACCAAGCCCGGCCTTTTCCAGCAAAGCGTGCCGGGCCAGGGTGTATCCGTTGGTGTGGCAACCGGAGGAAGGAAGTCCGATAAGCACGTCGCCAGCGCGGATTTTCTTGCCGGTGATCATGTCGCTTTTTTTGACGGCGCCGACGATGGTCCCGACCAGATCGTACTCGCCGGGCGGATAGAGCCCGGGCAGTTCGGCCGTTTCACCGCCAATCAGCGCGCATCCGTTGGCGCGACAGGCCTTGGCGAGGCCCTGAAGGATTTCCGCCATCATGCCCGGCTCCATCTTGCTTACCCCGATGTAATCAAGAAAGAACAGGGGCGTAGCGCCCTGCACGAGAATATCGTTAACGCAATGGTTCACAATGTCCTGTCCGACGGTGTCGTGGCGGCCGGCGAGCGTAGCGACTTTCAACTTGGTGCCCACGCCATCCATGCTGCTCACCAGCACATGGTCGCGACCGGGGGCGCGAAAAAGTCCGCCGAAGGATCCCCAGGTGTTGATGGCATCCCGGGTCAGCGTGGATTGAATCTGCTTCTTGGCGCTTTTTAGCGCGTTCATCTTGGCGTCGATATCGACGCCGGCAGCGGCATAGGCAGATGTCTTTTTCTTCATCGCTTTTTGTTCCTCGACTTGCCGCCACCCAGTCCGACGGCCTTGAAGGTGCGCTCCACATCGCGGAAGTGGGTTTTGAGATCAAATACGCGATCGAGGTCCTTCGCCGTGACCGACGCTTTGACGTCCTCATCGGCGGCCAGCAAGGTTTTCAAATTACCTTTGCCCTCCCACGCGGCCATCGCGTTACGTTGAACGATGCGGTAGGCCTTCTCGCGGGTCACCCCTTTCTCGGTGAGCATCAATAAAACTTGCTGCGAATGGATCAGCCCCTGGGTTAAGTCGAGGTTGGCCTGCATGCGATCCTTGTTCACGCGCAGCTTCTCGATCATGCCGGCCAGTTTTGCGAGCATATAATCGAGGGCGATAGTCGCGTCGGGCAGGATGACCCGTTCGGCGGAGGAGTGTGAGATATCACGCTCATGCCAGAGGGCGACATTCTCCATGGCGGTTACCGCGTAGCCGCGAATCAGCCGGGCCATGCCGCTAAGCCGCTCGCCGATGATCGGGTTGCGCTTGTGCGGCATGGCGGACGAACCCTTCTGCTTCTCGCTGAAATACTCCTCGGTCTCGCGCACTTCGGTACGTTGCAAATGGCGAAATTCGGTAGCCCAGCGATCGATCGAACAGGCCACCAGCGCCAGTTCTGCCATGTAGTCGGCATGGCGGTCGCGCTGGAGAATTTGAGTAGAGATGGCGGCGGGCTTGAGTCCGAGTTTTTTACAGACATAGCTCTCTACGAATGGATCGAGGTGGGCATGGGTACCCACGGCGCCGGAGAGCTGGCCCACGCGCACGATCTCGCGGGCGTTCTTGAGGCGATCCAGCGCGCGACCGAATTCGTCGTACATGAGCGCCATCTTGAGTCCGAAGGTAATGGGCTCGGCGTGGATGCCATGAGAGCGCCCGATCATGGGGGTATACTTGTGCTTGCGGGCCTGGGCGGCTGCGGCCTTGCGCACGGCCTCCACGCCTTCGATTAGCAGATCCACTGCTTCCACCATCTGTACGGCCAGGGCCGTGTCGAGCACATCCGAGCTGGTCATGCCCTTGTGGATATAGCGCGATGACGGACCTACATGCTCGGCGACATTGGTCAAAAAGGCGATTACGTCATGCTGAACCTCCTCTTCGATCTCCAGAATCCGTTCGACGCTGAATTTAGCCCGGCTTTTAATGCGCTTAAGGTCAGCGGCCGGCACCACCCCCAGTTTATGCATGGCTTCGCAGGCCAGCACTTCAACTTTAAGCCAAATGGCGAATCTATTGTGGTCTTCCCAAATGGCCGCCATTTCCGGCCGGGTATATCGTGGTATCATCTCGCATGCTCCGGGGTGTGAAAAACGATGCAGGAACCTAGCAAAGCATCAACAAAATGCCAAGACTCGATAGGGGACATAGACGTAATGGCTCGTCAGCCGGTCACTACGTCTATGTCCCCTATTTGCGGGAGCAAAAAAACGCTTAAAATAGCCGAAATTATAAATATCATTTTATTTATCTGATAATTTAGCATCTTGCATATTTATCAGATTTTGTATTTGATAATTATCGACATGGAAAAGATGCCCCTTGTTTTGGCCTTTTTACACCGGCTGGATCGTGATGCGGATGTGCTTCGGGAATTACCACCCGGGATGACGCAACCGCAGCGCCGTGAACGATACGCGCTCATTACCCGCAGGCTGGAAGCTTGGCAAGGCGCGCAGCGTGATGGTTACACCATGCCGCGCGACGAGGCTTTGTACATGCTGGCAGCTGCCCGCCCGCCTGCTGATCCACATGAAGAGGCTGTTTCACGACGCTACCAACTGCTAACCGCGATAGCAGAAGATGCCGGCCGCCCGATTTCAAACGCCGATCTTCGACGCTACAGTGAAATGGTGGGACTCTCCCTGTCCGATGATGTCCAGCTTTCCCTGGGCCAACTGATGAACGGTGACGTGCCGGAACACTTCCTGCACCCTCTGCTACGCGCCATCACCGTTTACGATGAGGTGAATCAACTCGAGCTCAACGGACAGCATGCTGACGCCTTTTTTCGCGCGCTTTTCTATCGCGTGATGCTTGATCACGGCTACACCTTGTTCAGGTATATCGTTCTTTCCGCGCAAGCACCGTGCTTTAAGCGTCAGCCACCACCTGCATCCCAGGATGAAGGCATTCAGCGCATTCTCGATTTCATGCGCGGGATTGATCAGGCCAAGGAAGCGGCTCGTCATTTGGTTGCGGAGGATGAAGCCCGTTTCGAGCTTCCCCGCCAATGGTCAAATCGCGCCGGATCGTTGAATCACCGGCAGCGCATGGTAATCGCTCAAGCTTTGGCAAATCCCGGCCTTACCTTCACCATGGAAAATCATTGCAAGGAACATGGTGTTGCTTACGCAACCGCCCGGGCAGATCTGTATGAGCTGCGCGACGCCGGTCTGCTTGTTGGAGTGAAGCGGGGAAAGGCCTGGGTTTTTTCATTCGCGGAAAACGAGGTATCATCGATTCCACCTGCTGAAGAAGTAATAGACCACACCGCTAACCCGATCGATCAGGGCGAAATCGAGGAACAAGTAGCCCCCGAAAGGCCGGAGCGAACGTGGTATTTCTGGTGAGAGAAAAATTCACCGCGAATCCCGCGGACTGATATTCCTCAAGCTTTGAGCACAACCCGGGCAATGTAGGGAAGCTCCCGGTACCGGCTATCATAGTCGAGCCCGTAACCCACCACAAATTCATCGGGAATAGTGAATCCGGTAAAGTCCGCCTTGACCGGCACCACCCGTCGCTCGGGTTTGTCGAGCAGGGTGCAGGTCAAAACCCGCTTCGCGCCTTTTTGCAGCATGAGCTCGCTGGCGAAGGCCAGGGTGCGTCCACTATCGAGAATGTCGTCAATCAGCAATACCTCCGCGCCCCTCACGTCGACGGTGATGTCCTTGGTAACTTTGACGTTACCCGAAGACACCGTGCCGGAGCCGTAGCTCTCGAGCGTGATAAAATCGATGCGCGGATGAACACCATGTTGATACAAATCGCGGACCAGATCGGCCAGAAACATGAAGCTTCCGCGCAGGATACCGATCATCACGAAATGCTCGGCCCGGCAGTGGGACTCCATCTCTGTGACCATTTCATCAACGCGCCGCGAAATATCCTCCGCGCTGATCAAAACATCGCCTAACACATACTGCTCGCTCATAACCTCTTAAGCTCCCAATGCCCGCGCGGCTTCGCGCGCAAAATAAGTGAGTATCATGTCTGCCCCGGCCCTCCGCAACGCAGTCAAACTCTCCAGCATGACCGCCTGTTCATCCAACCAGCCCAGTTTGGCCGCCGCCTTGATCATCGCGTATTCGCCGCTGACTTGATAGGTCGCCACCGGCACATCAACCGCCGCGCGAACTTCCGCGATGACATCCAGATAAGGCAATCCCGGTTTCACCATCACGATGTCTGCGCCTTCAGCAACATCCAGCTTCACTTCGCGCAACGCCTCGCGCCGGTTGGCGGGATCCATCTGGTAGGTCTTTTTATCGCCCCCGCGCGGCGCGGAATCAAGCGCTTCGCGGAATGGTCCGTAAAAAGCCGAACAATATTTGGCGGCGTAGGAAAGAATGCCGGTGTTGCTGTAGCCGCTGCCATCAAGCACGCGCCGGATCGCTCCGACCCGGCCATCCATCATGTCCGAGGGCGCGACATAATCCGCTCCCGCCTCCGCCTGGACCAGTGCCATCCCGCACAGAATCTCCACCGAGCGATCATTTATTATGTTTCCTTGGTCGACATAACCGTCGTGACCATCGCTCGAATAGGGGTCCATCGCGACATCGGTAATCACCGCCAATTCCGGCACCGCATTTTTCAGCGCCTTGACCGTGGCCGGAAGCAGCCCCTTTGCATTCAACGATTCGCTTGCCGCCTTATCCTTCAATTTGTCCGGTAGCGCAGGAAACAGGGCCACCGCTGGAATCCCCAGTTTGTAGGCGGCCCGCGCCTCGCGTAGCAGCAGGTCACGGCTCAGCCGGAAGGTCCCCGGCATCGACTTGATGGCGACGCGGCGGTTGCGACCTTCGCAAAGAAAAAGGGGCAGAATGAGCTGCGAGGGTGCCAGTGTGGTTTCACGCACCAGAGAGCGAATGGCCGCGGAGCGTCGATTGCGGCGCGGGCGAGCCACCAGGCTATCGAAATAGTTCTGCATGGCTTTTACTCTGGCGAAAGCCTCTTCGCTTGGGAAGAATGAAGTTGGATTTGCGCTTGATTACGCGCAGCGGCGTGGCCATTTTGCAGGCATGAAAATCCGGCTCACCAAAGCAATCTTTACCCTGGCCGCGTTGATCATGGTCTCCTGCGCCACCGCACCCAAACAACCGCCGGCTCCGCAACCGCTTACCTATCAGGAGAAACAAGCGTTTGCGGAAAGAGCCAAGGAGCCGCAGATATTTGGCCTCACGCCTTACGGTTCCGCGCGAGGACCCGTATTCGAAGGTGCCTTTCGTCCGCGCTTGAATAGCGTAGGCCGACTCGACTTCGCCGATCGCCTCCGCAAAAAACCGTTGGTGATGCTGAATGAAAAAGGTCCACTCATGCTTATCGATACGGCGTCGGCGGAGAGCTGGCTGAGGGTTCAGACCGCGGTAGCCCTGGGCGCGCAACCGCTGGGTGGACCACAATTATTCGAGCGCCGGGCCAGCCACGTTCCGGATCCGGTGGGCGGATTTGCCGTGCTGGTTTCCGCCCTCCAGCTGGAAAATGCGCGCATGGACAACGCCATTTTTTACACCCGAAATACGCGTGGACGCTTGCAATGGCTGGATCGGGGCGAGGAGAATCTGCCCGTTGACGGCGTTTTGGGCGCGGACGCCCTGCGTGGATTTGAATTCGTACGCATCAGTCTTAGCGGCGGAAAAATGATCTTTTCCGGCGCCAGTGTTTATCCCTACCGCGAAAATGCCATGACCTCGGTTCCGCTTATTGATGTAAACGGTGGCCTGGGGGTGCTGTGCCGCATGGAAGGCGAGGAGGTGGAAGCCGTACTGGATGTGGCCGGCGACTTTGAAGTGTCTATGGGACAACCGGACCAGGCGGTGATCCGGCAACTGTCCATAGGCGATCTCGTGTTCCGTCAGGTTAGCAATATCCCTGCGGCCAAACTCGGCCTGCCTGATGACTCGCCGCCGCGCATCGGACGCGCCCTGCTCGAACGGTATGACTTAGTCATCAATCAACACGGTCAGGAAATCCTGTTCGAGAAACCGACTCTCTGAGGGCGCATGGCAGTTCTGCGGGGATTGATTTTTAATCGGAACGGGTTCCTTCTTG
>JBMTVS010000109.1:0-7911 GCA_049451655.1 Kiritimatiellia bacterium | reverse complement strand
TTCGAGGCGACGCCGCTTTTACACGTATCGACGAGTTGGGCCCTACCCACAAGCGGTGCCGCGCTACGCTTGTCCCCGCACTCCAAACCAACCTTGCCCATAACCCATTTCGTGTACCTCGCTTTTTTCGCAGTTTAAAAATCATCCTCCCACGCCCCCACTCACATCCGTGACTTCTGTGGTTCACAAAATGAGTTACCGAACCCCGAACACCGCCCTCCCCCCGTCCCCCCCCATAAACCCTTCCCCATCAACCATAATCCCCACCATCAACCATGATTGACGCCATCCGGCCTCCCCGCTATCTTTTCAGCTCGTTTAAATGTAACTATAAAGCAACAGAAAGAGCCTAATTATGGCCATGCTCATCACCAAATTTCATAAACTCATTCGCAACCGCCTCCTCTGGCTGGGCTTCCTGGTCGTAGTGGTGTTTTCCTTTGTCATCTGGGGAACTCAGATGCCGGATACCGGCACTGTGGGCCCGAACGCAGCTGGAAGGCTTGACGGCGAAAACATTTCCTTCGAGGAGTATCAGCAAGCTCGATTTAACACCTACCTCTCGATCGTCCTCATGACCGGGCGACCCATCAGCATCACGCCTGAAGTTGAGGAAGAACTTCACAACTTGGCCTGGCAGCGAATCATCACCCTGCGTGAAGCCGCTGATCTGGGCATTACCTCCAGCGATGACGAAGTGATCACGTCCATTCGTTCCTTCGATTTCTTGCGTGATGACAGCGGGCAATTCAGCCAGCAGGCCTACGACCAGTTCGCGCAAAACTTCCTAACCCAGCTGCGCGCCGGCAAACGCGACTTCGAAGAGCATGTCCGTCAGGAAATTATCGTGCAGAAATTCCGCTCCATGGTGGAACGATTGCAGCTGGTAAGCCCGACCGAAATAACCCGCACCTTCGACACCCTAACCGACCGCTTCACGGTTGAATACGTTGCCATCGAGCCCTCACTGGTTGAACAAGACGTCCAGGTTTCTGAAGAAGACATTCGCGCCTACTTCGACAATGATCCCGCCGCCTTCACGGTCCCGGAACAAATGGTCGTCAAGGCAGCGATCTTTCCGGTAGCGGAATTCGCCGAAAACGTGGAAGTCTCCGACGAGGAGATAGAAGAGTATTACGACTTCAATCTCGATCAGTTTGCGCTGCCTAATGAGGATGAGGCGCAGGACACCAACACCTTTTCCCTCACTCCGACCGAATACCGTCCGCTCGAAGAGGTCCGGGAGGAGATTGTCGCTATTGTTAAGGAGCGGCAGGCCGCAGTTCTCGCCACGGAGAGCGCAAACGCGTTTGTGCAGGAACTCTCTTTCCAACGCAAGGACGGACGCGGCGTTTTCGACAGCCTGGCTGCGACCCTGAATGTGGAGATTGTGTTAACCAGTCCCTTCTCATCGCGCCAAGTACCTGTCGAACTAGCCGAAGCCGACATCGAACTGACCCGACAGGCCTTCAATTTGACCGATGATGATGACTACTACTACAGCGATCCCATTACCTATACCAACAACGTCTACGTGCTCGGTCTGGTCGAGCGCCAAGCCGAGCGTATCCCCGCTTTCGAGGAAGTCCGGGATGCCGCCGCCGCGCAGGCCCGCGAGTTTGCCATCTTCAATGCCTTGACCGAAAAAGCCGAGGAGATCCGCGGAAGCGCGGTGGCGGGTCTGGGTGCCGGCCTGAGTTTCGATGAAGTGATGGCTGAATACAGCCTCATCCCCGTCAAACCTGAGGCTTTTACTATTAACAGCGAGGACATCGATCCGGTCATAGCGTCGTCATTGGTGAGACCGCTGCTTGTCCTTAACGCAGGCGAAGTATCTGAAGTGGTTACGGGTGATAGAGGCTTTTATGTTGGTTACGTGAAGGAGCGCGAGGTTAATCAGGAGTTGTCGGCTACCGCCATGCGACCGCAAATCGTCGGCACCCTTCGCCGGCAGAGCGCGCAAGTCGCCTTTAGCGAACTTCAAAAGCATTTGCTCAAGCAACATGGTTTTGAGGACCTAACCCGCCGCGCCCGTGTTAATGATGGCTCGGTCGAAGAGACCGACGGGTAGCTCTCACGACCCTGCTTTGCCAGAAAGGCGCTGTTTGACAGTTCGTTATTGACGAAAGCAAACAGCGTCTTATTGTTATGCACGAAATGACTCGCGGTTTACGCCTAGTGATTGGCGCCGACCACGGAGGTTACGAAACCAAGCTGGGGTTAATCCCCCATTTGCGCAGTCTTGGTCACTCCGTCCAGGACGTTGGCACTCACAGCAAGGAGCCAGTGGACTATCCACGCATCGCCGCGCAAGTCGCCACCAGCATATCCCGAAACGAAGCCGACTATGGCATCCTGATCGACGGTGCCGGCATCGGTTCCGCCATGACTGCCAATAAATTTCCCGGCGTTCTTGCCGCAGCCTGTTACAATGAGGCCCTCGCCCGCAATGCCCGCGAACATAATGGGGCCAACGTCTTAACCCTGGGCTCTGGCAGAAATAATCTCGCCGAGTGCCAGGCAATCGTAAATGCATTTCTATCTACTGAACACTCTGCGGAACGTCACATCAACCGCGTCAACCTGATCAAAGCCTACGAGAAAGCCAATATGAGTTCATCGCTTCCATCGAACCTGTCGCCCGAAGATGTCCAACGCATCGCCGACCGCGTAAAAGCCCTGCTCGGAGGCGGCGCGCGTGAAGGCGGCAGTGCCCCTATACCGCCGGATAAACTTGCCAAGATGATCGACCACACCGTCTTGAAGGCCGAAGCCTCCGCCGCCGACATCGAAAAACTCTGTCGCGAAGCCGTGCAGCATGGTTTCTACTCCGTCTGCGTAAATCCCGTCTGGGTGAAAAAAGCCCGTGAACTTCTACGCGGCTCGCCGGTCAAGGTCTGTGCCGTGGTCGGCTTTCCGCTCGGTGCCGTCACCCCGCAAACCAAGTCCCTCGAAACCCGGCGTGCCCTGCGTGATGGCGCCCAGGAAATCGACATGGTCATTAACATCGGCGCCCTGAAAAGCGGCGACGACAAACTCGTGCTGCAGGATATCCGCGGCGTGGTCGAGGACTGCAACGATGCTCGGGCCATCTGTAAGGTCATTTTTGAGAACAGCCTGCTTACCGACGAAGAGAAAGTGCGCGCCTGCGAACTCAGCATGAAGGCCCGCGCCCACTACGTCAAAACCTCCACCGGCATGTCATCCGGCGGCGCTACCGCCGAAGACATCGCCCTCATGGCCCGGGTCACCGCGCCGAAAAAACTCGGGGTCAAGGCCTCGGGCGGCGTCCGCACCTACGCCGATGTCATCAAGATGGTCAACGCCGGCGCCACCCGCGTCGGATGCAGCAGTAGCGTAAAAATCATGGAAGAGGCCAAGGCCGCGGCCGGTAAATAAAGAAGGAGCATTATTATGGCGGAATTACGTTGTTACGTGTTTTTGGACAGCCTGCAACCGCAGTTCGCTTCATTTCTCGGTACGGTGGCCCAGGGCTTCCTGCCCACACCGGGACAAGCCGCGCTGTTCGTGGAAATCAACCCCGGCATGGACATCATGCGCATGACCGACGTCGCCCTCAAGGCCACCAACGTCACCCCCGGCATGCTCATCATCGAACGCCAGTTCGGCATGCTCGAGCTTCACTCCGATGAACAGGCCGAAGTCCGTGAGGCCGGCCGCGCCATCCTCGAGCATCTCGGGCTGAAGGAAGAAGACCGCATCAAGCCGCAGATCTACACCAGCGAAGTCATTCGCAACATCTCCGACTACCACACCCAGCTCATCAATCGTACCCGCCACGGCGACATGATCCTGCCCGGACAATCACTCTACGTCATGGAGTGCGCCCCCGCCGGCTATGCCGCCATAGCCGCGAACGAGGCCGAGAAGGCCGCCAATGTGAATATCCTCGAAGTACGCGCGGTCGGTGCGGTCGGCCGCATCTACCTCGGCGGCGAGGAACAGGACATCGATGTTGCCTATCGCGCCGTCGAACAAGCCATTGCCGCCATCGGCGGACGCGAAGTAAAAGGCCGTTAATCCACACGCAAAACATTTACAAAAGTAAAACCAAGGGGCGCGCCAAACGCGTCCTGAAACAAAACGGAGATAAGCATCATGACAGAAGCATTAGGCATGATTGAAACGCGTTCCTTCCCCGCCGTGGTGGAAGCCGCTGACGCCGCGGTGAAAGCCGCCAAGGTAGAACTGGTGTCCTATGAAAAGACCGGCGGAGGTTATACCACCGTGGTCGTACGTGGCGACGTAGCCGCGGTGAAAGCCGCCTGCGATGCCGCGCAAGTCGCCGCAGGTCGCATCGGCGAAGTCGTCGCCATCCACGTCATTGCCCGCCCCCACGCCAACGTGGATTCGGTGATGCCGCTGGGACGGGGCGAAGCCGTCAAGACCGCCAAGAAGTAATCAACGCACGACCGGCTTCGCGCCGGGAGGCATTTTATGCAACTAGCAAAAGTAGTCGGAACCGTGGTTTCGACGCGCAAGGAACCGAGCCTCGACGGGCTCAAGTTCCTGATTGTGCGCGGTATCGATGAGGAAGGTAAAGCCACCGGCAGCTTCCTCGTCGCCGCCGACGCCGTGGGCGCGGGCCCGGAGGAAATCGTGCTGATCGCCTCCGGCAGCTCCGCCCGCCAAACCCTGGCTACTGACAAACGCCCCGTCGACGCCGTCGTAATGGGCATCGTCGATAGCTGGGATGTTGGCGCGGTGACGAAATATAAGAAGTAGGGTAAGAGGGTGGTCGGAGTTCGGGGTTCAGGGTTCGGGCAGCTACAAATGCGAACTTGGCCGTGATGAGTAAGCTCGAGCTTGGGAGTTCGGGGTTCGGTGTTCGGACTTCAGGATTGCGACCCGCGCGACCTTGGTCGTGGGTGAGCAAGTTTGGGAGTGGTGTTCGGAGTTCGGGGTTCGGGATTTAGCCACTTACACCCATCGGTGTGGGTGAGCGAGTGTGAGAGGTAAGAGAAAAAGAACATGCACAGAGCGAAAAATTACGGAACGGTACGCTTCGCTCGTATGAAGACGGAAAGCATCGGGAGCAAGTTATGTCTAAATTAACCGATCAGGAAATTGATGCGATTGCCATGCGGATCGTCTCCGACCTTCAACAAGGTCCCTCCACGAGCCCCGCACCATCAACTCCCGGCGCTTCCGCCCCCGTCGAACAAGGCCTCGGCATCTACGCCTCAGTCGATGAAGCCGTCGCCGCCGCAAAGGCCGCTCAGCCAGCCTTCGTTGCCCTCCCCCTCGCCTCCCGCGCCACCATCATCGCCAACATCCGCCGCACCATGCTCGAGCATGCCGCGCCCCTCGCCAAGGCCGCCCACAGTGAAACCGGACTCGGCCGCTTTGAGGATAAAATCACCAAGAACATCCTCGTCACCGAAAAAACCCCCGGCCTGGAACACCTCGAACCACAGGCCATCACCGGCGATAACGGTTTGTGCCTGATGGAACCCGCGCCCTTCGGCGTTATCGGTGCCATTACACCCTGCACCAATTCCACCTCTACCATCATCTGCAATACCATCGGCATGATCGCCGCCGGTAACACCGTTGTGTTCAACGTCCACCCCACCGCCAAGAACTGCTCCATGCAGACCGTGGCCCTCATTAACAAAGTCATCACCGAATCGGGCGGACCAAAAAACGTCGTGACCTGCGTGGCGAATCCCACTGTGGACAGCGCCAACGCGACCATGAAGCATCCCGACGTTCGTCTCGTCGTGGTCACCGGCGGAGGTGGCGTGGTGAAAGCCGCCATGACCAGCGGAAAGCGCGCCATCTGCGCCGGCCCCGGCAATCCGCCCGCCGTGGTCGATGAAACCGCTGATATCGAAAAAGCCGGGCGCTGCATCGTCCTTGGCGCCTCTACCGACAACAACATCATCTGCGCCGACGAGAAGCAGGTGCTGGTGGTCAGTAGCGTCGCCGACCAGCTCATCCAGGCCATGACCCGCAACAACGCCGTGCTCATCGAAAAGAGCAAGCTCGCCGCCCTCGAGAAAGTCATCTTCACCGAGATGCATGGCCCCCGCAAGGAGGCCCACATCAATCGTAAGTTTATCGGCAAGAACGCCGGCGAAATCCTCGCCGAAATCGGCATCAATGTCCCCAGCTCCATCCGCCTCGGCATCGTCGAGGTCGATGAGAACCATCCGCTGCTCTGGACCGAACAGATGATGCCCATCCTGCCGGTCTGCCGCGTGCCGAACGCCGGCTACGCCATCGACCTCGGCATCAAAACCGAACAGGGCAATCGCCACACCGCCATCATGCACTCGCGCAACATCGACAACCTGCATCGCATGGCCAAGGAATGCAATTGCAGCATCTTCGTCAAGAACGGACGCTCGCAAGCCGGGCTCGGGCTCGAGGGCGAGGGCTACACATCGTTCACCATCGCCAGTCCCACCGGCGAAGGTCTCACTGGACCTCGCAGCTTTTCGCGCTGGCGCCGCTGCGTGCTGGTCGATCACTTCCGCATTACCTGATGAAGCCCTTTCCCGCCGTTGCCATGATCGAGTTCCTGGACATCCCCGCCGGTATCCAGGCCACCGATGCCTTGCTTAAAAAGGCGCCTATTACCTTCATCAAAAGCGGTACCATTACCCGCGGTCGTTACCTCACCGTTATCGGCGGTACCACCGCTGCGGTCGAGGAAGCCTTCGAGGAAGGCATGTATTGGGGCGGCAACGCGATCATCGACAAGGTCTTCTTGCCCGACGTGCATCCCGGCGTCTACGCCGCCATGTTTGGACAACGCACCCCGGCCGGCGATCAATCCTGGGCGATTATCGAAACCGCCTCCGTGGCCGCCAACGTGAGGGCCGCCGAAGCCGCGCTAAAGGGCACCCCGGTCAAGCTGATCGAACTCCGCCTCGCCGACGAAGGACTCTCCGGAAAGGGCTTCAGCATGTACTAGGGCGAACTGCACGACATCGAATCGGCGGTGGAACTCTCCACAGCCTTTCTCGAACGCGCCGGTGTCGCCTTCAGTCACCGCATTCTCACCGCGCCCCACGACGCGCTCGGACGCCACTTCGCCGCCACCACCCGCTTTCACGAAATCCAGCCCCTGCAACTCGAAGGAGAACGGGTATGATGCTTGGCAAGGTCATCGGTCAGGTCGTCCCATGCGAGATTTATGAAGGGCTTCAGGGCGTGCCTATGTTACTCGTGCAACCGCTCGACGCGGAGGGCCAACCCAAGGGCAAGACCCTCGTCGCCGCCGACGCCACCCGCATGGCTGGTCCGGGCGAGATGATTTACTACGAAGGCGGACGCGAAGCCGCCATGGCGCTTGATCCAACCTTCGTGCCAGTCGACCACGCCATTATCGGCATCGTCGACGGCGTTCAACGGGAGGCCGCATCATGATTACCGGCGTGGTCAGCGGATCGGTGTACTCCACCATCAACCATCCCTTCTACGACGGCAAGAAACTCATGATTGTCGAGAGGATCAAGCCTGATGGCCAACCCACTGGCGACTACCTCATCGCCATCGACAGCGTAGGCGCCGGTCCCGGCGAACGCGTCCTAGTACTCGACGAAGGCAACGGCGCCCGCCAGATCATCAACGACCCCGAAGCCCCCGTCCGCTCCATCATCGTCGGCATCATCGACGAGATGTGATCTCACCTCAACTTAAAGGATTTCGATCACAACATCCCGTGATGCTCGCTTGCGGGATTTTTCTTTTTCATAGCTAGGCGGCATCTCGGGACGTCCGGCAAACGGGTCTGTTCCGTTGCTTTTGAAAGCATTGAAATCACGCACGAGATCTTTCAGCTCAAGACGCTCGTGTGCTTCTGTCGTTAAATTTTGAAATCGAACGATATGGGTAAAAGGTTGTCCCTCAATCATGCCTGGATTCTTCATGCGACCACGG
>JBMTVS010000108.1:0-8017 GCA_049451655.1 Kiritimatiellia bacterium | reverse complement strand
TCTTCCATGCCGAACAGGTTCTCTTCCTCCATAGCGGGCGCTAGGGGGGAGGCTTCTCCACCATCACCGCTACCGAAAAGATCATCAAAGGATGCTTCAGAATCGACCGGGGCCGGGATGGGTTTCTCATCAAACCCAAAATTCTCACCCGTCGATTCAGTGGGCTCCTCGCCAAAAAGATCTTCTGAGAAATGCTCTTCTTTTTCGATCACGGGGGCGGGCTCTGGTGTGGTTAATGGCGCAGTTTCATCAACCTCAAAGGTCAACTCATCCAGCAAGGCATCGAAATCCATATCTTGCGCGGTTGCGCGGAAAAGATGCACGGGGGAAATTAGGATGGCCACCAAGGCAGCCAAGCGGATGGATCTCATGCAGGAACTCCTTTTGGGGATAATCGATCTTGAAATGTTGTTGTGTATATCACGTTATGGTTCAACGTTTTGTCCGGTTTCCAAGGGCTACTGCTGGCCTTTGGACAGGTTTTGCCTCTCCTCCATGGAGAGCATTCCAATGTCGACATCCTCGCCGGTTATTTCGTCACGTATTACGACACGATTTTGTTGTATGTCAACGACTTTGTACGTTTGGTCAAGCAACTGAACATCATCACCGATGTTCTTGCGCATAGCCTTTCCATCCACCAGGAAAACGAGGATAGCACTGTAAGCGGATTCATCCCGAACGCGCCCTTGCACGAGATTTATAATTCTATCCCCTTGCTTGAGGACTAGGGTGGGACCCTCGGGCGTTTCCGGAAGAAAGTCGTCGATGATAAACCCTTCGACTTCTTCGTTCATGGCGGCGAAGTAGGTGCGTTCGAGGGAACGCAGGTTGATTTGATATTTGGTATCGCCGTTGGGCAGCAGGGATGTGCCGCGGAAGAGGAGTTTGAATGGATTAACCTGCGACCGAACGAGCCGGAGTTTGGCGGAGGGCGGCGGGAAGGAGGCAGCATCCACGGGGTTTGAGCCGGCCTCGAACTCTTCGAGGTTGCTGAAGCCATCGCCATCCAGGTCGCCCACGACATCCGACGGATTAAGTGGATTCAAGCCGTGGGCACTCTCCCACCCGTCGGGAAGTCCGTCGCCATCACTATCCCGCTCCTCCTGGCGGACCATTACGGGTTGGGCGGTCCCGGTGTAGGGACACACCTCCGCATCAAACGGAATGGGCAACCCGTCGGGCACGCTACTGATGCGTATGTCCTCGCTGACCAGCAGGCGCTGCTGGGCTTCGCTCAACAGAAAGGGCTCCGCGACGGCTTGTTCCAATGCATCGAGCGGGGCGGCATCCAGCGTCTCCACCGGCTTGGGATTGACCGCGCGCAATTCCGCCGCAGTGACCTTGCGCCCGGAATCGCCGGTCTTGATCAACAGCAACACGGCACTGGCGATGAGCGCCAAGATCCCGATCAACAAGGCCAAGTGATCGTACTGGTTTTTGAAGAAACCGGAGGGACGGCGCGCGGCGGAACTCATCGTCGTGCCTCCTCGAGGTCGTCATCCTGATCACTAAAACGGAACATGTCCACCACCAGGGTCGCTTTGATTAAATCGCGCCCGCCGGCATAACGCTGTTCCTTGGATACATCGCTCCAAGTGAGTTCGGGAGGGTTGGCGGACGCGCCAGCCATGCCGCCCATAGGACCTTGTCGCGCCTGGGCAGCGGTGCGGGCGGCGTTCTGGAGCGCCGTCAAGCGGGCGGTCATGTCTACTGGCTTGCCTAACTCCTCGCGGCGGGTGTTTTCAAGGGTGATGTCAGCAATGCTATAAATGATATCGCTGGCCAGCAATTTGTTCACAAACCCCCAGAGGGCGAATTCGCGACCGGTGATGCCGATAGCAAATCGCTCTATCTGGTATTCAGGATTCTCCACCGGCATGGGCACTCCGGGAATGTATGAGCGGGCGGCCACCTTCTGACGCACCGGCGCGGTGTCACGGCGGCCACGACCCCGGCGGCTACCGCGGGGATCCGGCTCCGGTTCAGGTGCAGCACGCAACTCAAAATCATCGCGTTGCAGCTGGTCGATCGATGAAACTCCGGCATCCAGCGCCGCACCGATGACATCTTGCAAGGCGCGCACCTGCACGACGAGGCGTGCGAGCACCTTGGGGTCGTTGGGCGGCAATTTGCCTTCGGCGTAGTCCTTGAAACCGAGTCCCGCCACCGAGGGCATGGTTACTTCCGCTGCGGCGGCCCGCTCCAGGACATCGGAGATGGCGGCCTCAAGCATGGGGGCGAAGCGGGCGGGCTCGATGGCCTCGACAGGAATCTGCGCAGCTTCGATTTTCTCCCGCAACCCGTCAAAGTTATTGGTCAGTAGGGCGAGGTTTTCCTTGAGCAGGTCGACATTTTCTGACGAGGGGAAAGGATTGCGGTTATTGAGCTGGTCCAGCTTGCGGCGGGTAGATTCATACGCATCATGGTTTTCGAGGTAGCTAGCCCTGCTGATGAAAAGGAAAACCAGCGCGGCTATCAAAAACAGCAGGGCCACGCCCCCGCCGACGATCAAGGTACTGTTCTTGCGAAAATTCATGGGGCGAGCGGCACCTCCAGCGCCACGTTCAAGGTGAATTCGCGGGTATAAATGCCCGGGGGCGGGGTCGGAAGCGAGGCAAACTCGGTGGCATCGGAAAACATGGGCGAGGCACGAAGCTGGTCGCGAAAATTACGAATGACTTCCGGCGAGGCGACCTTGTCAATATAGCCCATGCCGCGGATGGTCAATCCCTTGACAGAGCCTGCCAGCAAATCGCGGTTTTCAGTGGCTTCGTCGGCGGTGACGCGGACGGTCTTCACCTCGACCAGCCAGAGATCAGGCGGCATGGCTTGTTTGATCTCCGCGAGCACCCGGGGCAGACGTCCGCGATTTTCAACGATGCCGCGCAGCGCATCGAACCGCCCCTGCGCGGCAGCGATCTCCTGTTCGACGGCCCGCAAGGGGCGCTCGACCTGCTCAAGCTTGTTGTATTCCCGGAGAACGAGGGCACGATTGTCGTCGGCACGGGCAGACATTTTCGCATAGAAGGCGGCCCATAACCCGGCAGTGACGACCAGCGTCGCCGCGGCCGCGACCAAAACCGGCTGGCGTCGCTTGAAACGCTTTTCCTGCACCACATTCGGCGGCAGAAGATTGATTTCGATCGGACAGGCTAGCGACTTGCGCAAGGCAAGCCCAACTACTTGCGCCAGCTCATGGGCATGCTTGCCGATGTACCCGGTATCGATGGACGAACTCACGGGTACATTGATGAAGGGGTTCAGGCTGGCTATTTCAACCTTCAGCTTTTCATGTAGAAATTGCTCCAACGAGGGGATGGTGGAACTCCCGCCGGCCAGGAGCACCAGTGCAGGCTGACTGCCGCCCTGCTGGGTGCGGTAAAACTTGATCGAACGGTCGATTTCCGCATGCATGCGGGTCATGACGTTGCGAACGATTTTAGCGACTTTGGATTCGATCTCGCCTTTCGGTTCCTCGTAAACGCCGCCGAGGGAAACGTAGGCATGTGCAACTTTCATCTCCTCGGCTTCTTCATGCGACAACTCGAATTCGCGCATAATCTGCTGGGTGATGGCATTGCCGGCCACGGGCACACTGCGTATAAAGACCCGGCTCTCCTCCATAAATATGAGGTCGGTCGATCGCGACCCGATATCCACCACCAGCGTGCACCCCTGCGCATCGCCATAATTATAACGGACCGCATTGTAGAGAGCCATGGGCGCTACATCCACCATGTCGACGTTCAAGCCGGCCATGTCCACCGACTCGGTCAATCCGATGATGATGTCGGCCTTGATGGCGGCCAGCATGACATCAAGCTCCCCTTCCCCGCGGCCGATGAGCTGGTAGTCCCAGACCACTTCATTAATCGGGAACGGCACGTTTTGCTGCGCTTCGTAGGAAATGATCTGATAGACCTTGTCTTTATCGACGGGCGGCAGTTTTACGAAGCGGGAGAAAACCGACTGTCCGGAAACCGAAACAAGCACCGTGCCGGGCTTGATCTGGCATTCGGTCATCAGTTCCTTGATGGTGGTGGAGATAATAGCGAGGCGTTCGAGATCACTCACCGCATCGCTGCCCAGCGCGCTGACACCAAAATTGACCAATTCCACCGATCCATCGCGCGTGGTAACAAACTCCGCCAGCTTGATGGTAGCCGCGCCGATATCAAGCGCCAGTATCCGTTGTCCTTTAGCCATGGGGGGTAGTTCGGTGTTTTCTTTCAGCGGGAGCGGTTCAGGGCGACTTGATCATCAACTGGGTTTCGAGATCCAGCATCGCGTAGGGCGAACGGCTGCGATCTAGCAGGGTTCCTTCCTGCGGAATGTAGCGAGGGTCATTCCACCAGGGGGAGGAGGGTTCCGGCTTGCCGGTCTGAGCGATCAGGCGGCCTCCCTGGCGCACCTCGAGAGCAATCGGTCCGGGATCACCGTATCGCTCGAACATAACCGGATGTACAAACACTTCCGCCATGTGGCGACGGCCCTGCGGTACGTTTGCGTAAGTCACGGCGCCTTTGAAAACGCTGAAGGGCGGCGCGGTCTCGGCCTTTCCTTTCACGGCGAGGTAGAAATTAAACGTCAAATCATCCGTCCAATCAGGCTCGGCGTCGAATTCGGCGTAGATGCGGACCCACTTTTTGCGCGGGGTCTGCTGGTTGGGGCCGCGAACGCTAAAGAGCGGCGTTTCAAGCTGTTCCATCTCAACTTTGCGGATGGAGATCGCATTACGTCCGGCAGGCGCGTTTTGTGCGTGGATAACTTCGGGTGTCGTAAAGGCCAACAAAAGCATTGCAGCCACAACAGGAAGATTGTGTTTGCAGGTCATGGTCTAATCCTCCCGGGACGGACAGCTTTTGTTACCGGAAATTTCATCGCAAAACTATATGAATGGTGGAAAGACAGGTCAACAGTTTTGATGAATTGTTTGACGAATCGCTGCCTGTTTATCTTTTTCATCGTAGGTTATCCGCGCCATAGCTCATGTTGATTCGGTCAATAACAGGATAAATCAGCTCTCGAAACCCGATAGACTAAACCGGCACGAGCAAGTCGGCTTCGACCTCGACGGCAACGGCTTGCTGAATAAAATCGATGTTGAGGACGATGCGGGTTTTACTCTTCAGCTTGTGAATAAAGCCTTCCACACCTTTAAGCGGTCCGGAACGCACTTCGACCTTCATCCCGGCTACCAGGTGCGGGAACAATTCCATGCTTTCCTGGTTGTCTAGCGCGGTCTTGACTTGTTGAAGCTGACGCAGAAGTGTGTCCTGGTCATACACGGAGAGGAGATTTGCCACCCGTTGATTTTGTCGCAGGGTGAGCACGTCCTGTTTGCCGGCCAGGGCAAAAACGTAACCGGTAAAGAGTGGAACTTCATACTGGCGCAATCGGGCACCGTAGCGATGTTTCTTAACCATCAAGGGCAGATAGGCGTAAATAGAGCGAGTCTTGCAAAACTCGACGACTTTTTTTTCGCACCGCGGGCGGGCGTGCAAGACACACCAGGCATGATCCTGGTCCGGAGCGGGGAGCAAGGAGGATTCGTCCATACGATCGCTTTTCAAGCCGACTGGGCCGTTTTCTCCCCCGAATCGCTTGCCGGTAGCACATGAATAACAGGTTTCTTTTCCTTCTTATCCGCGATCGTTTCGCTCTCCTCGTTTCCTTCATGCCGCAAGCCGACGATGACCGTCTTTATGGTGCGGAGAAGAATCAAACAGTCGAGCATGAGTCCCATATGCTTGATGTAGTAGAGATCGAATTGAAGCTTACGGCGCGAACCATCTATCGTGGCAGCATAAGGATACATCACCTGCGCCCAGCCGGTCACTCCGGGAGGCACCATCAATCGCTCGGTATAAAACGGGATCGACTTGCTCAAGGTCTGAACGAATTCCGGGCGCTCGGGACGTGGTCCAACCAGGCTCATCTCGCCCTTCATCACGTTGATCAACTGCGGAATTTCGTCAATGCGCCATTTACGAAGAAAATTACCGATACGCGTGATGCGGGCATCGCTTCGACCGGTCGACCACACCGCGCCGGTACCGGCTTCGGCGTCCTGCCGCATCGTGCGAAACTTCATCACCATGTAAGTGCCACCGTCCTTGCCGGATCGACGTTGGCGATACAGGACCGGCCCGGGCGAATCCAGTTTAATCAGCGGTGCAACGATCAAGCAAATCGGTGAAGCCAACAACAAACCGATGGAAGCGACCATAAAGTCGAGAATGCGCTTCATTTTTCGAATGTGAATCACCGAGCTATTCAGCGCGGCATTCATCAGCCACTCATCGTTGATGTGATCCAGGGGGATTTCCTGGGCGAGGGTTTCCCAGAGGGTGACATAATCCATGATTTCAATGCCCGAGCAACGCATCGGTCGCAGCTGGCGCAACACGGCGGGTTCACGGGAGAGGCTGGTCGCCACGACGAGTGTCTCGATGTCAAATGCATCAACCAGTTCGCGTAATTTGTCGGTATGGCCAACCACAGGAATATCATGCATGAAAGCGCCGACCGCGGTGCGCTTATCGGTAACCATACCGAGCACTTTAATGCCGGAATCCTCGGTAGACCGGATGAGTTGAAGGACCCGCGCGGCATCGCGACCTTCGCCAACGAGCAGGGTGTTGCGGGACAGCAAGCCCTTGCCCACCGCGACGGCATACATGTGCCGGGTAATCCATGAAAAAAGGAAAGCGAACAGCGAGGCAATCAGGAAAACGCCTCGACCGATTTCAACTCTGGCATTGGCATAAAACAAAGCGCTCACGATGGCCATGGCCACCACAACAGCTACCATTGGCAACCGGTAGGAGTGAGTTCGACGCGTGAGTGCCGCCCGCTCGTACATACCAGCGCCGTAATACACCACCAGGAAGATTGCGATACAAGCCACGGTCACCCATTGATTTCGGATGATGTAAGCGGCCGCTTCAGCGGGCCCGAATCGCCACAAGGGAGCCAACAAAAAGGCTGCGCTAACCCCGACTAAATCGGTGGCGAGGAGGACTGTTCGCCTTAAAGACAAATCCCTGCCGCGGTGAAACATCACGTCTGGCCGTCCTTCCTCATCGGGCTAGGTCGCCTTGGAGGCTTCGTCGTAGCGGTAATCGTAGGTGTAGTAGCCATAGTAGGTTGAGTAGTAGTAATAACCTACACGACCGAACTCGAGGTTGTTAAGGATACAGCCGTCAATCCGGGCACCACGCTGCTGCAGGTTCTGAACGGTGATCTGGCAAACCTTACGGGAGGTCTTGCCGGCCCAGACAATCATGAGCGTACTATCCACAATCGAGGAAAGAACGCCCGCCTCGGAAACCGCCATCACCGGCGGACCATCAAACACGATCTTGTCGTAGGTGCGCTTGGCGAATTCGATAAAGGTGCGGAATTCGCCTCGCATCATCAGTTCGGAGGGATTAGCGGGGAATGGCCCGGTGGCCACGAGATCAAGGTTCATCACGCCGGTGCGCTGGATGACCGATTCCGGTTTGGCCTGTCCGCTTAGCATGTCGGCGAGGCCACGACCGCCCTCGAGGCCGAAGAACTTGTGTAGCTCGCCACGACGCATGTCGGCGTCGACCAAAAGAACGCGCAAACCGGCTTGCGCCATGCTGATGGCGAGGTTGAGCGAGGTGGTGGTTTTTCCCTCCTTCGGCACCGACGAGGTCATCAGCACCGTGCGCACCTTGCGGGTTTGATCCTCCAGCAGGAGGGTCGAGCGAATGTTGCGATAGGCCTCGGCCAGTCCGCTTTTTGGATCAAGTTGAGACAGTAAATGGGTTCGTATATCCGTAGTGCTCCAGTTTGCGGCAGGGATAATGCCCAGGAAACGAAGACCCAGTGCCCTGCCAACTTCCTCCGGATACTTGATGGAGTCGTCGAGGAAATCGATGCCGAAGATAATGCCTATGCCTATGCCAATACCGATCAGGCCAGCGAGGAAAATACTTTGCAGCTTACGCGGGGTGACCGGGGTGTTGCGGGCAATCGCTTCCTC
>JBMTVS010000107.1:0-8071 GCA_049451655.1 Kiritimatiellia bacterium | reverse complement strand
CGACCATGACCGCGAATGCATCGTGGTTGGCCGGGGGCGAGAAGGATCATTTCGGCTCGGTGCGCATTGGTCTGGAAGGAAATTATGGCGAAACCACCTCGGATGAAGTCGATGAAGTAACCATTGAGAACGCCAAGGCTTTTGCGAATGCCAAGAAGACCTTGAGCGAAATGAGCTTTGTCTATGTCGATGCCACATGGATGTATGATGACATTGCCTCGGTCGACTACCGGGCAATTATGAGCGTGGGTCCTGGCGTATATGTGATGAAAGATGACGCCGCCAGTTTGTTTATCGAAGCGGGTCCGGCTTATGTTTGGGAAAAAGTGGATGGGATTTCCGATGATTACGCTTCCTTGCGAGTCGCTCAACGATACGACCGGGCTTTGAGCGAAACCGCCAAGGTTTGGCAGTCGTTGGAATACATTCCCGAGGTCGATGATTTTGATGCGTACCTGTTGAACACAGAAATCGGGGCTGAGGCGGCGTTGAACGCCAGCTTGAGTCTTCGCCTGGTTGTCCAAAGCAAGTACAACAGCACGCCTGGGGTTGATCTCGAGAAAAATGATCTCTCCTTGATCGCGGGATTGAGCCTTTCGCTCTAAAACAGCTACGCCAGAAATAAAAAAATAATATTCTTGGGCTTGTCCCGTCCGGCTGATCGTGTCAACAAAGTGGCACCACAGCCGGACTTTTTTTGCCCATTCATCAGGAGGAGGAATGATTATGGCCAAGGAAAAAAAGAAGAAATCGAAGAAGCTGGACCTGCCGGAAAGAATAAGCACGAAAGGGGATCATGATCAGGACGGCAAGCTGAAGAAAAAATTCTACGAGAAGGAACTCTCCAAGCTGCAGGTCGAGCTGGTGAAAATGCAGGAGTGGATCAAGGCCACCGGTTACCGCGCGGTGGTGATTTTCGAGGGGCGCGATGCAGCCGGTAAGGGTGGAGCGATCAAGCGCATCACCGAGTCATGCAGCCCGCGCGTGGTCAAGGTGGTGGCCCTGCCCGCGCCGACCGACCGCGAGAAAACGCAGTGGTATTTTCAACGCTATGTTACCCATCTCCCGGCGGCGGGAGAGATGATTCTGTTTGATCGATCCTGGTATAACCGGGCCGGTGTCGAAAAGGTCATGGGGTTCTGCACCCAACCGCAATACGAGGAGTTTATGCGCTCCTGTCCGGAGTTTGAGCGAATGCTGGTGCGCAGCGGTATTCATGTCATCAAGTACTGGTTCAGCGTGAGTGACGAGGAACAGGAGCGCCGTTTTCAATCCCGTATCGACGACCCGACTAAGCGATGGAAGCTCAGCCCGATGGATCTGAAGTCACGCTCGAAATGGGTGGAATACTCCATCGCCAAGGACACAATGTTCTCGCACACCGATATCAAGCAAGCGCCGTGGTTTGTGGTGAATTCCACCAACAAGCGGAAGGCCCGCTTAAATGTGATCAGTCATCTGTTGAGCCAGATAAAATACGAGGATCTCACTCCCGAGCCCATCGAACTGCCGCCGCGCCAAAAGAACAGCGGCTACGTTCGTCCGCCGATGGAGGATCAAACCTTCGTGCCGGAAGTTTATTAAGACCGAAGGTGTGCGGTTCAATGTTTAACGGGGGTGCTGGGTTCCTCCGTCGAGTCGGTTCCGTACATGGAGTCCTAATCCGGGAAAACTCCGCCCGTCAACAACGACCCAAGAACTCTTTTCGTGCCGGGCAAAATCGGGTAAAATTCAAGTATGAAAGCTGTTTTGATTTTCGTACTGATCGTTGTATCGGTCTTTTTCCTCCTCATAAAAATCGTCGACAAGTCACCTGAAACGCCAGAAGTCGATTACACGGCGGCGCTGGATTTGACTTCCCAGGCTGAGGTGGTGTGGCCGGAGCGGGGAGGCGCGGTTGAGCAGGAAGGATTTGCCCGTTTCAAGGAGTTTTGGCGTGACTTGAGCGAGGAGCGGGTGAAGGAATGGTTGCCCCAAGTTTACGCGGAAAATGTCTGGTTTAACGATACGGTTAAAACCATCACCAACCGCGCCGAACTGCTCGACTATATGCTTCATACCGCCAGTATGGTGAAATCAACCAGCGTTGAGGTGCGCGATATCGCAATAACTGATGCGGGATATTATGTCCGCTGGGTAATGACGGTAGAGCCGTCGAATACCCGCTATGGGGATAAATGGGTTTCCATCGGCATGACGCATATCCGCCTCAATGCGGCAGGCGAAGTGATCCTGCATCAGGATTATTGGGATTCGGCCGGCGGTATGTACGAGCATTTCCCTGTGTTGGGTTGGATGATACGCAACATCAAAGCGAGGCTTTGAGGGCACGTGGTATGAATAATCTGCTCTTGGCAATAGTGATCGCCGTCATCATCGCCTTTTTCGTTTTTCAAGGCGGTGCCGGCGCGGATATGGAGCCGCATGAGGTGTGGCGGGCTGTCGATGAGGGCGCGTTACTGATCGACGTCCGCACTGCGGGTGAGTTTGAATCAGGTCACCTGAAGGGTGCGCTGAATATTCCTTATCAACAGGCTGATCTCTTGCAGCAAGCGGCGGGCGAAGACAAAAGCAGAAGCGTGGTTGTTTATTGTCGAAGCGGACGCCGTTCCAGCATCGCAAAAAAATCCCTAAATGAGGCCGGGTATACAAACGTGATAAATGGCGGCGCATTTAGCCGGTTGAAGGCATCCAGAGGCGAGTGAGTTCATGAGCGGATGTATTATCCGTTCAGTAATGAATGGCAACTGAAGTCGACGGATTCCCGGAGAGGGTTGTCGTCAAAATCATCGCAACAAATTCTCCCAAGCTTCATGCGCGGCATGAAGTGCACGGGCACGGTGGGAGATTTTGTTTTTCCGGTCGGCGGGCATTTCCGCGAAGGTGAGGGTTTCGCCGTCGGGAACAAAAAGCGGGTCATAGCCGAAACCTTGATCGCCGCGCGACTTCTCGATGATCTGACCGGGGCATTCACCCTCAACCGTGAAGGATTTGCCATCCGGGCTGACCAGTGCGAGCACGGTGCGGAAGCGGGCTTGACGGTTGGCGCTACCTGATAATAACCGCAAAAGCTTTTCATTATTAGCCGCATAATTGACCGGCTCTCCGGCGAAACGCGCCGAATAAACTCCGGGGGCTCCATCGAGTGCGTCCACCTCCAGCCCGGAGTCATCGGCCATGGCCCACTGTCCCGTGGCACCGGCAAGCGCCCGCGCCTTGAGCAAGGCATTTTCCGCAAAGGTCGTGCCCGTCTCCTCCACATCCGGGATCTCCGGGTAATCCAGCGCGCTGGAGAGTTCCAAATGGTTGAAAGCAAAAACAGCTCGAATCTCATCGAGCTTGTGCCGGTTGCGAGTTGCGATGATCAAGTGCATAAGATCGAATCGGAAATGATGGCTTGCCATCCGTAGCCCGCCATGCGCCCACAAGTGTATCCTGACTATACCGAGTAAACCGAATGGCGGGTAAAGGATGGTGCTCGGGACAGGAGTTGAACCTGCACGACCTTGCGGTCACTAGCCCCTCAAGCTAGCGTGTCTGCCATTTCACCACCCGAGCGACTGGGGGAACGGTTCGAGACAATAAAACAACCGCGCCCCGTCAGGCAAGAACCTATTTGTCAGCAGCCCTTGACCGCGGCCAGAACGGCGTCGTAGTCGGGCTCTTGAGCGATTTCCGGCACTTGATCGGCGTAGACCACTTGGTTGTTTTGATCGAGCACCAGCACAGCGCGACTGAGAATTCCTTTGAGCGGACCTTCGGTGATGGTGACGCCATAGGTGCCGCCGAAGTCAGGGGCGCGGAAGGTTGAAAGTGAGACAATATGGTCGAGCTTTTCGGCGTCGCAGAAGCGCTTGGCGGCGAAGGGTAGGTCGGCAGAGATGTTCAGTATTACCGTGTCTCCGAGGTTGCCGACGTCTTTGTTGAAACGTACCGCCGACATGGCACAGATACCGGTGTCAAGGCTGGGAACGATACTGACGACTTTCTTCTTCCCTGCGAAGGCGTCGAGGCCGACGTCCTGAAGATCGGTGTTGCACAGTGAAAAAGCGGGCGCGGTGGTCCCTAACGGCGGAATGGTCCCGATGGTTTGCAGGGGCGAACCCTTGAAGGTAATGGTAGCCATGTCAGTTCTCCTTTATTATTGATTGGCTGCGAATATAGCCGGATTTGGTTAATCCTCAAACCCGATTTACAAAAAAGAACCGTTCACGCGACTTGCTAGACAATTCGCGCTTGTGTTAATTTTCAAACAAACAAGGGACAAAGCATGAAAAAGAAACAATTCGGGGTCATCCTCCTGGCGGCGTTGTTGTTGAGCAGTTTTCTGCCCATGGCTGCCTCGGCCTATAGTTTGATCGTCGCACCGGCGAGATTTTCCGTGTTGCAGGTGTTGTTTGATGTGATCGATAAGCGTTCCGCGGTGCTGGTGTCTTATCAAGGCGAGGCTGGCACGGATAACCCTGCACTACACGTGTGGAGCGGGGCGGCTTGGAATCCGCTCGGCTTGCACGAATTACAAGAGCTCAGTTTTCTGCAAAGCACGCCGGAGCGGGTGATTATGATCGGCGATGACGCCCTTTTACCATTGGCGGTGCGCGATCGTTTGGTTTGGATGCCGGAGGTGGTTTTCGTTCGGGAACTGGGTAACGCATCACTCATTAACGAGCTCGGCAGGGTTTTGAAATGGTCGAGCTACGAATGGCGCTGGTTCGCCGGGCGCTATAAGCTTGATCTTGAAGATCTCGCAACGCCTAAACGTAATGCGAGCTGGTACGATCAACCCGGGCCGCTGAAGAAATCACAGGGCGATGAACATCCCGTCAGCGTGTATAGAGAGCCTGCGCCTGCGCCCTTGACCACGTACACGCCGACACAATCGATTGATGAAAAGTCAGCTCCTGCACCATCTCTGTTTGAGCAACAGCCAGCCTCAATGCCCGTTGTAATATCCCCGCAAAATAAATCTGTTACTCCTGATCCGGAGGTTATTTCGATTCCCGAGCCACCGGTGCTTGACTCTGGGGTGGAAAGCGGCGATGAGGTTACCCCCGAGCCTGCGATTGATCAGTCTGTGCCTGTAACGGTCGATGAGATTTCGGCGGCAAAGCCTTCCAGCGGGGCCGAACAGAATGATCTAGAGATTGAGTCTACCTCGACTCCCGTACCCGCCGCCGAGTCCGTTGCACCCTCACCATCCAAAGAACTGCCTCCTGGTGACTTGGTGAGCTCCAGCCAGAGGGAAACGCCTCCCAGCAGATCCTACACGCTTGACGACCTTATCAAGGATTTGCAGGAGCCAACACCTGCGCCTGCGCTGCAAGAGCCGGTTCCGTCGAAATAGCAGTTGATTTTTGTAATGCGATTGTCCGGTTTAACCAGCCTGTTGATCACAGCCACGGTGATGATAACGGCGGCTTGCGCGACGCAACGGATTATTGTCGATGACAAACCGATCGCCGAGACGCGGCTATTCGTGACGCGCTCCGCGGATAAGGTAAACCTTTCCTGGCAATCGCAGCCGCATGAGCAATACACCTTGTTGTTTAACTCAACTCGCAGCGCAAAAACCCCTTGGCGTGTCGTTCCGGGCGGCGAGCAAATTCAAGGTAATGGGCTTATGATCATGCTCACGGATCACGTGCCGGCTCGCGAAGAGCGCTTTTACCGCCTGCAGACCCTGCCTTTAACTAATCGACGCTGAACGTAGCCAGTAGCGGCCGGTGATTCGAAGCCGTGCGGGCCTCCGGCGAGCGAATGATGCGTGATTTTTCCGGACGGAATCGTTTCATCATGTCATCTTGAACCAGCATAAAGTCCACACGTTCGAACGCACTATCATCGCGTTCGTCGCGCGTCCAGTTGTCACCCAAATGATCGGCGATGGCTAGTGCCTTCCATCCGTCATCCGCGGATTCTGTTAGTTCGCGTAGCGCTGAGGAGTCGATCACGTCGTTAAAGCTGCCGCAAAGCATCACCGTGAGCTTTGGATCCTCGCGCATCATGCGCCGCGCATGGGTGGCCAGAAGCCGGGCTTCATTGCGTCGCATTTCGGTCTGACCAGCGGGATGGAAGGTTTTGCTCTTCAAGTGCACGTTCACGATGCGCAGGGTCTTTCCCGGCGCTATTTCAACATCCACCTGCTGGAAGCCTCGCGACACCGGCAGGCTTTCCCCTTGAATGGTGTAGGAGAGATTCGTAACCGCGGAGCGAGCCGTAATCGGCAAGCGACTCAACAAGGCCAAATGATTCAGTGGAGTGCTTCCGGCAAGGTAATTGGTGTGCGGATAATCGAGACCCGCATTTCCAAGCTCGTCCTGCAGAATCTTTAACGCGGAAGGATTGCCCATTTCCTGCACGACGAGAATGTCGGGCCTGGCCTGACGGATAATCGCTACAACAGCATCGATTTCTTCGCGGGGTTTGAAGTTGTCGGATTGACCGTTACCATTGCGGTCGGCCATGGCAAAGCGGTCAAGATTGTAACTCATCACCGAGAATTCACCGCGAACGGGGTGGGGTGGATAAACGGCCGGTCGGTCCTCGCGGCGGGAGCATCCTGCGGCCATCGACAAGAGCAACAGCCCGATCGCGCAGCGCCGCAGCGTTTTCATTACGACTTTTGGTAGAAGGATTCGATTTTTTGCGTTACGTCGCGGTAGGAGATGTCGACACCGTAGATTTCCTTGTAGAACGCCAACGCCTTGTCGCGGTCGCCGGCGGCCTCGCTGAGCATGCCAAGCTCATAAAGGATATCTTTCTTCGTGTCGTCCATGACCAATAACTCGCTGGAAGCTTTCTGGAGTTGTTCGATGGCGATGTCGATCTGGCCCTTCGCCTTGAAGCAGAGGCCCAGAAAATAGAGTGAGCGGATACGGCGCTGGGGATTACGCTGGGCGAGCTGCAGATGCTGAATCGCCTCGTTCAGTTCGCCGCGCTCATAAAGCAGGACGGCGAGGTCGAAACGGAAGAGCAGATCGTTCGGATAGCGCTCGACCTTGTCGCGCGCGTCGTCGAGCAGGAAGTCGTAGCGTTCCTTCTTCCATGCCTCGGCGTGTTCGGTGTCGCCACTGGCTTCAAATTGGGCGATTTCGAAATCGAGCTTCTTGATGTAGGTGCTGCTGACCGCGCGATCGATCTGTGGATCGGCCCCACCGGTCGATTCCTGGGCCAAGCGGAGGACCTCGAGCGCCTCGTCGTATTGATCGGCGCGAACATAAAGATCGGCAAGTGCGCGCCGGTAATTGATGTTTTGCGGTTCGGCTTCGATTTTCTTGAGATTTTCGGCGATGAGATCATCCACATCGCGAGCGCTTTTGACGGCCTTGCCTTGTTGTTCGAGCTTGATCGCCTCGTCGGCGTCTTTGATCTTGCCGCGGAAATCGCCCTCTTCGGCCCAGCGGCCTTTTTGCATCGAGTCGAGGGCGGTGGCGTCTTTGAGCTGTTTGACCGCTTGCGGATCCGTGGGAGCGAGGCGGACGACCTCCTCATAGACCAGGCGGGCATCGTGCATGCGCTCGACGTCCTGATAGAGCGAGGCGAGCTGACGGAGCAGCTTGATGTCCTTGCCGTGTGCCTCCTTGGCTACTTCCAGGGTGAGCACCCCGGCTTCGGGCAGTCCAGCGGCCACGGCGGCTTGCACGTTCAGGTTAACGAATTGCAGGTTGAAGGGATCGAGCGAAAGCAGTTCCTCGCTGGTCTTGAGCGCGGCGTTGGGTTCTTTTTTAACCTGGCCCTGGGCCTTCATCACTTTTCCGGCAGCTTTAACCGGAATCATCGCCTTGGTGATGGCGTTGGGCGGGTTGGTTTTGATTTTCTTGACTTGCGCGGCCCGCAAAAAGCGGCGGGCCTTCAGCAGGGCGGGACTGATTTCCAGCGAGAGCATGAACATCTCGATGGCATAATCGAGGTTACCGCGTTCCATCGAGGCCAATCCCTTTTCAAAATGTTCGCGCGCCTTGCGCGGCGCTTTTTCCATATCCAATTCAGCCATGGCTAGATTCCGGGGGTGAAGTGTTTGACCCAAACAGGGTGAATGAGAACAAACAACCAACACTTATAGTGGTTGAGG
>JBMTVS010000106.1:0-8082 GCA_049451655.1 Kiritimatiellia bacterium | reverse complement strand
TCCAGAAAAGGCAGTATACGAAGGAGGGCCCGGTTCATGTCAGCCGCGGGTGACAGGCAAGCCGGTTGGTGACAAAAAACGGTTCATCTAGTTAAGGTTCCGCTACACGCGGTTACGGTTACAAGAATGCTGAAAATTATCATGCCTGATCCGTGATGAACAATCCAAGAACGCGCTATTTTTAGGGCACGATAAGCAGGTCAAACGCGGCAGCAACGCGGAGGGCAGGGTATGGAGATGGTGGGTGGCCACCACACAAGAAAACGTCCAGCACCGGTTTGCAGGTCGGTTAGTTCGCCTGCGCAGGGTGAAAAGACAACGTGGTGATCAAGTTTACGGGGCAGCGCGCTTTGCCCATGCGGTTAATGTGGCGATATCCGGACGTGTGGCTGCATGATGAAGCGACCAGACCTCGCGATGATCCACGCGGGCTCCGGATTTGAGCCGGGTCATGGGCCCCAGGCTTTCCATTTCCAATATATCGGCATTGGTGAAGAGTTCCAGGTTGCAGCCGTGATCGGGATAATCACCGGGCTGTCCCTTCACGGGATGATGTTTGATCATGACCTGCTTTTTGAGGTGATAGGCCATCCACCCCTGCGCGCTAAAGCAACCCATTTTCTGAGCGGAAGGGTGCGGCCGTTGACGCAAGCGAATCTCTTTTTCGCCCCATGACCAGCGCGGATCCTTCATGTTCGTGTAGGGCCACAGGACGAGCGGGCGGGCCGGCAGCAAGGCCTTGGGGTGGGGGACGAAGGGCTCTTGCGGAACCACCGCTTCGCCACCTGAAGCCATTACAGTCAAGGCCCAGGGGGCGCAGTTTACTGCCTTGCCGCCTTGATTGATCAGGCGGTGGTCGATGCGAAGAGCGCCCTGGTCAAGGTAGCGCAACCTCAGTTCCTTGGCCATGCCGGTCAAGCGGTCGGCGGGCTGATGGATGGTGAGTTGCTTGTTGCGCCAGGTGAAGGTTACGGGTTCATTATCCGGCACACAGGTAAGCACGGGATCCTCGGGAGCCACCCATAAGCGGTGTCCTCCGTAAATCCTCCAGGACATTCCCCCGCATTTACCGAGCTGCTCCGGAAACTCCTTGAGGATGTTCGGGGCACCCACAAATCCGTACCGGATAATGCGAGGTCCGACATCCAGGGTGATTACGGCCTCGGTCTGCCCGTCGCTGAGGCGCAGGCAATTGGACCACCCTCCGTAGGAGAAGGATTGCAGGGTAGGATGTTGGGGGGCTAAAGGCATGTGCGGTGTAATTCGTCTAGTTCTGATTGCTGGCGTTAGGCGCGGCGCCCGGCATCAACGGAGCGACCAGCACCTAGGAAACATTATCTGATGGCAGGCAAACGGTAAAGGTGCTTCCTTCGCCGGGTTTGCTCTCCACGCGCAGGTGTCCGCCATGCGCCACCACGATGAGTTTGACGATCGCGAGGCCCAGGCCGGTACCACCTTCCTTGCGGCTGCGGGCCTTGTCCACCCGGTAGAAGCGCTCGAAGATGCGATCGAGGTGGGAAGGGTCGATGCCGCAGCCCTGATCGGTGACACTGACCTCAAGGTTGTTGCCGGTCCGGTTCACACTGACCTGCACCGTTTTGCCGGGCTCACTGTATTTGAGGGCGTTATCCAAAAGATTAACCATAACCTGCTCGAAAAGCGGAGCGTTGATGTGGGCGATGCAATCCGGTTCGCATTCGACGTTGATGGTGGCTTTCTTTTCGGCGGCGGCGTGCGCGATCGCCTGGGTGGCGGATTGAAAAACTTCGATGAGCTTGCCCGGCTTGAGCGGGATGGTGCCTTGCTCGACATGTTGCTCGATGCGGGAGAGGCTGAGCAAATCCTCGATGATGTTTTGCAGGCGGTCGACTTGCTTGGCGATGATTTTGCAGAAGCGACGGGCCTCGGTGGGCTCCTCGAGTGTGCCATCGAGCAGGGTTTCCACAAAGCCGCGGATGGAGGTGAGCGGGGTTTTAAGTTCATGCGATACATTCGCGACAAAATCCCGGCGCATGCGCTCAAGGCGGCGCAGGCGGGTGATGTCGTTGAGCACGATCAAGGCGCCGATGTTTTCGTTGGAGGCATTGCGGAGCGCGGTGGCATGAACCTGTAGCGAACTTTGTTTTTCGCCTTGCAAGACGATCTCGCCTTCCACGGTTAATGCACTGGAAAGGCTTCTCTCGACGAGTTTTTGCAGGTCGTGGTTTCGGATTACTTCATACATGGAGCGACCGCTGATTTTCTCCGTTGAGGAGCCGAGCAAAGCGGCGGCAGCATTGTTAAGCTGCACGATGTTTGCATCCTTGTTCACCGCGACCACGCCCTCGACCATGCTCGAGAGAATGGCTTCATGTTCCTGATGTTGCTCGTTTACTTCGGCGATACGCTCGCTGATACGACGTACCATGCGATTGAGGGAATTGACCAAATCGCCGAGTTCGCGTGAGGGTGGGGCGCTGAAGCGAGTCGAAAGGTCGCCTTCGGCAAAGCGCAGGGCGTCTTTTCCAATAAGCTCCAGCGAATAACGAATGCGGCAGATGCCCCAAGCGGTTAAGCCGCTGGTGAAGAGCGCGGTCGCCGTGGCGATGATAAAGTCGGCAGGCTGAAACCCATCCCGGCCAGCAGCAAACAAGACGCCGCTTACTGTCACCAGGGCGAGCAGGATAATCAGTAGCGAGAAGCGAACGGGAAGGGTCTGCGACCTGCTCATTCGCGAAAACGGTAGCCGACGCCGCGGACAGTCTCAATACAGGTGCCGTAGTTGCCCAGCTTGCGGCGTAGGCCGACGATTTGCACGTCCACCGAACGGTCGGTCACGGCGTAATCCTCGCCACGCACGGCATCGACGATTTGCTGGCGGGTGAAGACCCAACCCGGTCGCGCGGCGAGAACCTGCAACACCTTGCACTCGGTGAAGGTCAGATCGATGGTTTTGTCCTTGATGATCACTTCGTGTCTTCCGGGGTGGATGACCAGATCGTCGCGTTTGATGGTGGCGGTGGGATCGGTGACTTCCTGCTTCTTGCGGCGAAGCAGATTTCGCACGCGAGCGACCAGCACACGTGGACTGAATGGTTTGGTCATGTAATCGTCGGCGCCGATTTCCAGCCCGGTGATTATGTCGGACTCTTCACCTTTGGCGGTCAGCATGACGATGGGAACGTGCATGGTGGCGGGATCATGCTTGAGGTGCTTGCAAACTTCCAGGCCATCCATGCCGGGTAGCATGATATCGAGGAGAATAAGCTGGGGTGGATTCTTGAGGGCCAGATTAATCGCCTTTTCGCCGGAGGTGGCGGTGGAGACCTGGTAGCCTTCCTTCTTCAGGTTGAATTCAATCAACTCAAGGATGTCCTCTTCGTCTTCTACGACAAGTATTTGTCCGCGTGCCATGATGGTTCCTTTTTGTTGGCAGACAACATCAAGTGTGTCGGTTAGAAATGGATTAGGATCGTATTAGTAATCAGGGAGACCCTTTGATTCAACTTTTAAGGCGGGCGTATGCTTCGAGCGCGGCATCGCGAGCATCCGCATGATTAACGACCGCGTGCGGATAGGACACGCCCTGCGTAAGGCCGGCGCGCTGCAGGGCTTGGGGCGGGAGTTCGAAAATTTTGTGAACATCGGGTGAAGGTAGCGAGCGGAGGACGGGCAGCCATCGTTTTACGTAAGCGCCGTCCGGATCGAACTTGGTGGCTTGAAGAACGGGATTGAAGATCCGGAAGTAGGGGGCGGCATCAGCGCCGCAGCCAGCCGCCCATTGCCATCCGAGGGTGTTGTTGGCGAGGTCGGCATCCACCAGGGTGTCCCAGAACCATCGGGCGCCGTCCTGCCAGGGAAGGAGGAGGTCTTTGACCAGGAAGGAGGCGACGATCATGCGGACGCGGTTGTGCATCCAGCCGGTTCGCCACAGCTCGCGCATGCCGGCATCGACGATAGGGTAACCGGTCTTGCCGCGTTCCCAGATGCGGAGAAGTTGGCGGTCCTGCTTCCAGGGGAATTTCGCGAATTGTTCGCGCAGGGGGGCATCGGTGGTGTGCGGAAAGTGATAGAGCAGGTGATGGGCGAATTCGCGCCAATAGAGTTGGCGGAGGTAGGGTTCGGAATCCGGGGCCTGATGGCATGCGTACCATGCCTGGCGAGGGCTGATTTCGCCGAAGTGGAGGTGGGGAGAGAGTTTGGAGGTGCCGCTGAAATCAGGGCGGTCGCGGTCGGTTTTGTAGGCGGAGACGACGCCTTGCCGGAAGGTGTCCAGCAGTGCCATTGCTCCCGCTTCGCCGGGCTGCCACGCATCGCGCATGCCATCGGCCCAGTCTATGCCGGGTAGTAGGTCGAGGTCAGCGAGCTCCAGCGAGAAGGGCACCTTGGCGAGCTTGGTGAGGTGCTTTGGGGCCGCGAGCGGCTTGGAGGGCGCGCCGTAGGTCAGGCAGCAGCGGTAGAAGGGGGTGAAAACCTGGTAGGGCTTTTCCTGCTGGGTCTGGATGGTCCAGGGTTCGAAGAGCAGGTTGGCATTAAAGGATTTCGCTTCGATGCCGTCGTTACGGAGCTCGGTTTTGATGTGCTTGTCCCGCGCGATGATGGCGGGTTCGTAGAGGCGGTTCCAGACTACGCGGATGGCACCGGTTTCCTTGATGATGGCCCGGAGGGCGGCGAGGGTGGGGCCTTTGCGGAGAATGAGGGTCGAATGACGCGTCTCGAGGTCGGTTTTGAACTTCTCCAGCGAGTAGTGCAGCCACCAGCGCGAGGCCGCGCCGGGCGACCAGGGTTTTTCCTCATCGGGGGCCCAAATGAAAACGGGTAGCACCTTGTCGCCTCGCTCGAGTGCGGCTTCGAGGGCGGGATTATCGGTCAGGCGCAAATCCCGGCGAATCCACCAGATGGTAATAGCTGTGTCCCCATGGTCGCTTGGCATGGCGGTAGATTGTATGTCCCTATTGCGCATGTCGATGCTAAAGGGCGGGGACACAGCATTAATCGCGGCCATAGAACCGGCGCAACTCAAGTTTCGCGTTTTCGAGAATCCGGCGGCGCGAGGCGGGTAGATTGTGGCCGGCGCGGTTGATGTAGAATGTAAGCATGGACATGGCGGAGCGGTAGGGCGTGGACTTCCGGCGGTTGCTCCGCTCAGCCGCCCGGCGAAGGGACATAGCAAGAGCGTGCGGGTCATCCCATTTGAAAACGCCTCGCTCGAGGTCCAGCGCATCGCTGGTCCGGGTCACCCGGTCAGACCATTTTGCGTTCTTGGTCATACGTTGATTATAGGCTAAATACATCGCATGCGCGTCGTTTTCGCTTTCGATTCCTTTAAGGGGACACTCAATGCTCATCAAGCCTGTCGCGAGGCTGCGGAGGCTTGGAGGATTGTATGTCCCTCTGCCGACGTCGTGGAGTTCCCGCTCGCCGACGGTGGTGAAGGGACACAGCAGGTGTTGCTGGAACATCTTCAAGGTGAAGAGATTACGGTTGAGGTTCACGACCCGCTCGGGCGGCAGATGAGTACATCCTATGGCTGGTGTCCCGGCTCTCGGACGGGATTGGTGGAAATGGCGGCGGCGAGCGGGTTGACCTTGCTGGCTGATGAGGAGCGCAATCCCTTGGTGACCTCAACCTATGGCACTGGTGAACTGCTGCGGGCGATCATGGCTCGAAAGCCAAGGCGTATCCTGCTCGCAGTCGGGGGCAGCGCTACTGTGGACGGAGGCGTCGGGGCGGCTAAAGCGTTGGGCTGGAAGTTCTTGGATGATAAAGGGACAGAGATACAGCCAGGGGGCGGCTGCCTCGCGAAGCTAGCGGATATTGTATGTCCCTTAACCGACTTCCCGGAAATCGAGGTGTTATGCGATGTGACGAATCCGCTGACCGGGCCAAACGGCGCGGCGAGGGTGTTCGGGCCGCAAAAAGGAGCGACGTTAGCGATGGTAGAGCAACTGGAGGCGGGGTTGGAGCGGTTGGCGGAGGTTGTACAGAAATCGCTTGGCGTTGAAATCACGAAGCTGGCGGGTGGCGGAGCGGCGGGAGGTTTGGCAGCGGGCGCGGTCGCCTTCATGGGTGCAAAACTCAAGCGTGGGATTGATGTTGTGATGGATACTACCGGATTCGATGACGCTGTTCGCTCGGCGGATTGGGTCGTGACGGGCGAGGGCCGATTTGACACCCAGTCGTTGCAGGGCAAAGTCGTGTCTGGTGTTCTGACGCGCACGAAGATGGTTAATCCGCGGGCGCGGATCGCTGTGCTGGCTGGCCGGGTGGATGGTTCGATGGAGCGAACGCATGATACTGGCTTCGATTATGTTGATGCCATAACGCCGATGGATATGCCATTCGAGGAGGCTAAAGCCCGCGCGGCCGAGTTGTTGCGGTTATCCGTAAACCGGTTTTATCCGCTCAGCGCGCGAGCATGAAGGCAATGTGCGGGGTGTAGAGCTCCGGCTCGAGAAGGAAGGAGTCGTGACCCTTTTCCGAGTGCACGGTGATGTGCTGGTAGGGAACACCGGCGGACTTTAAGGCACCACAAAGCTCATCCTGCTGGTGCGGATAAAAGCAGGCGTCGCTATCAATGCTAAACACAAGGTATTCCTGCTTGCGGCAGGGGGTGAATACCGCCTTGAAATTTTTCCGGCCCGTATCCTTGAGCAAGTCGTAGCGCTGCCAGGCATCGATGATACGGAGGTAGGTGTTGGCATCAAACCGGCGCACAAACTTTAATCCCTGCCCACGCAAGTAAGACTCCACCGGATGGGCAAGCCAGTACCACTTGTCCTTGTCCTCTTCCGGTCGCACCACTTCCTTGCGGGCGCGATTTTCCATCATCTCCAGCGACACGAAGGTCTTGTGGCTGATCATGCGGGCGAGGGCAAGGCCACGATCAGGATGTTTGCCGTCATAGTAATGACCACCGTTGAAGAACTTGTCCTCCTCGATCGCACAAATCTGCTCGTAGTTGTAGATGCGCTGAAGGATGGCCGTCGATATTCCCGAAGCCACGGCAATGACCCGCTCGACTCGTTCGGCATACCGCACGGCCAGATTGATGGCGCACATACCGCCCAGCGAACCTCCAACCACCGCATGAAGTTTCTTGATGCCAAGATGATCGAGCAGGCGCACTTGCGAGTCGACCACATCGCCCAGCATGACGGTCGGGAAATTGCGCCCGTAAGGCTTTTTGGTCTTGGGATTGATCGATACCGGCCCCGACGAACCGTAACAACCACCGAGATAATTCGCGCAGATGACAAAATACTTCTGGGTGTCGATGGCCTTGCCGGGTCCAATAAAAGCATCCCACCAGCCGTGGTGAAGTTCATCGGTCCAGAGTTTACCGGCCTCGGGCACCGCGCGATTGATACCGGCGGCATGTTGGCTTCCGCTCAGGGCATGAAAGACCAACACGGCATTGTCCGCTTCCGGTGATAGTTTACCGTACGTTTCGTAGGCGAGCGTAACCCGCTCCAGTTTTTCGCCGGAGCGGAAAACAAACGGATCACGCCGGTCGCCGAAGGTGAAGGTCCGGGTTTTGACCTCACCCACGGCGGCGGCGCGCGTTCGTTTGGTTGGTTGACGACGCAAGATGATTACTGCTGACTGGCGGCGAGACCCAGCTCGAGATCGGCGATGATGTCATCGATGTGCTCGATGCCCACCGAGAGACGCACCAACTCAGGCTTGATGCCACCGGCCAGTTGCTGTTCTTCGTTGAGCTGCGAGTGGGTGGTGGTGGCGGGATGAATGGCCAGGCTCTTGGCGTCGCCGACGTTGGCAACATGCGAGTGCAGCTTGAGCGCGTTGATGAATTTCGCGCCGGCTTCCTTGCCGCCCTTGATGCCGAAGACCACCATGGCGCCACCCTTGCCGCGCAGGTATTTTTTGCTGCGCTCGAATTCGGCGTCATCCGGTAACCCGGGAAAACGCACCCACTCGACCAGAGCGTGACTCTTCAAGTGCTTGGCCACCGCCAGTGCGTTCTCGCAATGACGCTCCATGCGCAGCGGCAAGGTCTCAATGCCTTGCAGGAAAATCCACGAGTTGTCCGGGGCGATGCAGGCGCCGAGGTTACGCAGCGGCACTGTGCGCATGCGCAGG
>JBMTVS010000105.1:0-8102 GCA_049451655.1 Kiritimatiellia bacterium | reverse complement strand
GGAGGAGACGGCCGGCGAACTGGCACACCTGGCCGCCTGGATGAACTGATCAGCGCGGAGGATGGATCGCTGACCCGCGCATGCGAGGTGTTCACGGGATCGGCCGACCCCGGGCGTGGTGATCAAAGCATTGATCGTCTGATTATCCGGAATGCCATCGTGCTCCATCCGGACGACGACTTGTTGAAAGCCGGAATCGTGATGGTCACCAAACAGATCCGCCGCCTGCCGGTCGTAGATGGCGATCAGCTGATCGGCACGGTCTCGCGAGCGGATCTTTGCCTGGCGATTCTGTCCTGATAGTAAAGCGCCACCTCGCGCCGCCGCTGAATTCTCCCCGGAACGGATTTTAACTTTTCAGCAATCCGCTCTCGATCGCGGCCCGCCTCACGAAATCCTGCAGAGCGAAACTACGCCCATAAAACTGAATGCGCTCTTCTGGTATGGTGCTGATGTCGCTGATCACTCCGCGACATAACGAGCTGCCGCAGCGACAAGGTTTCATCACCCATGTTTCGGCGGGGACGATATTGGTGGAGTAATCATAGGTGATTTCATGGTCCGCCGGGATATCGCGAATGGCCACCAGTTCGGCTTCCCCGCGCAGACCGGCGTTCGGATCACAACTGTGATTGATGTAATTCGGCAAAGGATCCAAAAAACACACCGAGGCGATGCCGGTATGGAGCGGCATGTCGATACTGACCTTGCGGCGCTGGCACTCGCTCATCATGTTTTCAAGCGGCTGGACATCGCCGGTCATCATCAAGATGGATGTGCCGGCCGGGATAGCCTCGGCCGTAAAGAGTCCTTTACCACTAATACTGGATGACCGAACGATCAGGTTCATGTCGCGGGAATCGCTGCGTCTATACGTTCAACCATCCGGTCGATGCCAGACCCAACCACGTCCAGATGACGACCAGTTAGCGCAGCGAGTTCAGCACTTGCATTGGTGATGACGCGACTCTCATGCCGCTCAAAGCACACGATGCCCTCCCGCCAAAGCGACTTGATCTCACCCAGCAGCTCCTCATGCTGTTCACGAATGGCGCGGTACAAATCAAGGACCTGCTCTGCATCGATGGCCGTGCGATGGTCGGCAAATTGCCCTGCTAGTCCGGCTAAACGTGCATAGGGACCGGATGCCTTGATAACGCTGATCCGGCGCTCCGCTTCGAAGAAACTGGACGAAGGACTGCACAATCCCACGGTCATGCGCCACAATGCGACGATGTTCCGGTCCAGCAGACCGTTGATGTAGATGTAGGTCAGATTGGACAGGTAATCACCGAGTGACTGAAGCGCGAAGCGCCCGGATTGAGCCGTCGGGATCGCCTGGTTATAATAGCGAACCTCGGCGGCGTGCGCGTTTTCCATCTCTGCGGCCAGCATCATCATCCCGGCGACGGCGCGGTAGAACGACGACAACGGCACATAATCCAGCTGATCGCCTTTCAACTGCAGACCCCAGTGGCGGCCCAGGTCGATTTGCTTCACGAAGCCGATTTTATACATGGAAAGCACGGCTTGAATACCGGGATCGAGGTGGTGCCGTATAGTGCGGTATTCCGCGGTGGCATCAGAACCCGCGCTGTTGGTGATCAGCGTGTCACCACCCGGGTGAAGGTGGATAAATTCGGTCATGTCATAGACTTCATCGTCAATGATGATCCAGTACCCTTGTTCCGGATTGTTATGGCGGACGATTTCCGAAAGCGGATAACCACGGTACGAGTCCACACCCGAGGCCGAAGGGGCAAAGGTGGTGTAGATGTCCTGACGATAACGGCGGTTGGCGTGAAGATTCCGCAGGTACTGATCCGCGGCCTGTGCATCACCCAATCGGCGGGCAAAAAGTCCGAGGAAAGCCTTCATCATACTGCTGGCAAACGGACCACCGCCACATACGTAGATGATAGCCTCCCGATCATTGATCCACGACCACAGGTCATCGGCGACTTCATCGCGGAGCATGGCGGCATCGATCCGTTCGCGGTTACCGGGACCATAGGCAAGACCGTCCGGCGATGCTTTGGCGGCCAGGTCCTCGCCCGAAAATGCGAGGTTGAGACGAAGCCGCCCATCTTTCAGCCAGGTCTCCAACTGGTCGGCATGACAAATATCATCGCGATGCCTGACGCCGTACAAGAGCCAGTTGTCACCGGCATGGTCCCGGTCAATTCGCTGTTGGAGAAAGCCGAGGAAAGGAGCCAGGCCGGTTCCCCCGGCCAGCATGATTACCGGCGTGGAGTTGCTTTCGGGAAGGCTGAAGTTGTTTTTGCGCTGATGGCGTGCGGCGACCGATGGATCATCCGGGGTTAACCGGCTCATGAATCCGGAGGCGGTTCCCTGGCGGGCAAGCGGGCATCCCTTCTGTTCGTTGGTCTGATAGTGCAGCCGGCCAACCAGCAAGGAAACCCGTTCCGGGTCGTACGCGGAGGCAATGGAGTAAATGCGGTCATGTTCGGGAGGCAGGATGTTGGACAGGTTTTCCGGAAGCCAGGGGTCGGATTGCCAAAAACGACAGACCTCATAACGGCGCGCAACCAGCTCAATCAGATCCCACAGCTCCCATTGATCCTCGCGGTGCTCATCCATGATCTGTTTAAGATCCGGATCAGCGGTTAATGCATACAGGGATTGGAGCACCGCGCGCGATACCGGGCGCAATGAGGCATGACGCAGAAAATCCCGCAGCGGTACTTTTTCAGGCGTGGCACCCTTGCCGTCGTGAAGTCGCCCGGAAACTCTCCACGCCTTATTTAGCCGGATAAGCGTCTGCGGTCCGGCGCGCAGAGCGTTCATGGTTTTATCGATGATGGCGTCATCATGAAGGGGCGTTAGCGACAAACAGTCGCCCGGCCGGTACTCCATGCCGGTGTGCCGGGTATCAAAGACAACCGTGTTGGCTTGAGAAGAACTGTCCTGCTCATTGGCTTTGCGCACAGACGAGGGCTTTAACCTGGTGCCGAGGAGCAGATGACGAAACTCCGCCTTGCGCTCCTCCATGGCCTCAAACAAATGTTCGCCGCTTACATTCCACAGGCGATGCGTGAACGTGCTCTGCTCAATTGCTCCCAACCGTCCTACCCGCATGCCGGTGGCCATATAGCCGTAGGCTTTGAGCAAATGAACCTGCAGCAGCCCTTTATCCCCGATAAAACTTTCGATCAACTGGCAAAAAACACCCTTCAGCTCCTGGTCATTTTGTTGCTCAACAAACGTTTTTACCGATATTTTGGCGATGGCTTTGAGAAACTTCTGCACATGCGGCGGAGCCTGGCGTTGTTTGTGAAGCTGATCCTCGCCATAGACGGTGGCGAAAGAGCCGCGACCAATAAACGCGTCAATCAAGTGCACAAATGGGGTTTCCGTGCCCCCTACCCCGGTGCTGTTTTCCTGCGGAATGGGCTCCCACATGATGCTGATGCATTTACCTGTGGCAACCGGATCACTGAAATCATGGCTTAAGGGATTCAAGTTGATGTGCTCGAATGCTTCGGTGATCAATCTGATCGCGCGGGTAATCGCGATGAGTTCGCGCTTCAATGAAGTCACATCTTCAGCCACTACCGCTTCCTGCGCCCGGACCATGGCGCCAATCATCGGCGCGGCATGATCCATGGTTTCCACGATGGTCAGGGCGATATATTTTTCACCTTGATGCGGAACGGTACGGACCATGAGTTCCAGATGGTCAACGCGACGCAGCGGTTTGGCCGGATCGCGATATTTCCAGTTGTAAAAGAAGATGTCGTAAAAACACAGGAAGACGCCCTCGCGACCCGCCCGGCGGCAAACCTCCTGCCAGGGTTTCATAATCGATGCCGGCAATTCGGCGGGCCGGCCTTCCAGCCGGTAATATGCGTGGGCAAGAATGCCGAGAACAGTCAGTGCGCGTTGAATGTAGATAGCGTCCAGATCTTGCTCCGCGCCCGATAACACAGGCATTGCATCGACCTTCTCGCGCAGCGCGGCTCGCTGAAAGAGTTCCGGCAATGCCGCCGCCACATCATCCCAGACCCGGTGGGAGGCAGGAAAGCATTGCAACGGTTCCGAGCGAGGCAAAAAGCCGGCTGCTTCGGACAGGAACCCCGCAAGTTCGTGCCCGTTTTCCAGATTCAGCTGCTCCGCTTCCAGAAGTATCTGCCGGGATGGAATCATGTTAGGAAAGTCATAGCATAACCGTAAAAAATTCCGCCAGTCCATTTAAAGCCCCCTGGCAGCTCATCGTTTATTGTTGTCGCATCAGATTGTGGCCTCATGAATGCATCCAAGGCATTGTTTTTTTCGCGCCACGCTCCCAAAACTTGCGCGCGCTTCATTTTGCAATTTTTCCGGCGGTCGTGTATGTCCTAGCGTCGTGGAATCCGATCCAAAAACATCTTCTATGTCCCCGCCGCCAAAATCCCCAACCATCCTGACCAATATGGCCTTCTGGCAGAGCCCGGCCTGGATGAAGCGGGTGGATTCGATCTACAAACTGGACCCGGCCAAGGGCGACCCGAAGTTCAAGGCATGGTGGCGGGAGGTCTGGACCCTGTTCCGGCGGGGACATAGCTATAATGTCGTGCTCACCATGGGCATCCGGGAGTCCTTCGCTTACGCCGCCCTGGCCCGCCTGTTCGGCACCAGGGCGAAGCAGATCATGTGCGAGGTTTTTATCGACCAACCGGCCGAAAGCCCCCTCTGGAGGCTCAAGACGGCCTTCTACAAGCTTCTGGCGCGGGATGCCATAGGATTCATAACCAACAGCCAGGCAGAGATTTACACCAACAGTCGACGCTTCGAAGTGCCGGCCAGCCGTTTCATCTATGTCCCCCTCAATTCAACCATCGAGGAGCCTGCCTTCGCGCCGGCGCCGGAGGGCTACCTGTTCTGCGCCGGCCGCACCCTGCGCGATTACGACACCTTATATAAGGTAATGATGGCGACCGACCTGCCCTGGCAGGTGGTCGGGGGCTCAAAAGCCCTGACCGGGGCCAAGCTGCCGGACCGCATCACCATCCACCGCGAAATCGACCGCGCCCGCTATCTCGAGCTCCTGCGCGGGGCCCGCATCGTGGTGCTCCCCCTCCTCCCCACCGAGCGCGCCACCGGCCAGGTCGTGTTGCTGGAAGCTATGTCCTTCGGCAAACCCTGCATCACCACCCGTGCCCCCGGTACCGTCGATATCGTCAGCGACGGCGAAAACGGCCTGTTCGTGGAAAGCGGGGACATAGAAGGTATGACCGCCCGTCTCCGCGAACTCGTCGCCGACCCCGCCCGCGCCGAACGCCTCGGTCGCGCGGCACTGGAGCACATCCAGACCCACGCCACCACCGCCCGGCATACCGAACTCCGCATCCAAGCCATCGAATCCCTCTACGCCGCCGCCCATGCTGCCCGCTGAGTCAGGCCCCATCCGCCGCTCGTGGCGCGACATGATGGAGAACACTCTCTATCAGAACCTGAAGGTGCAGGCGGAGTGGAACCCAACCCGCACCACCCTCACCCTGAAAATTCCCACCAAGCGCCCCGACTGGCTGGTGCCCCCCATTTCGTGGGTGGTACGCCCGCCCGCCTACCGTTCTCTCGTGCTGGATCCAGTCGGCGCCGACCTCTGGACCTGGTGCGACGGTTCCCGCACGGTGGAAAAAGTCGTTGAAATGTTCGCGGATAAGCATAGTTTAACGTTTCACGAAGCCCGCGTCTCTGCTACAAGCTACCTCAAGGAATTGGTGCGGCGTGGCGCGCTGGCTGTTGCGATTTGATTGGGAGCATATTGCATTGACGTTAAGAGCCATCATTTTAGGTCTGATAGGAGTTGCCTTCATCAATTCCTATACCTATTTCAATGACTGGATCATGCGTCAGACCATGTTCATCGGCAATTTCATGCCGTTGTCGGTCTACGGCTTCCTCGTGCTCTTCCTCGCCTTCCTCTATCCGCTCCTCGCCCGCATTCATCGCAACCTCGCCCTGCGCCCCGGCGAACTCGCCATCATTCTCGGTATGGTACTCGCCTCCTGCGCTATCCCTGGCTCCAACCTGCTCCGCCTCTTCACGCCCTCGCTGGTCATGCCCCACCGTTTCGAGAAAACCGAACCGGGCTGGCAGAAGCAGGAGGTGATGAAACTCCTCCCCGACGGCATGCTGGCCGACATAGGCGACGACGAGGAGACCGTGCTCAGCGGCTTCACCCGCGGCCTCGGCGAGGGCGACGAGAAAATAGCCTTCTCAGATGTGCCGTGGGAGGCCTGGTCGAGCCCGATGATTTTCTGGATTCCCATCATCCTCAGCCTGTGGATCGCCATGATCGCCCTCTCCACCGTGGTGCACCGCCAGTGGGCCGATCACGAACATCTGCCCTACCCCATCGTCAACTTCACCCGCTCGCTCTTTCCCGGCGCCGACGGCTCGCGCAGTCCCGTCTTCGCCAACCCTGTCTTCTGGCTCGGCCTCGGCGCGGTGTTCCTCATCCACGGTTACAATTACGCCAACGTCTGGTTTCCCGACTACCTGCTCGGCCAGATTCCGCTCGGCGTCGACTACAGCTCGCTCGGCGCGCTCTCTGACACCTTTACTAAAGGCGGCGGCGAAAATCTGCTAAGCGGCTTCTTCACCATCTACTTCACCGTGGTCGCGGTCGCCTACTTCCTGCCCAAGGATGTCTCGCTCTCCCTCGGCCTCGGACCCTTCCTCTGGATTTTCGTCGCCGGCACCCTCGCCACCTACGGCATCGGCTCCACCGGCTGGCAGGGCGGCTGGCCCTTCGGCCTCACCCGCGAAAGCATGATGATCATGGGCGCCTACTTCGCCATGCTCGCCGTGCTCATCTATACCGGACGCCACTACTACGCCAGCGTCTTCAAGCGCGCATTCGGCGGCAATGCCGAAGCCAAAATCGAAGGCTCGGCGGTCTGGGGCGCGCGCGTCTTTCTCGCCGCCATGGCGCTGTTCGTCACCTACACCGCTATCGTCGCCGACCTCGACTGGCCGATCGCCTTGCTCTTCGGCATCGGTTGCGTCGCCATCTACCTGGTCATGAGCCGCCTGCTCGCGGAGACCGGCCTGTTCTTCATCGTCACCACCGGCACCCCCGCCACTATCCTCTGGGCCATCTTCGGCGCCCACGCCCTCGGCCCGCAGATCATGCTGGTCATGTTCATGTTCTGCCTGATTCTTTTTTACGACACGCGCGAAGCCCTCATGCCCTACGTCATCAACGCCCTCAAGCTGGCCGATGACTGCGGACAAAAAACCGGCAAGACCGCCCTCGCCGTGGTCCTCGCCGTGCTGGTCGGACTCGCCGTCGGCATCCCGGTCACCCTCTATTTCCAATACGACCGCGGCGTCGATGTCTCCGCCTGGCAGGTGCAGCAAAGCAAGGTGCCCTTCAACGACGTCATCGGCATCATGCAGCGCCTCGATGCCCAGGGCCAGCTTGAGACCGCCGGACAAGCCACCGGCCTCGCCCGCTTCCTCCAAGCCTCGCCCAACGCGCAGGCCCTCATCACCTTCGCCCTCTCAGCCGGCCTTGTCCTGCTCTTTTCCGCGCTTCGCCTGCGCTTCGTGAACTGGCCGCTGCATCCGGTGATGTTCCTCGTCTGGTCGACCTACGCCGGCAACGCCTTCGCGCAGTCCTTCCTCATCGGCTGGATCATCAAAGTCGCGGTCACCAAATACGGCGGCGCCGCCATCTACCAGCGCTACAAGCCGCTCATGTTCGGCCTCATCGCCGGCGAGATGCTCGGCGGACTCGCCCCCATGATTGTCAGCCTCATCTACTACCTCGTCACCGGCGGCGAAATGCCCAAACCCTTCCTCGTCATGCCCGGTTAATGCCATGAAGCAGATTGACGTCCAACCCCAACCCCTGCTGAGCTTCGGCCGCATCTTCGGCATCGCCATCTCCGGGGTCAAATACCGGCTCTTCCGCGCCATGGTCACCGTGGCCGTCATCAGCGTGGCCATGGCCTTCCTGATGAACATCCTCGCCGAGAGCCTCATCAAGAAAACCGTCGCCGAGACCGCCGCTGAACAAATCGCCGACATGCGACGTATCGACCGTTGGATTGCCCGACTCTCCGTCGCGCAAACCGCCAGCGAGATCATCG
>JBMTVS010000104.1:0-8130 GCA_049451655.1 Kiritimatiellia bacterium | reverse complement strand
CAGGGTCGTACCTACAAGGAAATTGCGATGGGCATGGGGCTAAGCGCCCATACGATTCACTCCTACATCAAACAGATTTACGAAAAACTGCAGGCCGCCAATCGTGCTGAAGCCATCCACAAGGCCCGCACGCTGGGCGTCATTTGAGCAGAAACTGTCACCCTTGTTCTTTTGATGCGAAGCCGCGGAAATCGGGAAAGGCGCAGATTGGAAACCCCGGATGTATTGTTCTTCGATCAACAGAATCGTAGCGGTCGATCGTGATGCAATCCTTGTCAAATGGCATCATTCGGAATTTGGGAGCTGGATATCGACGGTTCAAATCCAGTCTTCCCGGCAATATTCAAAAATCCATCCGGACATTTTGTCTTTAATACGATAGCTTCGCATGGGCTTGACCTCTTGGGCGGGATGACATTTACTCTCGCGCTCCTGTAAACAGGATGAGAGATGAGACGTATGAACGAATTTGATTACCGTAATAATACCTTTTTCGCCGAGGATATTCCCGTGGCGGCGCTAGCCGCACAATACGGAACGCCGCTTTATGTTTACAGTCGCACCCACTTGCAACGTCAGTTCCGGGCGCTAAAGGAAATTATGGCGCCGGTGAATCCGCTGATTTGCTACGCGGTAAAAGCGAATTCAAACGCGGCGGTGATTCAGACGTTCGCGGGCGAGGGTGCCGGCGCAGATGTGGTTTCGGGAGGCGAACTTTATCGCGCCCGCAGGGCCGGCGTTCCCGCCAATAAAATCGTGTTCGCCGGGGTGGGCAAGACGGAGGAGGAGATTGCTTACGCCTTGCGCGAGGGCATTCTTTATTTCACGGTCGAGTCGGAGCCGGAACTCGAGCGCATTTCCGCTGTGGCAACGAAATCGGGCTGTTCCGGACGGATTGCCATCCGCGTGAATCCGGATGTGGATCCGAAGACCCACAAATACACCAGCACCGGCAAGAAGGAGAACAAGTTCGGCGTCGATCTCGAGCGCGCGATGGCGGCGTATGAGTTGGCGGCGCGTTTGCCGAATCTGGAAATCACCTCGCTCCACATGCACCTCGGTTCGCCCATCATGACCAAGGATCCTTACGCGGAAGCGCTGGAGAAAGTGAAGGATCTGGTGACGGAGCTGAAGGCGCGCTATCCGGGTTTCAGCCACATCGACATCGGTGGCGGGCTCGGTATTAAGTACAAACCGGAAGATCAGGACTTCGATTTGCGGGCGTTCGCAGATGCGGTGATTCCACCGCTGCAGGAGATGAAGCTGAGCGTCAGTATGGAGCCGGGTCGCTTCCTCGTCGGCAACGCGGGCGTGCTGGTGACCCGGGTCGAGTACATCAAGGACAATCCCTTCAAGAAGTTCGTGGTCATCGATGCGGCGATGAACGATCTCATCCGCCCCGCGCTCTACGAAGCATTTCACGAGATCAAACCGGTGACGCCTCGCGACGGCACGGTATTCGGTGACCTTGTCGGGCCGGTGTGCGAGTCAGGCGACTTCCTCGCCGCCAACCGCGATCTACCGGCGGTCGAGCAGGGCGACCTGCTGGCGGTGATGAGCGCCGGCGCTTACGGATTTGTGATGGCCTCCACCTACAATAGCCGTGGCCGCGCCGCCGAGGTGATGGTACAGGGCGACCGTCACGAGCTGGTGCGGGCCCGCGAGACCATTGAGGATGTGACGCGGGGCGAGCTGATTCCGGACTGGTCAAAATAATCAACAGGGGATACAAACTAGTCCTATGACCTACCGCATACTTCTGCTGACGGCGATGTTGGCCACACCGGCGTTGGCCGGAGAGTCCGCAAGGAGTACTTATAGCCCCGGATCCTCGCTGGACTTTGGCGCCGGGCTCACGCCTCCTGTGGATGGCCTGTTCCTGCGAGAGGACTTCTGGTATTTCGACGGCGACCTGGACGGCTCCATTTTCGGCGGTGCCGTTACCGCGCAGGCCCACCTGAAAGCCATGGTCGCAACCACGCGTTTGTTTTGGTATCCCGGATGGACCTTGATGAATGCGCGGTATGGTGCCTTTTTGTCCATCGCGTTGGCGGACAGTGAAGTCTCCTCCAAAATCACGACCCGGACCCCCGGAGGACAAGAGAATGTTTTGGAGCAGAATGGTACTCGTACCGGCTTCTCGGATCTCTATGTCACTCCTCTTTCGTTGGGCTGGAAGAAGGGTAACTGGCATTACAAATGGACGGAAACATTAACCTTGCCCGTTGCGGATTATTCCACCTCTGAGGTGTTAAATTTAGGTCGGAATTATGTGTCGTTGAATTCGTCAATTGGCATAACCTACCGCGAGGGGAACGAGGGGTTGGAATTTAACTTACGCACCGGCTTCATCGTGAACGATGAAAACCCCGATACGAACTACCGCACCGGCAACGAAGTCTACGCGGATGGTTCGCTGACCTGGCGCTTCACGCCTGCCTTCACGGCGGGATTGACCGGGTCCGCCTACCGGCAAGTTACAGGCGATAGCGGCGAGGGGGCAGTGTTCGGCGATTTCGAGGGGCGTGTCTATGCGGCGGGGCCGGTGTTTCGTTACTTCCTCGAAACGCGCTCGGGGCGACTTGTGTTGATTGCGAAATGGCTTCATCAGTTCGAGAGCGAATACCACTTTGAAGGCGACACCTTCATGGTTTCGCTGGTGACCAAGCTCTGATGCCCAGCCACGCATTTTGCGCTAAATCCACCATCGAAATTTAACCGCGGTCGGGGTATGTTTGCATAGATGCCATCTGGACCATTCATTCCGATACCGCGCCGTCGATTTGGCCGCACGGAGCTCGACATGCCGGTCTTTAGTTGCGGCGGGATGCGCTACCAGCATACCTGGAACGACCAGCCGCATCATGAAATTCCCGCGGAAAGCCATGCCAACGTGGCTGCCTGCATACGCACCTCGGTGGATTACGGCATCAACCACATTGAAACCGCGCGGGGTTACGGTACCTCCGAAGTGCAGCTCGGCACGGTATTCAAAGAGTTTCCGCGCGAGTCGCTGATTATCCAGACCAAGATCGGCCCTAAGGATTCGGCGAAAGATTTCTTCGCCACCTTTGAGACCTGCATGCAAAATCTGCAACTCGAGTATGTCGATTTGCTGGCCATTCATGGCATCAACACCCATGAGTTGCTCGATAAATCCCGGCATCGAGGGTCGCTGGCCGCTGCCTCCATCCTGAAGGAACAGGGACGGGTCAGGCATATCGGTTTTTCCACGCATGGTCCTACGGATGCGATTGTTGAGACCATCGAGACCGGTCTTTTTGATTACGTAAATCTACATTGGTACTACGTCAACGAGGTCAACTGGCCGGCCATTGAGGCGGCACGGCGGCAGGACATGGGGGTATTTATCATAAGCCCGAACGACAAGGGCGGAAAGCTCTACGAACCGACGGAAAAGTTAAAGCGGCTATGTGCACCGCTGACCCCGATGCAGTTCAACGATCTATGGTGCCTGTGCCGCGACGACGTGCACACCCTCAGCCTCGGCGCGGCTAAGGCGACCGATTTTCGCGAACATATGGAGGGGCTCGCGAGCTGGGACAACCGTCACGCGCTGACCGCGGAAATCGCCGGCCGTATCCGCGCGGAAATGGAAGCGCAGCTTGGCGCCGACTGGTACGCGAACTGGGCGGAGGGTTTGCCGCGCTGGGAGGATGTGCCGGGTGGCGTTAACATCTGGGAAATCGTCCGGCTTTGGAATTACGCCACCGCGTTGGACATGGTTGAGTTCGGGAAGATGCGCTATAACCTGCTGGGGCAGGGCGATCATTGGTTTCCCGGCAAAAACGCGGCGGATTTTGACGAGGTGGAAGTGTTGCGATGTTTGCATGGTTACCGCTTCGCCGACCGCATACCGGAAATATTGCGTGATGCTCACGCGCTTTTCTCTGACGCGCCCAGGAAAAGGCTGAGCGAATCATGAATTTATTTCGCTTGATGGTTTGCGGCATATTTGTGGGCCTGCCCGCTTTCGCTGCAGTCCAGACGGCGACTTTCGTCACAAGCTACAACGTCGAAACCAACGCGGCGGGTAATCGTCAGATATTTTTCCAGCTCAATTCCGGCGGCACCGTGGAAGTCACACCCTATGCACCGGACGTGGTACGGGTGCGGTTTCATTTCGCCGGACTTTACGAGCGGCCGGAGGTGGCCATCGATAAGCTTTTTCAGGATTGGCCCGCTTTTTCGCAAACCTTTAGCGAGGTAAATCCCACTAATTTTCTGATTATCACCGACGAGCTTCAGATCCGCATCGCGATGAGCGATCCGTTCCGGGTGGATTTTTACACCACCAATAACGTGCCCATCCTGCTCGATGACCGTATGGAGTTCGACCTGGACTACAGCCAGCTCGCGGACACCAATGCCTACGAACAATTTAGCTGGGGCGGGGGATCGTTTTCCGTTTCGAATTTCCCTTCCGGTTTTAAATTGCGCGGCACCAGGCGCATGGAGGCGAGCGACGCCTTCTTCGGGCTCGGCGATACGGCGGGACCGCTCAATCGCCGCGGCCGGGCCATTCAGTTCTGGGCACAGGATACCTACGCCTTTGCGGAGGACAAGACGCCGCGCTACACCGCTTTGCCGATGATGTATGGCGTGCGCCCTGCCGCGACGAATAACGCGGCGATAGCCTACGGTTTCTTTTTCAACAACCCGGCGCGTCCGGTTTTCCGGCTCGACCGGGAGGACGAACTCTGGACCTTTGAAGCCGGCGATGACCAGCTCGACTATTTTTTCTTTTCCGGAGGTAGCAGTCACACCATGGCGACGGTCATCGACCGGTTTAGTGAATTGACCGGGCGTCCCAAAATGATGCCGAAGTGGGCGCTCGGCTATCACCAGTCGCGGCACTCCTATTTTTCGCAGGACGAGGTAATGGGCATCGCCAACGCCATGCGCAACAACGATTTTCCCGGCGATGCCATCTACCTGGATATCGGCGCGCAGGCTCAATTCACCACCTATACCAACCAGAATGCGCAACTGACGTTTAATGCCGACTACACCAATGTGCCCGGGCTGGTGGCTGACGCGTCCGCGTTTGGCATCAAACTCGTGCCTATCGTGGAGCCGTTATTGACCTTGAGCGACCCTCTCTACGAAGAGGCCGCGACCAATTTATACTTTTTAAAGGCGAACGATCTCAGCAACTATGTCGGAACCAACTTTCTCGGCATCGTTTCATGGCTGGACTACAGCATTCCCGCCACGCGTGACTGGTGGCGAGGCAAGCTGGTCGACTATGTGGTGGACTATGGCTTCGAAGGCATCTGGAACGACTTGAACGAGCCGAACGAGAACGACATGCCGCTGGATACCATCTGGTTTCTTGATGGCACGTACGGTATCACCAATGTCGAAAACACCATCAAGTGGCACGCGATTAACAAGAACACCTATAACATTTGGGAATCGCAGGTGACCTACGACGCTCTGGTTGCGGCAAACCCGGCGAAGCGTCCGTTCGTGCTCAGTCGCGGCGCCTGGCCCGGCATCCAGAAGTATGCGGCGGGATGGAGCGGCGATAATCTTTCGTCGTTTGACCACCTGCGGTTCAGCAACGCCTTCGGACTGAATGTCATGCTTTCCGGGCAGGCCTGGTACGGCCATGATATCGGCGGATTTGTCGACAATGCCTGGGAGACGCTGGTAGCGCGCTGGACCCAGGCCGGTGTCTTGCAGCCGTTGTTTCGCAACCATAGCACGCTGGATACCCTCAGTCAGGAACCCTGGGTTTACGGCGCGGATGACGTGGCGGCGAACCGGCGCTGGATCAAGTTCCGTTATCAGATGATGCCTTACCTCTATGCGCTCGCCGAACAAACCCATGCGCGAGGTATTCCTTTGAACACTCCGACGGTATTTCATTTTCAAGGCGATACGAATACCTATGCCCGCAACGATGACGAATACATGGTCGGCCCCGATTTGCTCGTCGCGCCGGTGGTCAACGGCGGTGATTACACCCGCGAGGTCTACCTCCCGGCGGGCGCCGACTGGTATCATTGGGACACGCAAACAAAATATAACGGCGGCCAGACCGTGACCGTGCCCGCTTCGTCCGCCTATCTCCCGCTTTTTAGTCGTGACGGCGCCATCATCCCGCGTGGACCCGTCCAGTATTATGCGAATGAATTCCAGCCGGACTATCTTGATATCCTGCACTGGCCGGGCACGAATAATTTTGAGCTCTACGAGGATGACGGCGAGACCACGAATTATTTGGCCGGGGTCTTCGCGCGAACGCGTTTCGAGGCTGATAGCTCGACGAATCATCTAAACTTTACCGTCCATGCGCGCGAGGGAAGTTACGATACCGGAATCCGTGATTTCTATCTGGTGGCGCATGACCTGAGTCCCGTGCGTGCCATTTATCTGGATGGGAATGCGTTAAACCGCCGGGCCAACCGGGCGGAGCTGGAGGCAGTCGAGGAAAATGGATGGTCCTATGCATGGCATGACCGTCAATTGACCGTGAAGTTTGCTGATACGCTGACCGAGCAAGTCGTCACCGCCGATTTCGATGAACCGCTCGTGTTGACCGAACCCGTCTACTCAACCGTCTTCTCCAACATGGCCGTAGCGGGGACATACAATTTATGGAACCAGCGGGCAGCTAACCTGCGCCCCGTCGGAACCAATGAGTGGGGAGGGGTTATTGATCTATCCGGATGGACGAATATAGTCTTTAAATTCGTCGGCGATGACACATGGGGCAATTCCTGGGGAAACAGCTCGCCCTCCGGCACCGTGCCGCCTCTTTCCAACGAGGTGGCCTCCAGCACCGGCAATAATATACAGCTCACGGGCAGTTACACCGGTTGGTATACCTTTACCTTCAACGACATCACGAAGCGTTACAGCATAGTTTCAGCATGGGATTCCGACCTTGACGGCGACGGTATGCCGGATGCCTTCGAGGCTTATCATGGACTCAATCCTTATGCACCCGGCGATGCGGATTTGGATCCGGACGATGACAAGTTCGATAATCTTGAAGAATACATTGCAGGCACCTCGATCATCGGTGGTGATTCATACTTCTTGATAAGCGGCTTGTCTGTCCCTGCCGGCACACAGATCGGCTGGGATGCGGTCTCCGGACGCCTTTACAACGTATGGTTCGCCACCAACCTTCTCGACCCCTCGCCCTGGTCGCTGTTGATTCCCTTTACCAACCAGACCGGAATAGGCCCAATTTCAGTAACCGATACCAATCCGGCCTCGTTCAACTACTATCGCATCAACGTCACTCTCCCATGAATCCAAAATCAAAAATCCAAAATCCGATATCGTCTGCCCGCTGCTGGCTCATGAAATCCGAACCGGATGTCTATTCTATCGACGACCTTGCCCGCGACGGCTCCACACCATGGACCGGCGTGCGCAACTACCAGGCCCGCAATTTCATGCGCGACGAAATGCGGGTGGGGGATAACGTGCTGTTCTACCATTCGAACGCCAAACCGCCCGGCGTGGCGGGCCTCGCCCGGGTGGTGAAGACAGCCTATCCCGATTTCACCGCGCGCGACCCGAAAAGCGAGTATTACGATCCGAAGGCGAGCGACGAAAATCCCATCTGGATGATGGTGGATGTGGGCTTCGTCAAAAAGTTCGATGGCATCGTTACCCTCGATGACTTGAAGACCGATCCTGCGTTGAGTGACCTGCTGGTCATTCGTCGCGGTATGCGCTTGTCGGTCCAGCCGGTGGCAAGTGCGCATTTCGACCGTATTCTCGAGCTCGCCGGGGGGTAAATAGTGTTGTCGGTGGTGCGCGTGGTTTGCTAGCTTTGCCGACATTTGGAGATAGCCATGTTTTGTCTGCGCAATTTAATACCGGCCGTATTTACAGTCTTCCTGGCCTCGACCGGTTCAGTCGTTTTGGCCCAGCCCGGCGCAGTTCCGATTGATATTACCGCCGATAGCCTTGAGTATTTGTCCGATCAGAAGTTGATGGTCGGCGAAGGAAACGTTCAGGTGCGTGATGCGGGGTCTGTACTACGCGCCGATTACATGACCGTGCAGACGGAGACGCTGGATGTTTACGCGCGCGGTAATGTGTTCTACCAGCGCGGCGATGACACGTGGGAAGGCGACGAGT
>JBMTVS010000103.1:0-8154 GCA_049451655.1 Kiritimatiellia bacterium | reverse complement strand
TCATCGCTTTGACGATACCGCGCTCCACGGAAGGAATAAAGTTGCCGGGGATGCGTCCGCCGACGACGGAATTGATAAAGGAGAAACCTTGCCCGGGTTCGCGCGGCATCAGGCGCACTTTGACGTGACCATACTGACCGCGACCACCCGACTGCTTGATGTACTTGCCTTCACCTTCCACCTGCACGCGGCCGGTTTCGCGGTAGGCCACTTCGGGGCGGCCGACTTGCGCTTGCACCTTGAACTCGCGCTTCAAGCGGTCGACGATGATTTCCAGGTGAAGCTCGCCCATACCCGAGATGATGGTCTCGGAAGTTTCCTGATCGAAGGAAACAGTGAAGGTGGGATCCTCATCGGCCAGTTTATGCAAGGCTTCGGAGAGCTTGTCGTTCTCCGCCTTGCTTTCGGGGGCAATACTGATGGATACCACCGGCGAGGGAAATTCGATCGCCATCAAGTGGATCGGGTGGTCCTCATTACAAATGGTGTCGCCGGTTTTGGTGTCGCTCATGCCGACCACCGCGACGATGTCGCCCGTGTAGGCCACGTCGAGCGGCTCCTGCTTGATGGAGTGCATGCGCAAAATACGACCGATGCGCTGGTTGCGGTCGCGCGTGCTGTTGTAGACCGTCGAACCCTGCTCCAGCTTGCCGGAGTAAATGCGGATATAGGTCAGCTTGCCCATGTGCTTGTCGGTCATGATCTTGAAGGCCATGGCGGAGAAAGGAGCATCATCGGACGGAGGACGCTGGTTCTCTTCCTTCTCCTCGGCGCAAATGACCGGGGGAATGTCGAGTGGCGAAGGCAGGTAAGCCACCACCGAGTCGAGCAGGCGCTGTACGCCTTTGTTCTTGAATGCAGAACCGCAGAACACCGGAACCACGTGGCGCGCGATGGTCGCCTTGCGCAAGACGTCATGGGCTTCCTCCGGGGACATTTCCCCGGTTTCGAGATATTTTTCGAGCAGGACTTCGTCCAGCTCGGCGCACTTCTCAAGAAGGTTGTTGCGCCATTCCATCGCGGTATCCTTGAGGTCATCCGGAATTTCCACGACATCATAATTCTGGCGGGCGTCCGCGCTTTCCTTGTACATCACCGCCTTCATATTGATGAGGTCGATGATGCCGCGGAAGTCCTCGCCGGCGCCGACCGGAATAACGACCGGCACCGCGTTGGCGCCGAGTTCCTTCTTGATCTGCTCCAGCACTGCGAAGAAATCCGCGCCGGTGCGGTCCATCTTGTTCACGAAAGCCAGCTTCGGCACACCGTACTTTTCACTCTGGCGCCAGACCGTTTCGGATTGGGGCTCCACACCGCCGACCGCGCAGAAAAGGGCGATCGCGCCGTCCAGCACGCGCAAGCTGCGCTCCACCTCAACGGTAAAGTCCACGTGTCCGGGCGTGTCGATCAGCGAAATCATGTGATCCTTCCAGAACAACGAGGTCGCGGCGGAGGTGATGGTAATACCACGTTCGCGCTCCTGTTCCATCCAGTCCATGGTGGCGGCGCCGTCGTGCACCTCGCCGATCTTGTGGGTCTTGCCGGCATAAAACAGAATGCGCTCGCTGCAGGTGGTCTTACCCGCATCGATGTGCGCCATGATGCCGATGTTGCGAACTTTTTCGAGTGGAACTGCTCTGGACATAACGTACCTCTACTTCTGGTAGCTGAATTTCGATTGAAAGGGGCGGAATATGCACATGAAAACGCTGTTCGGCAAGGCCAAACCGCACGGAAAATTGTTAGCGCCGCCTGATACAATCAATATGGCGACCAGGTATTTGGCGGTTGTCATGACTTGCTCCCGGCGATTAACCTCCCACTTGAATGAATGAGACGATTCTCCATAACCCGACCTTTATAGCGGCATTTATTGGCTGGTTCGCCGCTCAGTCGATCAAGTTCGTCTGGAATCTGATCAAAAACCGCCAATTGGACTTTCACTACATGATTTCCACCGGCGGGATGCCCAGCGCCCACTCGGCCTCGGTAAGTGCCATGGCAACGTCTGTTGGTGTTCGGGAGGGATTGAGTTCGACCAGCTTCGCCATCGCGCTGGTCTTCGCCCTGATCGTTATGTTCGACGCGCAGAGCGTTCGCCGCGCCGCCGGCCAACAGGCCCGCCTCCTCAATCAAATCGTGCAGGAACTCTTCAAAGAGCACCACCTATCCACTCACAAACTCGCTGAACTCCTCGGCCACACCCGCCTCGAAGTCCTCGCCGGCCTCCTGCTCGGCGTCGCCACCGGCCTTCTGGTCCACAGCGCCTGGTAGGCAGAACGCAGTGAGTACAGAAGCGGCCGGATGAGGGGACATAGAAGTTCCAATGACTGGAAATTTTGCCATCTGGTTTTTCCAAGCGTTGTAAATCAACGAGTTATGACAGATATTGCATCTATGTCCCCGCGCGGGCGAAGATCGTGGAACGGGTCAGGGAATTGCAAAAGACACGAAAGTTTTGGGGGAAGGCGAGGTGGCTAAAATTGTAGGGCTGGATCGGCTGAAGGCCTTCCAGCCCTGCGATTATCCGGCCAACTTGATTACACCGCTCTCGCCATGCGCGCCAGCACCCGGTCGCGACCGATGACTTCGAGGAGGTGGAAGAGGCTGGGGCCGCCGGGTTGGCCGCTGACCGCGATGCGGACCGGATGAATGAGGTCGGCCGGCTTGATGCCGAGCTCGTCGGCGAGCAACCTTAATGCGGCTTCGAGCGGCTCGGCGTTGAATGACTCAAGCGCGGCGAATCGCTCCATCATCGCCTGCAAACGCGCCTTCGCTTCCGCATCGCCCAACCGCTTCTGCGCGGCGTCGGCGTCAACCGGATAGTCGTCGCGGAAGAAATACACCGCGCTCGCCACATCCGACCACACCTTGACCCGCGGCTTCATCAGCTCGATGACCTGCGCGAGGTAGGCTTCATCCGTAGCCTCCGGAAACGTGGCGCGAAAACGTTGCGTCCATTCCTCCGCCGGCGTCCGCTGAATGTACTCGTTGTTCATCCACAAAAACTTTTTCAGGTCGAACTGCGCGGGCTTGCCCTGCACGCGGTCGAGGGTGAAGAGCTGTACGATTTCGTCGCGCGACATGACTTCGCGGTCGTCGCCCGGCGACCAGCCGAGCAGGACGAGGTAATTGAAGAGCGCTTCGGCGAGATAACCCTGCTCCTGAAACTCGCCGACAAAAGCCGCGCCATCGCGCTTGGAGTAAGGCTTACCTTGCGCGTTCACAATCATCGGCAAATGCGCGTAAACCGGCGGCGTCGCGCCCAGCGCTTCGAACAGGGCGATGTGCCGGAAGGTGTTTTCGATATGGTCGTCGCCGCGGATGATGTGGGTGATGCCCATGTCGATGTCGTCGACGACGTTGGCGAGATGAAAGACGGGATTACCGTCCGAGCGCACGATGACGAAATCCTGCAGGTTCGCCGCGTCCTTCTTCAGCTCGCCCTTGATTTCATCGCGAAAGGCGATGTCGCGTCCCGGCATCTTGAACAGCGTCGCCTCGCCCTTGCCGGTTCCGCCCTTGTCGAGCTTGTAGGCGTGGCCGCTGGCGAGCAGTTTTTCCGCGGCGGCAAGATGCGCCTCGCGCTTGGTGGACTGGTAGACCGGCTCCTCGTCGACATTGAGGCCGAGCCATTCCATCGCGTCCAGCACGGTTCGCACCGCCTCCGGAGTCGAGCGCTCACGGTCAGTGTCCTCGACGCGCAACAGGAAGGCACCGCCCTGATGACGGGCGAACAGCCAGTTGTAGATGGCAGCCCGCATATTGCCGATGTGGACACTTCCGGTGGGGCTGGGGGCAAAACGACAGCGAATAGTCATGATTTTCTCTTTGGTTTTACGGATTAAACGCGCATAGTAATCGCTTGTTGCGGATGGAAAAATCTTTTTTCCGCGAACCGTTCGCGTTTGCCAATGGGGACGATGGTTTTATGTTCCATCAAGTGTGAGGTGACATTATGACGGTAAAGGAATCAATTGCCTTCAGGCACGTAGGCAAGAGCATCGTCCGGCTGGACGGTGATGAAAAGGTCCGGGGGCTGGCCCAGTACGCGGATGACATCCATGTTCCCGACTGCTGGTATGGCGAAGTGGTGCGTTCCCCGGTCGCCCGCGGCCGCCTGCGCAAACTGAACTTCAACCCCGGCTTCGATTTCAGCCGCGTCTGCGTGGTGCTGCCCGAAGACATCCCTGGCGAAAACATTGTCGACATGTTCGGTCACGACATGCCGTTCATCGCCCACGACGAAATCCAGTATCGCGGCGAGCCCGTCGCCCTCGTTGCCGCGCCCACCCGTGAGCTGGCCCGCGAAGCCGCCGCGCACATCGTTCCAGACATCGAGGAGCTGGAACCCATCCTGACCCTCGATGAAGTTGTCGCCCGCTTCAAGGAGCAGGATGGTCAGGGCCTGCACCAGCAAGCAGAGCAGACCATCTTGAAAGGCGACGTCGAAACCGGCTTTGACGAGGCCGACCATATCATCACCGGCGAATATTGGGCCGGTCATCAGGAGCAGCTCTACATCGAACCGCAGGGCATGGTGGTGATTCCGGAAGAGGACGGTAGCGTCTTCATTCAGGGCAGCTTGCAATGTCCTTATTACATTGCGCCCGAACTGGTGCCGACCCTCGGCTTGCCGCTGGAGAAAATCCGCGTGAAGCAAACTGCGGTCGGCGGGGCTTTCGGCGGCAAGGAGGAATTTCCCACCCTCATCGCCGGCTACTGCGCGCTGCTCGCCATGAAAAGCGGCAAGCCGGTGAAAATCATTTACGACCGCCACCAGGACATCCTTTACACCACCAAGCGGCATCCGGTGTGGGTGCGTCACAAAACCGGCGTGAAGAACGACGGCACCATCACCGCGATGGAAGTCGACTTCCTGCTCGACGGCGGCGCTTATACCACGCTCAGCCCGGTGGTGATGTATCGCGGCATCCTTCACAGCACGCTCGGCTACAAGTGCGCGAACGTCTTCGTGAACGGCAAGGTCTACCGCACCAACACCTTCCCCAACGGCGCTTTCCGCGGCTTCGGCGCGCCGCAGGCCATCTGGGGCCTGGAGTCGCACATCGAGGAAATCGCTTCTACCCTCGACATCGCGCCGGAGGAGTTTCGCCGCCGCAACGCGCTGCACGAGGGCGACCTCACCGCCACCGGCCAGAAAATCTTCGAGCCGATGGGCACGCCCGAGGTGCTGGAGAACACGCTGGCCCGCAGCAATTTTAGCGAAAACCTGAAGCGCGCCTCGCGCGGTCGCGCCGAAAACGGCAAGTACTACGGCATCGGCATCGCCTACTTCGGGCCCGGCTCCGGATTCACCGGCGATGGCGAAAGCCGCTTGAAATCGAAGGCCGCCATCGATCTTGAATACGACGACAGCGGACGCGCGGTGGCGAACATTCGCATCAGCTCGACCGAGATGGGCCAGGGCACCATGACCATCATGCCGCAAATCGGCGCCGACGGCCTGCGGGTCAGCATCGACCACGTGCGCTGCCCGTTCCCCGACACCAAGTATGTCCCGGACAGCGGACCCACCGTTGCCTCGCGCACGGCGATGGTGGTCGGCGGCACGGTCTTCGGGGCCGCGCAGATGATGCGCGAGAAGCTCGAAGCCTTCGCGTCGGAATCGTTGTTCGGCGGCGAGCGCGTCGAGCTCGACAACGACACCTTCACCGGCGGGGTCACCGGCGCGACGCGCAGTTTCCAGGATGTAGCCACCGCCTACCTCAAGCAGCATGGCCCGCTGCGCGTGATGAACCAGTTCAAGTTGCCGACCACCATCAAGTGGAACCAGAAAACCTTCGAGGGCGACTCATATCCTTCCTACTCGTGGGGCTGCAATGTCGCCGAAGTGGAAATCGACGAAGTCACGCTCGAACTCACGGTGAAAAAAGTCACCGCCTGCTTCGACATCGGCCGCGTCATCAATCCCGTGCTCGCCTCCGGTCAAATCGAGGGCGGACTCACCCAGGCCCTCGGCTACGCGGTGATGGAGAAAATGGCCATCAATGAAAAGGGCCTCTACGACGCCAGCCGCATGCAGACCTACGTCGTGCCGACCGCGCTGGATATTCCGGCGTTCGACATCAGTTTCGTCGAGTATCCCTACACCTACGCGCCGCCCGGCGCGAAAGGGGTGGGCGAGATGCCGATGGACGGATTGGCCCCCGCCATCGCCAACGCGGTGAAATCCGCCCTCGGCGTCCGGCTCAACACCTTGCCTATCACGCCGGAAACCTTGTTCGCGGCCACCCGGGAGAAAGCGGTATGAAAAAAATCACCAGAACCTGGAACATCAACGGCGACAACGTAACGGTATCCTTCCCGCCCGCGCGACGTCTGCTCGACGTGTTGCGCGAGGACGTGGACCTGAAAGGCACCAAGGAAGGTTGCGGCGAGGGCGAGTGTGGCGCTTGCACGGTGATGCTCAACGGCGAAATCGTGGTCTCCTGCCTGCTCGCCGCCGGCCAGGTGCGCGATGGCGCGGAAATCATGACCGTGGAAGGACTCGAGCGCACCGAAGGCGGACGGCTCATCCAGCAGATGTACCTCGAGAAAGGTTCGGCGCAGTGCGGCTTTTGCATTCCGGGGATGTTGATGTCCTCGTATGCATTCCTGCGCAAGCAACCGGTCATCACCGAGGAATCCATCAAGGACGCGCACGCTGGCAACATCTGCCGTTGCACCGGCTACGTGAAAATCATCGAGGCGGTGCAGGCGGCTTCCGAGCGTTGGCCCGCCGATGAGGGGGTGGCGTCATGACCGCGACCGCGATGGAAAGCATCGACCTCGTCTTCCCGGAAACCCTTGCCGAAGCGCTGACGTTGATGGCCGATGAGAACACGCGCGGCCTTCCGCTCGCCGGCGGCACCGACATGATGGTGCAATGGGAATCGGGCGTACGTCCTCCACCGGCGCGGGCGATTGACGTAAAGAGTCTGCCCGAGCTGCGCGAGCTCAGCGAAATCGATGGACGCGTCATCATCGGCGCCGCAGTCACCCACGCGCAGCTTCGCAACTCACCGATTATCCAGCGCGCCATTCCCGCGCTCGCCGAAGCGGCGGCAACGGTAGGCGGCGGACAGATTCAAGCCATGGGGACGCTCGCCGGAAGCATTGCCAACGCCAGTCCCGCCGGCGACCTCGCTCCGACCCTGCTGGCCAGCGACGCCGAAGTGGTGGTGGCCAGCGCGGCGCGTGGTGAACGGACTTTGACGCTCCAAAGTTTTTTGTTGGGCTACCGAAAGATAAATCTTTCAGAAGACGAACTCATCGTGCGCTTCCTCGTGCCGGCCAAAGGCGAGGGTGAAAAAGAAAAATTCCGCAAGCTCGGACCGCGCGCCGCGCAAGCAATTTCCAAAATCATGGGCAGCTACCGGGGCGCCTTGAACGACAACGGTTCCATCGCGCATTTCAAGGTCGCGCTGGGTAGCGTGGCCCCGACCGCGATTCGCCTGCCAAAGGTCGAGGAATTTCTCAACGGCCGCGTCCTCGATACGGAAACCATCGCCGAAGCTGAACGGCTCGCCGCCGATTCCGTCCAACCCATCAACGATATCCGCTCCACCGCCGATTACCGGAAATGGGTGAGCGGAAGGATCGTGGGATATTTTCTGGAGCATTTGCGGAAGTAGGGCGGGAATGGTTGAGTCTTCGCGTGTCGCGCCGTAGCTTCGTAGCGAAGGCGAAAGACCTTCCCGGCGGGAAGGTCTTTCGCCCATTTCCGCCCTACAATTATCATTAAGCAGCTATGCGTTTTACACTTTTAACATTGGCCTTTCTCGGTTGGTTTGACCGGTTGCGGGAGGTTCGACCGGAAAGGCCGGAGAAGCCGGTACAGCAGCAGGTGGTCGTGCCTGCACCGGTGCCGCGTCCGTCGTACGAACTGCGTATCGACGGCGACCGCATGACCTTGCGGGCCGATGAAACGCCGCTAAAGGATATCCTCGCCGGTCTGGTACGCGCCGGCGTGAAGGTGCAGTTCGACCCTGCCATCGAATCCCGCATCAGCGGCCTCGCGGAAGACGAGCCCGTCGATGAAGTCCTCGAGAAAATTCTGCAGCCGTATGGCTACGTCATCACCTGGAGCGTGATTCCCGGTCCGCTGGGCAACATCGAGCGGCTGGATGAAGTACAGGTGTTTCGTCGCGA
>JBMTVS010000102.1:0-8166 GCA_049451655.1 Kiritimatiellia bacterium | reverse complement strand
AATAGCGCCCGGATCGATTTCGGCGGGCAGGTTGATGCTGGCGCCCTCGGGCTGGTTTTCCAGCGGGGCGATGGCGAACAGGCGGCTCAGGGTTTTGCCACAATCACGATGGATGTCCCTGACTGCCGCGCCGATTTGGGCGTCGGAGTAGCCCTCGATTTTTTCCTTTAGGAAATCAATCAACCTGCCTTCGCGCTGAAGTGTGGCCAGCAGTTCGACCGCGTCGGTCCGTCGCGGACCTTTGGGTTCGGCCTGTTCCGGCAAGACTTTGGGCGCTCCGCCCGCCAATTTATCCTTCATCTCGGCTGCGAAATCGCGATCACCCAGTGCCTTGAAAAATAACTTGAATGCAATTCCAATGCTCATAAGTACCTCTCAATTAATAAATTATAAAATACATTGTATGTCCCTCACCGGCTTTCAGAAGAACGCCCTGTTATGGGGTGGTAATACGTTTTAGCAACTATAGATAGCCACAGGTGCGTGGCAAGCGCTTTTTCGATGAGTTTTAGATGGCCGGGGAGACCGGGCCGCGCGTTGATCAGGCGTGCTGGCGGCGCTGGCGGACGGCTGCAGCAAGTTCTTCGAGGAGTTCGACGGAGGAGTCCCAGCCGAGGCAGGCGTCGGTGATGCTCTGACCGTAGACCAGCGGTTGGCCTTCCTTGAGGGCTTGCTTGCCCTCGACGAGATTGGATTCAATCATCACGCCGACGATACGCTTCTCGCCGCCGGAAATTTGCTCGGCCACCGCGCGGCCGGAATCGCGCTCTTTGCGGTAGTCGCCGCTGCAGTTTCCGTGCGACAAATCAATCATCAGTCGCTCATCCAATCCGGCCTTGCTGAGCGCCTCGCAGGCGGCCTGTACGCTTTCCGCGTCGAAGTTTGGCTGCTTGCCTCCGCGCAGAATGATGTGCGAATCGTCGTTGCCGCTGGTGCTAACAATGGCGACCTGGCCGGTTTTATGCACGGAAAGAAAATGATGCTTCTGCCGGGCAGCCAGCATGGCGTCGGCGGCGATTTTCACATTACCGTCGGTGCCGTTCTTGAATCCGACCGGGGCGGAAAGTCCGGAGGAAAGTTCGCGATGCACTTGCGATTCGGTGGTGCGGGCGCCGATGGAAACCCAGGAAACCAGATCGCCGATATATTGCGGCGAAATGACATCGAGAAACTCGCAACCCGCCGGAACGCCGGACTGGTTAATGCGCACAAGCAGATCACGGGCCATCCGCAACCCTTCATTGATGCGAAAACTTCCGTTCAGATAGGGGTCGTTTATCAAACCTTTCCAACCCACGGTGGTGCGAGGTTTTTCAAAATATACCCGCATCAGAATTTCAAGATCGTCGCGGTGCTTGGCGCGCTGCTCGAGTAGCCGTCCGGCGTACTCAATAGCGGCGGCCGGGTCGTGAATGGAGCAGGGACCCATGATGACCATCAATCGATCATCGCCGTGGTTCAGGATATTGCGGATATTTTGCCGGGTCTGGCTTATCAATATTTCCGCCGGCGTGGTTTTGACCGGGAAGAACTTGATTAAATTGACCGGGGGTGGGAGCGGAACAATGTTTTCAATGCGCTCGTCGTCGGTGGCCGACATGCGGTCGACCGGAATTTCGTTTTCCATTTCTTCAGTCACTTCGGTCATCAATCCCGTCATCCTTCCACTTCGGCCGGCTCACTGCTTGCAGCTGCTTCCGAGCATATGCCCATTACACGAAACTTGTCATAACGCTTGTTCAACAACTTCTGCGCGGGCACTTTGTTCAACGCTTTTAAATTCTTCAAGATGCAGGCCTTGAGGTTGGCGGCCATTTCCCCGTGGTTGTTGTGGGCCCCGCCCAGCGGTTCGGGCACGATCTCGTCGGCGAGTCCGGAGGCCAACAAATCCTTCGAGGTGATTTTCAATGCCTCGGCCGCCTTGTCGGAGAAGGAGCGATTCTTCCAGATGATGGCCGCGCAGCCTTCCGGCGAAATAACGGAGTAGTAAGCATGCTCGAGGACCATGACATGGTCGCCGACTCCGATACCGAGAGCACCACCGCTGCCGCCTTCGCCAATGATCGTAACCAGAATCGGTACCTCGAAGGTAAACATCTCGCGAAGGTTGACTGCGATGGCCTCGGCGATGTGGCGCTCCTCCGACTCGATGCCGGGGTAGGCACCGGGGGTGTCGATGAGGGTGACGATGGGCAACTTGAATTTCGCCGCCAGCTTCATAAGTCGTAGCGCCTTGCGATAGCCTTCAGGGTAGGCGCAGCCGAAGTTGCATTCGAGGTTGCTTTTGGTGTCGCGTCCCTTTTGCGTGCCGATGAGCATGACGCGTTGCCCGCCGATTTCGGCGAAACCGCCAATAATGGCCCGGTCATCGCGGTGAATCCGGTCGCCATGCAGCTCCTCGAAATGGTCGCACATTAAATTGATGTAGTCGCGCGTGTAGGGGCGGGCAGGATGGCGGGCGACCTGGACCTTCTGCCACGCGGTTAAGTTCGCGTAAATGTCGCGGCGCGTATCCTCGATGCGCTTGGTCATGCGCTCGATTTCGTTCGATACATCGATTTTCTGGCTCTCACTGAACTGCGAGAGTTCCTTGAGCTTGGTTTCAAGTTCTACAATGGGTTTTTCAAAGGGTAGCGTGAAAACAGGCATGTTGTTTTCCTCCGATTAGTCGCGGATGGATACGGGCGTTCCGACGGGAAGTAAAGTGAATAGTTCCTCTATATCCTCGTTTAACAACCGCACGCAACCGGCGCTGAGCTGCTTGCCGATGGTGTCAGGTTCCCAAGTTCCGTGCAGGCCATAACCACGAACGTTGATAGACAGCCAGTGGGTGCCGAGCAAGTTCTCAGGGTCGCCAAAGGGAATGGCCTTACCGTCCGGGCGCCACCAGGTGGGCTGTGAGATACGGTCGTCGATGACGAAATCACCAACCGGTGTTTTGTTGAATTCTCCGGTGCCGACAGGGTAACGCTTGAAGAATTCACCATTGAGGTAAAGCTCGAGGTCGTTTCGTGATTTGCTGACGGACAAGCTGAATTTACCATCGAGGATGCGCATGCGATCGCCAACGCGAATGATGTGTCCGCTGATATTGTTGCTTTTACGCAAAAGCTCAACCGTGGTGCCGTAGGTGCGGGCAATCTTGTCGAGGGTGTCACCGGATTTCACCGTATAGTCGAGTTTCTCTGGCATTTCGCGCGGGGTCATGACGAGGGCAACGCCGACTTCGTTAAGAATTTCCTCGGCTTGCAAGCGTTCGGCTCCATCACGACTGGCCTTCCAGACCTCAAGCGCGCGGGCACGAGCCGTCACAAGATCGCCAGATGTTTGAGCGTCCCGCGCTGATGCCAGAGAGGTGGCGGGGAGAGCTGGCGCTGCAGGCTTGGCAGGCGCAGGAATGGCCGTAGTGGACGTTTTGCTGGGGGCAGGAGGAACTTGCGTTAATGCTTGCGGCTGCGTGGCGGGTTTCGATTCTTCTTGTTCGACTTGTTCCGAATCGACTTCTGTCAGGGGTGGAGCAACAGGTTTGTCCCGGAAATGCATGATCAACGATATACCGCCGATTACCGCTAACGCCACGGCGGCCGCCACCGCTACGTATACCCACCAAGGCGTCGGAGCCTTGGGAGCTACGCTTCGTTCCATATTGTAAACACTGAAATCCATGAGAGAAATTGCCTAAATATTATCGTCTGTGGTTTCAGCCGGATCATCACCTACAGGCTGGATTGACCGGGTCATCAGACTTTTGAAAAGGTAACGGGCAGCACCTTGATTCGCAAGGCATTTGACGGGTGGTAAGCAGGCGGTGGGAGCTCATGGCAGATGAAATCCTTTTCGTGTTGAATTCCATTGAGTCACCTCCGTCTAAATTCGATAATAGTAACTGAAGTTAGATTTCGAAAGGAATGCTCATGAAGACAACAGCGCTATTCATCCTGACGATTTCCATGGCATGGGCCACGATGGTCCGTGCTTCCGATGCTGGTGATCCCGTATTTCCGCTTGATCTGGGCTATCAAGCGCGCGCCGAAATAATCTATCAAGCGCGCGATCGTGAACTCGACCGGGGCAGGGCTTTTGAAGCCGACCTCTACACCCTGCGTCTGCACAGTGATGTGGGCGAGTTTGCCACATTGGATTTTGACCTCGGCGGCATACAAGCCGACGGCGGTGATTTGGAATTTCGTGGCGGCCTCGGTCTGCGACATCTTGCATATGACCGCGAGCAGGTGCGTGTTGCCGCCCGGGCTCAGATCCACTACACGCCGGGGCTGCGGCTGGGCACGATAGACTACGACGACCTGATCGAGGTGGAGGCCGGGGTCAACATCGCAGCTAAAATCAGACTGGATGATCAGGTAACCTTGATGCCGTATGCCGGCCCGGCGGTATCGATACTCCGGCTCTCTGGTGATGTGGACCGGGATGAAGATCAGATGGTGGGTGCCGTGGTCGGGATAAGTTTTCTGTTACCCGGCAATAATACCTTCAGGTTCGAATCGCAAATATTCGATGCCGTTGGGTTTGCCATTTCTGCGGGGATTGCATTTTAGTGGCGTTCAGCCGGTTCAATCCATTGGCGCTGGTCGCGGATGCGATTTTTCCTCGCACCTGCTCGGCCTGTGGCGTGGCCATACTGGAGCAGGGATTATCGCTCTGCTGGGATTGTCGCAACGCCCTGAGCGTGATCGCCGCACCTTTTTGCAAACTTTGCGGCGAGCCGGTGCATGGTTTGGTCGATCACGATTACGTGTGCCATGATTGCACCAAGCGCGAGCCGGTTTACCAGCGGGCGCGAGCGGCGCTTCATTACAATGATGCCGGAAAGCATCTTGTGATCAGTTTCAAATATCATCATGCCCTTTGGCTGCAACCTCTTCTAACCGACCTGCTCGAGGCGGCGGTGAGGAGTCATTACGGGGACACAGCGTATGACGCGGTTTGCGCGGTGCCCCTTCATCCGGTGAAGTTGCGCGAGCGCGGATATAATCAATCAGCCTTGTTGGCCGCCGGTTTAGCTAAGCGGTTGGGAACAAAGGTGTTAGGACGCGGTATGATTCGTCGCATTCGAGCCACACCCTCACAAACGCGTTTGACAGCCACCGAGCGCCTGACTAACGTCAAAGGTGCATTTGTAGTAAAGCCATCCGGTTTTTGGAGCGGTAAGCGATTGTTACTGGTGGATGATGTGATGACAACCGGAGCCACGGTTGGAGCTTGCGCCCGGGTCATGCTGGATGCAGGAGCCGGGTATGTGGACGTCATAACGGTTGCTCGAGGTTATTGATTGATAGGACGTAGATTATGCCATTTTTCAACAAGAAGAATTATTCAACCATCAAGGTCCGAAAGCGGGAAATGCCGGACGGGCTATGGGTGAAGTGTCCCGGCTGCGGGGAAATCGTCTTCAAGCAGGAACTTGAAGCCAACCTGCAGACTTGCCCGAAGTGCAAGCACCACTTTCAAATGAGCCGACGCGAGCGCATCGATATGCTCATCGAGGCGGGCACCTATGAGGAATGGGATGAAAATCTTTGCAGCGTCGACACGTTGGGTTTCACCGGTACGGCTTCCTATCCGCAAAAACTCAAAGAGAATAAAAAGAAGACCGGCTATAACGATGCCATTACCATTGGTAAGGGCCGCATGGATGATCTTGAGGTCGGGCTGGGGGTGATGGATTTCTCGTTCCTCGGCGCCAGCATGGGCTCCGTGGTCGGGGAAAAAGTGACCCGGCTCATCGAGCGTTGCACAGCGGAGAAACTTCCAGTGGTCGTAGTCTGCGCCTCGGGCGGGGCTCGTATGTACGAGGGACTGATGAGCTTGATGCAGATGGCCAAGACCAGTGGAGCGCTGGCACGCCATGCCGAGGCCGGACTTGCCTACATTCCCGTGCTGACCCATCCGACCACCGCCGGCGTCATGGCGAGCTTCGCCACGCTAGGTGATGTCATCGTCGCGGAACCCGGTGCGCTGATCGGGTTCGCCGGACCGCGCGTTATCAAGGAAACCACCCAACAGGATTTGCCGGACGGCTTTCAGCGCTCGGAGTTCCTGCTCAAGCATGGGCTACTCGACGTTGTCGTTCCGCGCAACGAGTTGAAAGAAAAGCTCATTCACCTCCTGCGTTACATGTCGCCCGTGGCGGCCTGATGGTTGTCGCGATCATCGCGCCGCCATGAAGGTTGTCTTTTTCGGTTCTTCCTCGTTTTCGCTGCCCGTTTTGCAGGCGCTCGCGGGTAGCGATCGACATCAACTGGTCGGTGTAGCTACCCAACCGGATCGTCCCAGCGGGCGCAGCCGCAAAATCCAGCCCGGCATTGTGCATGCCGCAGCACGCGAACTTGATCTCCCGCTCATCATGCCGGAAAAAATCGGCTCCCCGGAAGGCCTGGAGTCGTTGCGATCATGGAAGCCGGACATCATCGCGGTCGCTTCGTACGGACAATATATTCCTACGACCGTTCTGAACCTGCCCCCGCAAGGCGCAGTGAATGTTCATCCGTCGTTGCTGCCAAAATATCGCGGGGCCGCACCGTTGCAGTGGTCGATTGCTAACGGCGAGACGGAGAGCGGGGTCACGATTTTTCAGGTAGTGAAGGAGATGGATGCAGGCGCGATTTGGCTGCAGGAGCATTCATCCGTTCATCCGGATGAATCGGCAGTCGATTTGAGCGATCGATTTGCCGCGCTGGGGGCCAAACTTCTGCTCCGGACGCTGGATTTGATCGATGAGGGCAAGTCTAAACCTTTGCCGCAGGATGATACAAAGGCCACGCATGCGCGAAAAATTAGCAAGGAGGATGGTCTGCTGGACTGGCAGATGTCATCGGTTCATCTTCATAACCATATTCGCGGGTTTCAGCCCTGGCCAGGTTGCTTCTTTCGACGCGAGGGCGTAATGATCAAGGTTTGGAGGTCGCGACCAGTGGATGGGCAGGGTTCGCCGGGTGAGATTTTATCAACCAGTGGAGATGGGCCCGTGGTTATGACCGGCAATGGCGCGCTACAACTTATCGAGCTTCAACCGGAAGGCAAGAAGCGCATGAGCGGTCAGGCTTTTCTTTGCGGATGCAACTGGCGGGTTGGCGAACGACTTGTGACCGCTTGACGTTCTGGACTCTTTAAAATCACCGCGCTACAAAGATCACATGCATAACTCGTGGGTTGAAGTAGATCTCGCGCAACTCGGCGCGAATATTGATGCGGTGAAGGGCGCACTTAAACCGGAGACCAAACTTGTTTTTGTCGTCAAGGCGAATGCCTACGGTCATGGCCTGCGTGAGGTGGCGCGCCATGCCGCATCATGCGGAGTAACATGGTTTGCTGTGGCGTACACCCACGAAGCGATAATCGTGCGTGAGGTGGCGCCGCATGCTGAAATCGTCATTCTCGGGTCCATCTTTCCGCAGGAAATCCCGGTGTGTGTCGAACAGTCATTCCTGCCCATTCTTGTCGATGTGCCGCACGCCGAACAAATGTCAGCAGAAGCGGTGCGACTGGGCGTAACCCTGCGTTGTCACTTAAAGGTCGACACCGGAATGGGCCGGTTCGGCGTGCCTTGGGAGACTGCGGTCGAAGACTTTGCCGCCATACAGCAGCTGCCCGGATTAAGCATGACCGGCATCTGCACGCATTTTGCCTCGGTTGAAGTGGCTCGTCCATCAATGGGGCCGGATCAGGTGGAGCGATTTCAACATGTCACCGACAAGGTCAGTCGCATTTCGCGGGAGCCGCTCATGCGTCATGTCTCGAGTAGCCGCGCCCTACAGTGCTTTCCGGATTGGGATTTCGACGGGGTGCGCCCCGGTATCATCATGTACGGCTACGGGGCGCGTGACCCCGGCCTGCGCGCGACCACCGCGCCCATCCTGCAATGGAAGACGCGCGTTTTGATGGTTAAGCGGGTACCGGCGAATTTTCCGGTGGGCTACTACAGCAGCTATACCACCAAGCGCGCGACGATTATCGCCACGGTTTCGGTGGGCTACGCCGACGGCTACAACCGTTTGCTGGGCAATCGTGGCTTTGTGCTGATCAGGGGTAAACGGTACCCGGTGGTCGGGAGGGTCAGCATGAACTGGATCACGCTGGATTTAGGTCCGGAAACCGATGTCGAGGTCGGCGATCAGGTGGTGCTAATCGGCCAACAGGGCAGCGAAT
>JBMTVS010000101.1:0-8172 GCA_049451655.1 Kiritimatiellia bacterium | reverse complement strand
TCCACATTTGAGATCAATTTAGCTATATCGGGCCTAAAGCCAGGGGCTTTTAATGTTCAAGGACTTTTCGCCGTTCCAGAGCCAAAACTGTTCAAGAAGATTGCAAAATTGACACCTGATCAGATGAGCGAGATTGAAATCGCCATCATGAAATGGCTTGGGTTGGTAGCACTTTGAGTATTTTCCTGCCCGAAGGCCTGTGCCGCCCAATTCCCGCGTTGCCTGATCATAGCGGGTGAGTGTATGGTCGCGCATTTGTATGACCCTGAAATTTCACAATACGCTGACCCGCGAGTTGGAGCCGTTTACCCCGATTGATGCCGGTAAGGTGCGCATGTATACGTGCGGACCGACGGTGTATAATTTCGCCCACATCGGCAACCTTCGCGCGTATACCTTCGAGGACCTTTTGCGGAGGGTGTTGAAGTTCGCCGGCTACGAGGTTTATCACGTGATGAACCTGACCGATGTGGATGACAAGACCATCCGCTCGAGCCGCGAAAAGGGCATGCCGCTGAAGGAATACACGAAGACGTACATCGATGCGTTCTTTCAGGATCTGGGCACGTTGAACATCGAGCGGGCGGAACATTATCCGGCCGCGACCGATCATGTGCCGGAAATGATTGCGATGATTCAGACGCTCATCGATAAAGGTTTCGCCTACCAGTCGGACGACAAGTCGGTTTATTTCAACATCACCAAGTTCCCCGGCTACGGCTGCCTTTGTCGCCTCGACATGTCCGCACTGCGTCCGGGAACCCGCGTGGCTCATGACGAGTACGAAAAGGAAAACATCGGCGACTTCGCACTGTGGAAGGCGTGGGATGAGGAGGACGGCGATGTGTTCTGGGAGTCGCCGTGGGGCAGGGGACGTCCCGGCTGGCACATCGAATGCTCGGCGATGAGCATGAAATATCTCGGCGACTCGTTCGACATCCATTGCGGCGGCATGGACAACATCTTTCCGCATCACGACGACGAAATCGCCCAGAGCGAGGCGGCCACCGGCAAGAAATTCGTCAATTACTGGCTGCACAATGCTCACCTCATCGTCGAGGGCAAGAAAATGGCCAAGTCGGCCGGTAATTTCTTCACCCTGCGCGACCTGCAGGATAAGGGCTACAGCGGGCGCGAGATTCGCTACGAGCTCATCGGCACGCATTATCGCCAGTCGCTGAATTTCACCTTCGAGGGACTCGACGGCGCCCGCGCGGCGCTGGGGCGGCTGGATGAATTCCGTCTGCGTCTGGCTGAAGTCGCCGGCTCCACCGCCCCGGATGCCGAGCCGCCGGGCTGGGTGGCGGAAGCGCGTGCCGCTTTTACGGAGGCGTTGAGCGATGACCTGAACATCTCCGGCGCGATGGGCGGGATTTTCGACATGCTGCGCGCGGGCAACCGGGCCATGGATGGCGGTGAAGTCTCCGCGGGAGCGGCGGCCTCGGCGCTGGCCTCGTGGGCGGACTTCGACCGTGTGCTGGGTTTTCTCGCCCCGCCGGAGGAGAAGATTCCGGATGAAATTCGCGCCCTGTTAGAGGAACGCACCGCGGCCCGCGCCGCGAAGAACTGGGCGGAGTCGGACCGGCTGCGCGATGCGATTGAGCAGGCCGGCTATTCGGTGAAGGACACCCCGCAGGGTCCGAAGTTGAGGCGGAAGTAATGCGGGGAAAATTCATCACCTTTGAAGGCCCGGAAGGTGGCGGCAAGACCACGCAGGCAAAACGGTTGCTGGCCCGCCTGGCCCTGGAGGGTCACGAGGCGATATACACCCGTGAACCCGGCGGCACCCCGACCGGTGAGGTCATTCGCGAAATCCTGCAGCACGACATGGCGGGCGAGCCGCTATGCGATGAGACGGAGGTGCTGTTGTTTGCCTCCAGTCGTGCTCAACTAGTACGAAAGGTGATCATTCCCGCGCTGGAGTCGGGAACCCATGTCATTTGTGACCGTTTTGCGGACTCAACTACCGTTTATCAGGGTTACGGACGTGGTTTTGATGTTGAGCAGATGATTTCGATTAATAACTTTGCGATTAAAGGTGCCACGCCGGATATAACGCTCTTGCTTGACGTGGAAATTGCCACCGGCTTCGAGCGCATCGCCAGCCGCCAACGCGAATTGTTCGAGAAATCTGACCGCATCGAAAACGAAGCCCGCGAATTTCACGAGAAGGTGCGGGGTGGTTATCTGGAGCTGGCCAAACGCTACCCGGAACGCTTCATCACGCTCAATGCCGCCCGCAACCCCGACGAAGTGGAGGCCGATGTCTGGCGACTGGTCCAGCCTCTCCTTGCCTGAGCCGGTGCGGGCAGCCTATGCCGCGCTGCGGTTGAACGTCGAGAGCGGTCAACTCGCTCACGGCTATGTCATTGCGGCCCCGAATCCGGCGTGGGGCATGCTGCTGGCGAAACTCTTGCTGCAGCAATTGTTCTGTGAGGGGGAGTCCGCGAAGCGTCCGTGCGGCGAGTGCCGGGGCTGCCAGCTCATCGAAACGCAGCGTCACCCGGACACGGTATGGCTTGAGCCGGAGATGAAAAGCCGGGTTATCGGCATCGACCCCATCCGCGAGGCGAATCATTTTTTGCGCCAAACCGCCTTCGAGGGCGGATGGAAATCGGCCATCTTTATGCATGCCGACCGCATGAACGAGGCGGCGGCGAACGCCTTCTTGAAAACGCTGGAGGAGCCGCCGCCGCAAGTGTTACTTATGCTCATCACCGAAAGTCCTCAGGCGCTGCTGCCGACCATCATCTCGCGTTGCCGGATGGTTTCGCTGGCGGGGGGAGGAGCATCGGCGCGCGAATCGACCGTGGTGGAGCGGGCAATGCTGGACTGGTTGCGAAGGCGCGGGCCGGACACGTCCCCCATGGAGCAGTCGGCTTGGATTTCGGCATTACTTCGCGAAGTACGCGAGCGGGCGGAGGCGAAGGAAGACGAGGCGGATGACGACGAGGATGTCGAGAAGGACGTCATCAAGGCCCGGGTGCAATCGAAGGTGGTAGCCGCGCGCGTCGAGGTGTTGCGTACCATTGTGTATTGGGAACGGGATGTACTGGCTTGCCTGGCTGGCGGTGGGGAGGACGGGCTATTTTTCCCTGCCGAAGTTCAAACTTTGATGAGTCAAAGTCGCGAAATCGGCCTCGCGGACCAACTGCGCCGCATCGAACGGGTCGAACAAGCCCGGGTGTTGCTGGAGCGCAACGCCCCGGAGCAGGCGGTCTGGGAAGCTGTGCTTCCCGCCTGACATGACGCATGGACAAACAGCCCCATGCTTGCTACAACTAACACGCTTTAAATAAACGAGTGGAACAACCAGACCACTGAAGGACCGGGAGATTCAGCGCTATGGATATTGAAGAAATCAAACGCATCATTGAGTTGATGAAGGAAAACGAGCTTTCAGAGTTCGAATTGGCCGAAGAAGGTTTTCGTATTACCGTGCGCCGTCCTTATGCCGGTGGAGCCCCGCAGGTCATGATGGGTCAGGCCCCGGCTTTTTATCCCGCGGCCGCGCCGATGGCGGCACCCGCCGCAAGTCCGGCTCCGGCCGCCGGTGGCGCTTCAACCAAAGAAGAAGAATCGCTGGGCAACCTCATCGAAATCAAATCGCCCATGGTCGGCACCTTTTACCGTGCCGCCTCGCCGGAAAGTCCGCCCTATTGTTCGGTTGGCGACGAGATCGATGGCGAATCGGTGGTTTGCATCGTTGAAGCGATGAAAGTGATGAATGAAATCAAGGCGGAGGTGAAAGGCACCATCCGCAAGATTCTGGTCGAGAATGCCACCTCGGTGGAGTACGGCCAGCCCCTGTTTCTGGTGGAACCCAAGTAAGATTTTATGTTCGAACGCATTCTAATTGCCAACCGGGGCGAAATTGCCCTGCGGGTCATTCGCGCCTGCCGCGAAATGGGTATCAAGTCGGTGGCGGTGTATTCCACCGCCGACCAGGATTCCCTGCATGTTCAGATGGCCGACGAGGCGGTCTGTATCGGGCCGCCGCCGGGCAAGGACAGTTACCTGAAAATCGCCAACATCATTAGCGCCGCCGAAGTCGCGGATGTGGATGCGATTCATCCCGGCTACGGTTTTCTCTCCGAGAACGCCCACTTCGCCGAGATTTGCAAGAACTGCAACATTCATTTCATCGGTCCGACGCCGGATAACATCCGCATGATGGGCAACAAGTCGGTCGCCCGCGACACCATGAAAAAGGCCGGGGTGCCGGTGGCTCCGGGCAGCGAAGGCGTCGTGCGTTCGCAGGATGAAGCGCTCAAGGTCGCGCACAAGATTGGCTACCCGGTGCTCATCAAGGCGGTGGCGGGCGGCGGCGGCAAAGGCATGCGCGTGGCCCGCAACGACGTGAGCCTGGTGCAGGGTTACATGACCGCCAGCAGCGAGGCGGAACGCGCCTTCTCGAACGCCGAGGTGTACATCGAAAAATTTATCGATCAGGCAAGGCATATCGAAGTGCAGGTCATCGCCGATCATCACGGCAACGCCTGTCATTTGTTCGAGCGCGACTGCAGTATTCAGCGTCGCCACCAGAAACTCGTGGAGGAAGCGCCTTCGCCCATCATCAATGAAGAAACCCGCAAGAAGCTCGGCCGCGCCGCGCTGAAGGCGGTCGAGGCGGTGGGTTACCGCAATGCAGGCACCATCGAATTTTTGTATGACCAGCAGAGCGGCGATTTCTACTTTATGGAGATGAACACCCGGATTCAGGTGGAGCATCCCATCACCGAGGAAATCACCGGTGTCGACCTCATCAAGGAGCAGATCCGGGTGGCGGCGGGCGAGAAGCTATCTTTCAGCCAGAAAGACCTGAAGATTCATGGCCATGCCATCGAGTTCCGGGTGAATGCCGAGAATCCCTACCGCGACTTTATTCCGTCGCCGGGTGGCATCACCTTCATCAAGCAGCCGGGCGGCATCGGGGTCCGCGTGGATTCGCACGTCTACAACGGGTATAACATTCCCCCGCACTACGACAGCATGATTGGAAAAATCATCGTACATGCCGATACCCGCGTGGAAGCCATCGCCCGCATGAGCCGCGCCTTGGGCGAGTTTATGGTCGAGGGCGTGCATACCACGGTGCCGCTGGGTCAGGCCCTGCTGATGGATGCCCGTTTCCAGCGCGGCGAGTACACCACCACTTTCCTGGAAGGCTTCATCAAGGAAGGCTTCCTGAACACCGAGACTAAATCAACCTAGAGGAACCAGCCATGACCAAAGCTGAAGCCAAGGCGAACACCATACAGATCGACCCCGTCCTCGAAAGCGAAATTGCCGGGGACCACATCGAAAACGACACCGAGCTCGGTTCGGTGCAGATCCATAACAACGTCATTGCCACCATCGCCCGACTGGCCGCCGTGAAGGTGCCGGGGGTTTGCGAGATGAGCGGCGGCATCGTCGACGACCTCGCGGGTATGATTCGCAAGAAGTCCGGCGACCGCGGCATTCGCGTTTCGTTCGAGGACGCGGGTGTGGTTATAGAGATTCATGTAATTCTCGACTACGGCGTGCGCATTCCGAATGTTGCCTGGCAGTTGCAGACCGAGGTGCGTCAGGCGGTGGAGCAGATGACCGGCAAGCAGGTCAAAGCCGTGCAGGTTGTCGTGCAGGGGGTCAAACTGCCTGCCGAGAGTAATGCCGATCGACCTGCCTTGCAGGAATCTGCCGGATGAAGTGGGCGCACCGCCTACTTGGCATTCTCCTCGTGTTGCTGGCGGGCGGCGCTTTGACGCGCATCCTTTTGCCGGCCATGCAGGGCGGTGAATACTGGTCAGCCTTCGTGTCTGACTTTGCTGGCAACCGACATGGCGTCATGGCCTATGGCCTTGTTCTGGTTGTACTCGTAGTGGCTTACATCGCCACCTCGTTTGGCCGCGGCCCAAGTTCGCAATACCTCTCCTACGAATCCAAACAGGGCAATATAAGTATCAGCCTCAAAGCGTTGCAGGATTTTCTTGGCCATTTGAAAAGCGAATTTCCCTCCATTCTGACCCTCACCCCCAAGGTCAGTGCACGCGACGAGGCGTTGGATGTGATCCTGCGTGTACGGGTCAAGGCGGGGGCGCCGATTCCGGAAATCAGCCGTATGCTGCAGGAACGGGCGCGGTTGACCATTCAAGAGAAGGTCGGTATTTCAGACATTCGCGATGTAGAAGTGAAGGTCGAGGAGATTGTCCGCGACAAGGACAGCCTCGCCAGTAGAAGTCCGGAAACAAAGCCCAAGCCGCCCCTGGCCGGCGAAACCCCCTGAAGTATTATGGATACTAATAAAATTGCCGGCGAATACCTCGCCGTAGCGGACGAAGTGTTTGGCAGCATGCTCGAACAGGTCGAGCTGGTGGCTAACCGAATTGCAGAAACGCTGCAGGCCGGTGGCAAGGTGCTGTTATGCGGTAACGGCGGCAGCGCGGCGGATGCCCAGCACATAGCGGGTGAATTTCTCAATCGCTTTCTGTGCGAGCGTCGTCCCTATGCGGCGATTGCGTTATCCACCGACACTTCGACCATGACCGCGATCGGGAATGATTATGATTTCTCGCTGGTCTTCGCCAAGCAAGTGCAGGCGTTGGGGCGTCCCGGCGATTTGCTGTGGGCCATCACCACCAGCGGCAACTCCGCCAACATCATGCATGCCGTCGAGGCGGCCCATGCCGTGAATATGAAGGTCATCGGCATGACCGGCGGAACCGGTGGCAAGCTCGCCCCGGTCTCGGATTATCTTTTCTGTATTCAATCGACCAAGAGCACGCCGCGCATTCAGGAAGGGCATCAATTGTTGTTCCATTTGATTTGCGAGCGTATGGAAGAAATCATGGTCGCCGCTGACCAAAGCAAAGCATAAGGAACTTGAGCATGACGGATACCAAACAAAGCGCCTGTGACCTCGTTATTGTCGGGTCGGTGGGCATCGATACCATTGAAACGCCCCGGACCAAGCGCGAGAGTATTTTGGGCGGTTCCGCCAGTTATGCCTGCGCCGCTTCCTCCTTTTTCGCGAAGACCGGGATGGTCGGGGTAGTCGGTAGCGATTTTCCGCCGGAATTTACCGGGCTGTATCATAAGTTCGGCATCGATACCGAAGGCTTACAGGTAGTCGAAGGCAAAACCTTTCGCTGGTCGGGTGTCTACGAGGACAACATGGACCACCGGCGTACCTTGTCCACCGAGCTGAATGTCTTCGCGGATTTCAGTCCCGAGCTGCCGGAGGATTACCGCAGCGCGCCTTATCTTTTTCTGGCCAACATCTCGCCCGACCTTCAGTTGCACGTGCTCGACCAGGTGAAGGATCCGAAGTTCATCCTGCTTGATACCATGGACCTCTGGATCAACGTCGCCAACGAATCCCTGCGCAAGGTCATCGGCAAGGTTGACATGCTCACCCTCAACGAGTCCGAGGCGCGTCACCTTACCGGCGAGCACAACCTGCTGCGCGCCGCACAAGCATTGCTGAAAATGGGCCCACGCTACCTTTGCATCAAGAAGGGCGAAAACGGGAGCGTGTTGTTCGATCGCGAAAACATTTTCCTCGTGCCGGCCTTTCCGCTGGAGGAAGTCGAGGATCCGACCGGGGCAGGGGACACTTTCGCGGGCGGATTTATGGGCGCCTTGGTCCGGAGTGATGATGTATCGGAAGCCGGCATCCGCAAGGCCATGACCTACGGCGCTGTGGTCGCATCGTTCGGGGTCGAGAAGTTCAGCCTCGAGCGTCTGGATGGATTAGAGCTACTCGAGATCGAAGAGCGCGCGTCGCTATTTCGTCACATGGCAAGTTTGTTGTAACCCGCCTGTGATTGTAGGGTGGGTATGGCTGAGTCTTCGATGCCTTCCCGCCGGACACGATCGACGAGCGAAAATGCTCGAGAAAGGGAAACCGGCTGAAAGGTCTAAAGACCATTCCAGCCTTACAAAACGTGGATGCGCGTGGTGGGCTAGAATACCTTCAAACCGCGGCTTTCGCTGAACTCAGCGACGATACGGTTATCGAGGTTGTCTTTGATGACCACGAAGAAAACGCGGGTGTTTTTCTGTAGCGCGATGTAGCGGGCGAGTAGGCGGCTAATACCTTCTACCGACGCGCTATCCGAGGTGCGCCAAAGGTAGTCGTCAACCAGTGCCTCATTCATGCCGGGATTGATATTGAGAACGAATCCGTCT
>JBMTVS010000100.1:0-8188 GCA_049451655.1 Kiritimatiellia bacterium | reverse complement strand
TGCGATGTAGCTGCGCCCGTTAGGGCGTGGTTTTGACGCGCTGAATGGTCCCCACGCAGGGCGGACCTTGCATCGGATTGATTTTGGCTTCATAATGTCTCGATGCGTCTCGCCGTCATATTGCTGGCCATCGGGTTATCCGGCTGCTACTCCGTTCCGCGCATGAATCATTATGTCGAGGAGGTGGCTCGGGATGTCGCCGCGGTGGAGGAAGGCATCAGCGAGGAAACGGTGGCGGATGCCACGCGAGAAGTCGCGCCGCCGGTCTTGCCGGAGGGAACGCTGCTGCAGCTCGACCGGCAAAGCGTGCTCGGCCTTGCGTCCACCTACAGCCGCGAGCTCCAGACGAAACGCGATGTCCTGTATAATCAGGGACTGTCCCTCCTTGGCTCGCGTCGCAATTTCGGCTTCAACGTCTCCGGTACGGTGGACTTTATTCTATCAGGTGCCGACGAAGAGGAAGACCGCGAGCAGATGCAATTCGCCGCCGAACTGGAACGCATCCTGCCCACCGGCGGGCGGGCACGTATCGGCGGTAGCCAGAGCACCGCCAGCGAAGGCGATGAGGATACGACCACGTCGTCAGCCCGCATCCGCCTCGACCAACCGCTGCTCGCCGGCGCCGGCTACACCGCGAGTCACGAAGAGCTGGTGCAGTCCGAGCGCGATTACGTGTATGCGCTTCGAAATTTTGCCCTCGACCGACAGGGCCTTGCCATCGATACGCTGCGCCGCTATTACGATTTACTGGGCCAGCGCAAGGTGCTGGAAAATACCCGCACAAACTATCAGCAGTTTATCTATCTGCGCGAGCGTTCCGAGGCACTGTTCAAGGTGAATCGCGCCCCCGCCATCGATGTGTTGCGCTCGCAGCAGGAGGAGCTTTCCGCGCTGAACCGCCTAACCTCGACCGAGGAGTCCTACCGCATTCAGGTCGGGCGTTTTCTGGTCAACCTCGGCCTGCCCTCCGAAACCCCGGCTACGCTGGCTGACGATATTCCGGACATGCGCGAGGTGACGCTCGAGGAGCAGGATGCGGTGACGCTTGCGCTGAACCGCCGCATGGATGTCCACACCACCCGCGACCGCCTTGCCGATGCCGAACGTAAGGTTCGCGTGGCCCGCAATGCCTACCTGCCGGAGGTGAATCTTTACGGAGAGTCCGAATGGAACGATCGTGATGATGGCGCGACCAACGCGAACGCCGATGCCACCACCAGTTGGGAGGCGGGCATCCGCGCGGAAATTCCCTTCGACCGCCGCGCCGAACGCGATGCGATTCGCCGCGCCGAGATCGCCCGCGATGCCGCTTCGCGCGCGTTGGAGGAGAAGGAGGAAAACACCGCCCTCGAAGTGCGCGAAGCCTACAGTCGCTTGCGTTCGTTGCGCGTGTCACTTGATGTGGAATTGAAGAACATTGAAATCGCCGAAAAGCGCGCCACCAACGCCCTGCTGGAATTTCGCAATGGCCGCCTCTCGAACCGCGATGTGGTAGAGGCTGCGAATGATTTGCTCAACGCGAAAAACGCCTACGTCAACGCGCTGGTCGATTATGAAATCCAGCGGCTGACCCTGCTCCGGCAGGTTGGCCTGCTCGATGTTGCCCGCGAGGGGACACTGATGGAGCTTTCGCCCGACGCTTAAGGAACCATGATGAAGATAAAGAAGAAAAACATAGCACTGGGCGCGGTTGGCTTGCTGGCGATTTTCCTGCTGCTCCGCGCATGCGCCCCCGCCGAGCGCAACGCGGCCACCGCGCCGGTGTACGCGACCGCGGAAACCGGCGAGTTGCTGGTCTCGGTGAAAGCCTCCGGCGAGGTACAATCGCGCGATGCCAACCGCATCACCCCGCGAGTGAAGCGTCAGGTCGTGGTTTCATTTCTCGTGCCTGAGGGCACGCGCGTGACCAAGGATGAAGTCATTGCACGCTTCGCCACCGAGGATATCGACCAGCGCCTCACCGAAGCCGAGGCCACGCTGGCCGACCGCGAGTTGCAGGTGGTTTCGGCGCGCGCCGACCTCGACATCCAGGAACTGGAAAACGCCAACGCCCTCAAGCTCTCCGAACAGGCCGTGGCGGATGCGGAGCTGGAGTTGAAAAAATTCCGGGAGGGCGACGAACCGAAGGATGTGCGGGCGGCGGAGTTGAAGATTGAAACGACTATCAGTAAGCGCGAGCGGGCGATCAAGAAGCATGGCGAGGCGCAGGAATTGCTCGAGCAGGGATTCATTACCGAGGATCAGGTTGAAGAGGATCGCATGGCGATGGAGACGGCGGAAGTTGATGCCGAGACCGCAGAGCTGGAGTTGAAAATCCTGCGCGAGTACGAGCTGCCGCTGCGCCGCAACAACGCGCAGGGCAAGCTCGAAAAAGCGAAGACCGAGCTCGAGAAAACGCTCAAGAAGAACGAGGTGCAGGCCCGCAACAAACAGCAGGCGCTCGACAACGCCATCCGCACTCGCGACCGGGCCGAGCAGGAGTTCGAGAGCTTGAAGAAGGAGCGCGAGGATTACGAGATTCGCGCGCCGATTGATGGCGTGGTGAATTACGGCGACCCGAACAATTCGTGGCGGCGCGGCGACATCGATGTCGGCATGAACCTGAATCCGGGTACCGTGCTAATGACCATTCCCGACATGACCGCCATGCAGGCGAATATCAACGTTCCCGAGGCGGATATCGATCGCTTGGAGGCCGGGCAGACGGCATCGATTTATGTCGAGGCGATGGGGCGGCGCACCTTCAGCGGCCAGGTCGAGCGGGTGGCGGAGGTGGCGAACCCCGGCGGTTGGATCAGCTCGGACGTGAAGGAATTCAAGGTGCAAATCAGCATCGAGGATGGCAACGGTTTGCGGCCGGGCTTCAGTTGCAGTGCGGAAATCGCGGTTGAGCGCATTCCGGATGCGTTGATGCTGCCAGTGCAGGCGGTGTTTCGCGATGGTGACGGATGGTTTGTCTATCAGGGCTCGCCGACGCGGGCAAAGCGGATTCCGGTGAAGCTGGGGCGCTCGTCGCTGACTCACGTGCAGATTACCGAAGGGTTGGAGGCGGGAGCGCGGGTGTTGCTGGCGCCGCCGGAGGAAGCGCCGTGATTCAACTCGAGGGGGTGGGGAAGACCTACGTCAATGGCGCGGCGCTGACCGTGCTGGACGCGGTCGACCTGCGCATCGAGCGCAACGAGTATGTAGGTATTTTCGGTCCGTCCGGTTCGGGCAAGTCGACCTTGCTGCAAATCCTCGGGCTGCTCGATCATCCCAGCCGCGGACGTTATTTGTTTCGCGGGCGCGATGTGAGCGGGTTGAGCGACGAGGAGAGTTCGCGCACCCGGGGCCGCGAGATCGGCTTCATCTTCCAGTCCTTTCATCTGATCACGAACTTGTCGGTGCAGGAAAATGTGGAGCTGCCGCTCTTCTACCAGGGAGTGCATCATCACGAGCGGCGCGAGCGGGCGTTGGAAGCCATCGCGGCGGTGAATTTGTCGCACCGGACCACGCATGCCCCGACGCAGTTGTCGGGCGGTGAGCGACAGCGGGTGGCCATTGCCCGGGCGCTGGTAACGCGGCCGGAACTGATTCTGGCCGACGAGCCGACCGGCAACCTCGACAGCAAGACCGGTAAGGATATTTTGGCGATTCTCGAGCGGTTGCACGACGAAGGCAAAACCATCGTGATGATTACCCACGATACGGAGATCGCGCGACGCTTGCCGCGTTTGCTGCGGATCAATGACGGACGGTTGAGCGAGGGCGAGCGGCCGTGAACGTCGTTCGCTTTTCGGAATTCATGAGTAGCGGCGCGCGGAATTTATTGCGGCATAAATTGCGTTCGCTGCTGACCTTGCTCGGCGTTTTCTTCGGGGTGGCGGCGGTCATTACCATGCTGGGGATTGGCGAGGGGGCGCAGCGGTCGGTGATGCGCGAGATTTCCGGGCTGGGGTTAAACAATGTGATTGCCGAGTCGGTGCAGCCGACGCAGCCGCAGCAGCCCACCTCAAGTATGACGCAGCGGCGCGGATTGCGGCAGCTTGAGTTTGGCTTGAACGAACGGGATTACGCGCAACTGCAGACCATGTTTCCGCAGGCTGAATTGACCCGGGCACATCTGGTGCGGGAAAAAGTGTACCGGCAGGGGCGACTGGTCGACGCCAAGGTGTTGGGGGTTAAGCCGGAATATTTCTCCTTCTTCGAAACGGACCTGGTGGCGGGGCGTCTGCCGGGCGCGGTGGATGATGCGGAGGCGCATCGCGTGGTGGTGGTGAGCGAGGAACTGGCGGACTTGTATCAAGCGGAAGACAATCTGGCGCGGCGGCCGGTGCAGGTGGGCATGGTGTTTTTCGAGGTCGTTGGCGTAGTTCGTCAACCAGCACAGGGGGCGACGCCGTTTGTGCTGATGCCGTATCAGACGGCGCGGTCGACCTACGGCACGTCTACCTTGCGGCGGGATACCGGGAGCATGGAATACACGCGAACGGATATCGGGCAGATCGTGTTGCGATTTGCGAACGAAGAGGTCATTCCGGGGGTGGCCGGGGTGTTGAAGCAGATGATGGAACGCAATCATCCGGAAGGTGATGTGAAGCTGGTGGTGCCGCTCGAGATTCTCGAGACCAAGCAGCGCACGCAGCGGATTTTGAATCTGGTTTTGATAACCATTGCCGGAATTTCGCTGCTGGTCGGGGGCATCGGCATCATGAACATCATGCTCGCGGTGGTCACGGAGCGGATTCCGGAAATTGGCATCCGGCGCGCGCTGGGTGCGACGCAGCGGGATATTCTGTATCAATTTCTTGCCGAAACGGTCACCTTGTCCACGGTGGGCGGGTTGCTGGGTTGCCTGTGCGGTTTCATCGTGGTACCGCTTGCCTCGCGCTTCATCGGCTGGGAAGGTGTCATCACCCCTGGCGCGGTTATCATGTCGCTCGCGGTATCTTGGCTGGTCGGCCTCGTCTTCGGCATGGCCCCCGCGATGCGGGCGGCGAAGATGGACCCGGTGGAAGCGCTGCGCCACGGATAAGAGGCGACATGAATTGTCTGATCATCAGGCCGGAGGATATGCGGGAGGACGGGCTGGTTGATGTGTCGGGCGCGAGCTTTCGCCATATCCGCGATGTGCTGAAGAAAACTGTGGGTGAGACGGTTTGCGCGGGTTTATTGAATGGTCCACTAGGGGAGGGACGCATTATTGGGATGGAATATGATGCGATGCAGATCGTGTTTACGGCGGGAGCGATGCCGGATGAACAGCGCATCGATTTGATCCTCGCCATGCCGCGACCAAAGGTCATGAAGCGTTTGTGGTCCGCCATCGCCTCGCTCGGCGTGCGGAGCATCACGGTCATCGGCGCGGCCCGGGTCGAGGCTTGTTATTTTTCCAGCCACGCACTCGATGAGGCGATCTACGTCCCGCGCCTCATCGAAGGTCTCGAGCAGGTGAGGGACACGCGGTTGCCGGAAGTCAGGGTTTTCCCTGATGGTGCAACCTTCATCAAGTCGCATCTCGAGGATATTTCGGAAGACAGTTTGAAGTTGCTGGCCCATCCCGGCGCGTCATCGACCATACGCGAACAATCGCAAGGCCTCACCAACCAGCGGGTCACCCTTGCGATCGGCCCCGAGGGCGGATGGGTAGAAGATGAAGTTAAAACCTTCGCCGCCGCCGGCTTCATCCCCGCAACCCTCGGCCCGCGCGCCCTCCGCACCGACACCGCAGTGGTCGCTGCGTTGGCTTTGATGGGTTAGCTTTGACCCAGCTCCATGAACATCTGCAGGTCGATCGATCCATTTCGTTTGGATCAGGATGACATTTTCGCTTTAAGGGTATTGGCCGACGAGTAAAACTTTCGGAAAATAGACTTAACCATGAAACTCAAAGATGTCATAGCGCCTTTCATTGTCGAATCGATCGCCGATGGCAAAAACCAAAAATACGGGGACACGTGATCCTGAGTTGAAAGCAGGTGAAGAAGTTTCGGGGCCAGCGTTAAAATTTAAAGTTGATTAATGAATTAAATATTATATATTTTATATATGACTTATATATACATAATTCTAATTATCAGTGTTTTGGTCCTCGCGGTTTTGCTCGCGCGGGCACGGGCCTCTATGGCCGGATTGCGTGATCGTTTGGAGCTGGAACAGCGGCATGCTGACGAAAAGCTTCGCCTGTTGGAGGGTAGCGAAGAGCGGTTGAAGGTGGAGTTCGAGAACCTGGCCAACCGGATTTTCGAGGAAAAGGGCAAGGTGATTTCGGAACAGAATCAACAGAAACTAACCAGTACACTTTTACCCTTTAGGGAGCAACTGGAGGCTTTTCGCACGCGCGTCGAGGAGGTGCACAAGACCGATACCGAGCAAACGCTTCGGCTATCTGAACAAGTGCGTCAATTGCAGCAGATGAGCAACAAGGTCAGCGAGGAGGCCAATAATCTGGCTTCCGCCATCAAAGGGGATACCAAGCGACAGGGTGACTGGGGTGAACTGATGGTGGAACGCATTTTCGAGGCTTCCGGACTGGAGAAGGGGCGGGAATATGAGGCGCAGCGTTCGTTCGACGGGGATGACGGACGTATGCGGCCGGATTTTGTGGTGCATTTGCCCGGGGAGAAATCAGTCGTCGTGGACTCCAAGGTGTCGCTCACGGCGTTTGAGCGTTACCACAGCGCGGAGGATGAGGCAGGACGCAAAGCTGCACTGGATGAGCACATAAAATCCGTGCGGAATCACCTCAAGGGTTTGCGCGAAAAGAGCTATGCCGATTTGTTAGGCAACCGGACGCTCGACTTTGTTATTATGTGCGTCCCGCTGGAACCGGCTTATCATGCCGCGATGCAAGGTGATCCGGATCTGCTCTATGATCTTGCCCGCACGCAGGTGGTCATGACCGGACCGGGAACCTTGGTGGTTACGCTGAAGCTTATCGCCCAGATTTGGCGGCGCGAGAAAGAGAACCGTAATGCCGAGGTGATCGCGGAAAAAGCGGGCAAGATGTACGATGCGATCGTGCGCACCTACGAGGCGATGACGGACGCGGAAAAGAAAATGAGCGGGGTCAGTGAATCCTTTGCGCTGGCCATGAGCCGCCTCAAGGACGGGCGCGGAAGCCTGCTCGGCCGGGCTGAAGATCTCCGCAAGCTGGGAGCCAAGGTGCGGAAGGAACTTCCCGCCGGCGTTATGGACGATTTACCGGAAGACGATGACCCGGGCGAAGAGCCTGCTTAAGGGCAGGCCTTTCGACGCTGCGAAAAGCCTGCCCTGATCAACGCGGCGTTACTTCTTGCGCTGTGCCTTCGCGCGCACGCGCAACCGTAGGGCGTTCAACTTGATAAAGCCCGTGGCGTCCTTCTGGTCGTAGCCGGTATTGCCTTCGAACGAAGCAATATCCGGGTCGTATAGTGATTTCGCGGCTTTACGACCCACGATGGTAGCGCTTCCTTTATAGAGCTTGATGCGCGCGGTGCCGGTAACCGCGGAGGCCGCCTCGTCGAGCGCGGTTTGGAGCATTTCGCGCTCGGGGGCATACCAGAAACCATTGTAGACCAATTTGGCGTATTGCGGAACGAGGCTGTTGCGCAGGTGAAGCACTTCACGGTCCATGGTGAGCTGCTCGACCGCCTCGCGGGCGCGGTGCAGGATGGTGCCGCCGGGGGTCTCGTACACGCCGCGGCTCTTCATCCCGACGAAACGGTTCTCGACGAGGTCGATGCGTCCGACGCCATGCTTGCCGCCGAGCTCGTTGAGCTTGAGCATCACGCCGAGGGGCGAAAGCTTCTTGCCGTTGACCGCGACGGCGTCGCCTTTCTTGAATTCAATTTCCACATACTCGGGTTTGTTGGGTGCTTTTTCCGGGGAGACGGACAGCTTGAAAATGTCTTCCGTGGGCTCGTTCCAGGCGTCCTCGAGAATGCCGCCCTCGTAGCTGATGTGGAGCAGGTTGCGGTCCATGGAATAAGGCTTCTTTGCCGAGGCCTCGACGGGAATCTTGTGCTTCTTGCAATAGTCCAACATGGCCACGCGACCGGTGAACTGCTGCTGGAATTCCTCGATACGCCACGGGGCGATCACCTGAATGTCCGGCTTCAAGGCATAAGCGGTAAGTTCGAAGCGCACCTGATCGTTGCCCTTGCCGGTGGCGCCATGGGCGATCGCCTGGGCTTTTTCTTTCTTTGCGATTTCGACCTGGCGCTTCGCG
>JBMTVS010000099.1:0-8251 GCA_049451655.1 Kiritimatiellia bacterium | reverse complement strand
CGGAGCCGACGGCGCTTCTTCATCGGGCAACTTGCGAAGCCCTCCCCCCTCGAGGAAGGGCGCTCCGGGGACGGGGCCTGGGGTCGACGGCCAGGGCAAGCGTGAGTCTTCGAGCGGATTGTTCGTAGAATGAGGAAAACCCATTCAGCTTGATGAGGATTCATGCTTTCTCTAGCGTTCAGACTTATGGCTAATCGAAAGATATGGAATCCAAGCGTAACCTTCTGCCTCAATATGTTGATCTTCATAAACCCATGATCAGGGCACCCCTTATCGCAAGCGCTCCCCCGCCCCGGATTGAACGGGCGGTTTATGAAGCAGCCCTGGAAGTTGTCCGGCGCTTGCGCAACGCGGGGCATGATGCTTTTTTTGCCGGTGGTTTCGCGCGGGATACGCTGTTAGGTCGTCCGGTTCATGACATCGACCTCGCCACTAGCGCCAAGCCCGATGAAGTGCAGGCCATGTTTCCTTCAAGCCGGGCCATCGGAAAGTCGTTTGGCGTCATCCAGGTGATAATCGACAAGATGGCCTTCGATGTGGCCACCTTCCGGCAGGATCTTGATTATGCGGATGGTCGCCATCCATCCACCGTCAGATTCACAACGGCCGCCGGCGATGCCGAGCGGCGCGATTTCACCGTGAACGGGATGTTCTATGACCCTACTTCTAAACAGGTGATCGACTACGTTGGTGGCCTCGACGACCTGAATCGGAAAACCATACGCTGCATCGGCGAACCATCCGCGCGCTTTGCCGAGGACCATTTGCGCCTGCTTCGAGCCGTACGGTTCGCGACCGTGTTGGATTTCAGCATCGATCGTGAAACCTGGTCGGCCATCCGCGCGTGCGCCGCATCGATCGCCACGGTTAGCATGGAGCGCGTCCGCGAGGAGATCATCCGAATCTTCATGGAGTCTCCCGCTCCCGGAAAAGCGCTTCATACGCTGCATGATTCGGGCCTGCTCGCCGTCATACTTCCCGAGGCACAGGCCATGCATGGTGTCGAGCAACCGCCTGACTTTCATCCCGAGGGCGATGTTTTCACCCATACCGCCTTGATGCTGGACTTGATGCGGGAACGAAGCCCGGAACTCATTTGGTCGATCCTCATGCACGACATCGCCAAACCCGTGACCCACGCCATTCTGCCCGACAAAAAAACCGGCGAACCCCGCATTACCTTCCGCGGTCATGCCGATGTGGGGGCACGCATGGCGGAGGACATCATGCGCCGCTTTAAGTGTTCGAACGACGAAATAGAGGCGGTAGTGACCGCAGTTAAGCATCACATGCGCTTTGCCGACATTCCCAACATGCGCGACGCCAAGCTCCGTCGCTGGGTCGGCTCGGAGAACTTTCCGCTCGAACTCGAGCTGCACCGCATCGACTGCTCCGCCAGCCACAACGATCTTAAGCTCTACGACATGGTCGAGGCCTTTCGCGAAAAGCTTGCCGCCGAGCCGGTTCTGCCCGAACCACTCCTGCGCGGCCGCGACCTCATCGACGCCGGCATTCCGCCGGGGCCGCATCTCGGCAAGCTCCTTCAAGCAGCTTATGATGCCCAACTCGATGGCGAGTTCACCGACAAGGAATCCGCCCTCGCGTGGCTTAAAAAATCACAAACTGAATTGTAAGGCTGGAATCGTCGTCAGACCTTCCAGCCGGGCTCCCATCGACAGGTTGAACCCCGCCCCTGCTTCATGTATGTTCCCCGCCATGACCCAGACCCACCAGAACGTATCGCCCCGCCGTTACAACATTTGGACCATTGGCTGCCAGATGAACGAGGCCGATTCGCGACGCATGGCCCAGCAACTCGAATTCGCCGGGCTGGTAGCGACGCCCAGTCCCGAGGATGCGGATGTCGTCGTGCTCAACACCTGCGTGGTGCGCCAGCAGGCAGAGAATAAAGCGGTTGGCAAACTGGGCGCCGTGCAGGCCATCAAGAATGAGCGACCCGACATGGTCATCGGCCTCATGGGCTGTATGGTCGGCATGCGTGAAGCCCCCGCCCTGAAGAAGCGTTATCCTTTCGTTGATGTGTTCATGCCGCCGTCGGAAACCGGCCCCATGCTGGAACATCTCGACCAGATGGGCTGGTTGGAGGACTTGCGCGAGGAGGAACGTCGACAACGCGCCCTGCGCGACGCCATTCAGGATGAGGACCTGCCCCTACCCGCTCCTGTTCGCGGACATGCCATTACCGCCAATGTGCCAATTGTTCTTGGCTGTTCTCATGCCTGCACCTTCTGCGTGATTCCTTACCGGCGCGGTGCCGAGCGAAGCCGGCCAATGCGGGACATCCTTACCGAAGTCAGCGGACTCGCCTCGCAAGGTGTGAAGGAAGTCATGCTGCTCGGACAAATCGTCGATCGCTACGGCACCGACTTCGAGGATGGCACCGATCTCTCACGCCTACTGCGCGAAACCGCCGCCATCGACGGAATCGAGCGCGTGCGCTTTCTGACCAGTCACCCCAACTATATGACGGACGCCATCCTCGAGACCGTGGCGGCCACCCCGAAAATCGTTCCGCAAATCGAGGTTCCGGTGCAGGCCGGCAACGATGAAGTGCTGGAAAACATGCGGCGCGGTTACACCAACGCCCAGTACCGAACGCTGGTCGAGCGCATCCGCCGGATCATTCCCGATGTGGCAATTCATACGGACATCATCGTCGGCTTCCCCGGCGAGACTCATGAGCAGTTCATGGATACCTATCACCTGCTCAAGGATCTCGAACTCGACAAGGCACACCTGTCGAAATACTCGGTTCGCCCGAAAACCATCGCCGCCCGCAATATGCCGGACGATGTGAGCCATCAAGAAAAACGCGACCGCTGGGCAACGCTGGAATCACTTCAGAAGGATATTCTCACCCGCAAGAACGCCGAACTCCGTGGCACCGACGTTGAAGTGCTGGTCGAGTATCGGGACGGACCCCGCCTCTACGGACGCACCCCGCAAGGCAAGGCGGTTTACTTTGACGACGATCGCGATTTGAAAGGTCAACTCGTGGATGTGCGTATCGACTGGACCGGCCCCTTCACCATGGTCGGTCGCGCCACCGACCAGGTCAACCAGCAGCGCCATCTCGATGCCGCACTTGCCTCGTGAGTCCCGGCAGCAAAAGCAAAAGCGGCGACGCCTCGATCACGCCCGTCTTGTTATCGATCGCGGTTTTGCCCGGTCTAGGCCAATGGATGCAGCGGCGCTACAATGCCGGAACATTTTATCTGGCGGGGTTCAGCCTGCTTTCCATGATGACCGTGGTCATTCTCATCCGGCAATTCATGTCCGGTTCGCTTCCTGATACCGATTTTGTCAAACCGCTCGGCGCGGTACTTTTCATCTATGTTGCAAACGTAATTGATGTCCTGCGCGGACGTTTGCAACTGCAGAAAAGGTTCGACCAAAGGAATTAGCCACCCGGGACACCCGGCGCGTATCCCTCAGATGCGGTCCGGCGCATCAATGCCGAGCAGATTCAAGCCCTGGCGTAGCGTGCGATTGACGATGCCACACAAGCGGACTCTGCTCTCGCGTACGCCCTCCTCCGCCTTCAAAAAAGGGACATTCTGATAGAAGCTGCTGTAAAGCTGTGCGAGCTCGAACAGATAGTCGGCAAGTAGATTGGGGCGATATTGATTCGTCGCGCGGCGCAGCAAATCACCAAAGCGAAGAAGCCGTACGGCGAGCAGCCGCTCCACCGACTCTTGCAACTTGATGGGATGCGCTTGCAAGTCGCCCTCCGGAAAACGCTCGCGGTACTTGTCCTGCACGCTGGCTACGCGGGCACACGCATACTGGAGATAGGGCGCCGAGTTACCCTCCAGACTGAGCGCTTTGTCCCACGTAAACGTAATCAAACTCTGTGGATTCTGGCTTAAATCGGCGTACTTGACCGCGCCAATGCCCACCGCCCGGGCGACGTCCTTTTGTTTCTCCTCAGGCATATCCGGACTGGACCCCTTGACGATATGGAGCGCGCGCGTCTCAGCTTCATCGAGCAATTTCTCGAGCTTGATGACATTGCCCTGCCGCGTGGAAAAAGTTGCATCGGGCAAACGCATTAGCCCGAACCAAATGTGGATCAGCGATGTCTTCACCTTGAGCTTCCTCGCCACCGCGAAGAACTGCTTGAAGTGAAGCTGCTGACGCTCGTCGGTAACATACAGTATGCGATTGGGATGAAACTCAGCCTCGCGATTCAGTACGGTGGCAATGTCGGTGGTGGCGTAATTGAAGCCGCCATCGGATTTGCGTACCAGGCAAACCGGAAGCTTTTCTTCCTCCAACTTAACCACCAATGCCCCTTCGCTTTCTTCAAGCAAGCCCTGATCGTCGAGCTTCTCCAGCGTGGCGGACAATTGGTCGTGATAAAAACTTTCGCCTCGCACCAGGTCGAACTTCACACCGAGTCGTTCATAAATGCGATCGAACTCCTTTAAGCTCAACTCGACAAAGGTGCGCCAGAGTGAGCGGTTGTCCTTGTCGCCCTGCTGCAACTTGACCAGTTCGCGACGTGCCTCATCCATCCAGCTCTCGTCCGTCTTAGCCCGATCATAACTCTTAACGTAAATCCGCTCCAACTCGGCGATGGGATCCGAGGTGAGCGTCTCCTCATTCACGAAATGGCGGTAGCCAAGAATCAAAATACCAAACTGGGTGCCCCAATCGCCCAAGTGATTGTCGGCAACCACGCGATGTCCGAGAAAACGAAACATCCGGTCTAGTGCGTTACCGATTACCGTGGAGCGGATATGGCCGATATGCATCGGCTTGGCGATGTTCGGGCTTGAATAGTCGATAACAATCGTCTCCGGCTCGGGTACCACCGGCACCCCGAGCCGGTCATCGCTCTCAACTTCCATCAACCATTGTTCGAGCCAAGCGTCCGCAATGCGAAAATTGATGAAACCGGGACCAGCAACATCGATACTGGCCAAGGCAGGCGGCAGGTCCGCAGCAGCGACAAAGGCATCCGCGATGGCCTTGGGTGACTTGCGCAACACGCGAGCCAGGGCCATCGCTGCATTGCACTGGAAATCGCCGAATTCGTCATCGGTGGAAGGACCTACTTCAACTGCAAAATCAGCCGGAATTTCTGAAAACAAATCACGAAAAACCGTAGAGGCCCAAGCTGATAGCGCCTGTTCAATTGTCTCATTCATGTCGCAACTCTATAAATGTCAACGCCTTACAAAAGGTAAAACGAAACACTAAAGGGAAATCAAGCTGATTTTAACAATAATCACCGCCATAATGGCTTGCACTTGATACGTCCACTTGTACTATTTCGAGCTTTAATTGAGCGACACTATACTAAACCAGTAGCATGAAACGATAGGAGTATTTGATATGGCCAAAAAAACTGCTGCCAAGAGCGTGAAAAAGACAACTGCACCGGCTGAACCCAAAAAAGCCAAGACGGCCCCGAAGGCCGTCGCCAAGCCAAAAGCGGCGCCCGTAGCGAAGAAGGTGCCTGCTCCCGCACCGGCTCCCAAAGCCGCCCCAGCCCCGGTCAAGGAAACCAAGCCTGCCCCGAAGGTCATCTCGGCACAGGACCGTTACCACATGATTGACGAAGCGGCTTACTATCGCGCGGAAAAGAACGGCTTCCAGGTCGATCCCCACGCCAACTGGATTGCCGCCGAAAAGGAAATCGATGAATTGCTCTCGAAGCAAAACATCGTTGTTGGGTAAATCCGTTTCGCGCTAAATCGACGAATTTTTTACCGTCGATGGGAACCCGGCTGGAAGGTCTGCGACCATTCCAGCCCTACAGCTTATCGCGTTTTGTGGGGCGGGAACGGTTGAGTCTTCGACACCTTCCCGCCGGACCCTACCCGCAAACCAACCCGACGCCTAAATCTTCCTATTCACATCCTCCCGTATGCGTTCCTGCAGGAACGCATACGGAATCTTGGCGATGATTTCCTCGAAGAAGGCCAGCACCAGCATTCGGCGCGCCTCAGCTTCGGAAAACCCGCGCGAGCGCAGATAGAACAACTGGTCCGGATCAAGGTTGCCCATGGTCGAACCATGGCTGCACTTCAAGTCGTCTGCGTCAATCTTGAGTCCCGGCAATGAATCCGCGCGCGCGCCATTGCTGAGCACCAAATTGTTATTCATCTGGTAGGCATCGACCTTGATCGCGCCCGGTTTGGCCGCAATGACGCCCTGATAAACAGAGTGTCCCTGGTCCTTGACCGCGCCCTTGTACAGCAAGTTGCTGTAGGTGTTCGGGGCGGCGTGCTGCTGCAACGTGCGCTGATCAACATGCTGATCGCGATCGGCAAAGAACAGTCCGCTCAAATAAGCATTCGCATTCGGCGCAGCCACATTACACCCCATGGTGGACTTGCTGACCTTGGAACCGAGCGACAAGGTCACCCAGTCAATCTGCGCATCGCGCTCGACATGTCCCCAATCCTCGCCGATCTGGAAGCTGGTCCGCCCCCACTCCTGTAAACTGAACAGTTGCAAACGCGCCGCCTGCGCCACGTACAACTCGCGGGCGCCGATGCACATAACCGGGCAATCATCATCCGATTGAAAAATCTCGACGACGTTAGCCTGCGAACCCTCCTCCGCAACCACGATGAGCTTGGGTACCAGCAAGGCGTTCTCCTTCGCAAGCCGGTAGCGCACCAGCACTCCGCCCGTGATTTCTGCCTTGGCCGGAATGTGAATGAAGAGCCCGAAATTCCAGAAGGCACCATTGAGCGTGGAGAACTTCCGGTCCCCTTCAATCAGGGCGGCTCCATGTAAATGCTGGTCAACGGCCCCGGCATGCTCTGCGGCGGCCGCATCAAGGTGCTTGACCACCAGCTTGCCGTCCTTAAGGAGACCGTTGCGATCCTTGATAGCGAAGCCGGATTCGCTGACCGTGACCACGACATCAAAGAGCTCCGCGAGTTCATCATCGTCACCGGCGTCTGTCGCTTTCAACGACGGCAGGAGACGAAACTGTTCGAGCGGTAAAAGCTCCGGATGCGTCCGCCGCCACTCTTCATCACGGGCGGTCGGCCAGGGCAACGCCTGAAATGCTTCATAGGCGGCTTGGCGCTTGTCACGCATCAAGCCTTGCGGGGTCGAATTCGCCACATCTTGAAAGGCGGCGGCACTGAAGGCGGCCAGTTCATTCGCGGCAGGGGTTATCGATGTCGTCATAAAAGGTCTCCGGATTAACCAACGCTGTGTTCAAGTTTGATTTCGAGCAGCTTAACCGCCTCCACGGAGAACTCCATGGGCAGTTCCTTGAACACGTCCTTGCAGAAACCATTCACCACGAGCGAAGTCGCACTTTCCTCATCGATACCCCGGCTCATAATGTAGAACAGCTGCTCTTCGCTGATCTTGGAAGTTGTCGCCTCGTGCTCGGTGATGGCCGTGTCCGACTCACACTCGATGACCGGATAGGTGTTGGCGAAGCAACGGTCGCCAATCAGCATCGAGTCGCACTGCGTATGATTACGGGCATTGTCGGCCGAGGGCAGCACCTGCACTAGTCCGCGGTAGGAGTTCTTCGACTCTCCGGCGGAAATACCTTTAGACACGATGGTGCTCTTGGTGTTCTTGCCAATGTGAATCATCTTGGTTCCGGTGTCGGCCTGCATTTTCTTATTCGTGAAGGCAACCGAATAAAACTCGCCCACCGAGTTGTCACCTTCCAGCACCACACTGGGATACTTCCAGGTGATGGAGGAACCGACTTCCACCTGCGTCCAGGAGATTTTGGAGTTTTTACCCCGGCAATGGCCTCGCTTGGTCACGAAATTATAGATTCCTCCGTGACCTTCATCATCGCCGGCGTACCAGTTTTGCACGGTTGAATACTTGATCTGCGCACCCTCCATGGCGATCAATTCCACCACAGCAGCATGCAACTGGTTACGGTCGCGCGAAGGTGCGGTGCAACCCTCAATATAGGACACGTACGAATCCTCATCCGCAATGATCAGCGTGCGCTCGAACTGCCCGGTATCGACCGCGTTGATGCGGAAGTAGGTCGAGAGTTCAATCGGGCACTTGACGCCCTTCGGGATGTAGACGAACGAACCATCGGTGAACACCGCCGAGTTGAGGGCGGCAAAATAGTTGTCGCCGGTGGGCACCACCGTGCTCAAATACTTCTGCACCAGTTCGGGGTTGTCCTTGATCGCCTCGGTGATCGAGCAGAAAATAACCCCGAGCTCGGCGAGCTTGTCCTTCTGCGTGGTGGCTACAGAGACGCTGTCGAATACCG
>JBMTVS010000098.1:0-8257 GCA_049451655.1 Kiritimatiellia bacterium | reverse complement strand
GGCATATTATCCATGGATGCTCCGTTTGAACGCTAAAATTTAATATCACGGCCGGGCGGGGATATTCAATGCATCAGTTCGTACGGAAATATAAGCTGGCATGGTTATTGCACCCATCGTCTGACCCGTTGGCGGTAGGCCTCGAATTCGGGGCCGAACTTGGCTTGCGTGATCCGCTGTTCCGGGGCGATTTGGAAATGGTTCATGTAGCGTATGAAGAGGGCGATGCCGGTTTCAATCGTCCGGATTGAACCTTAACGATCAGATTATCGTGGCGGATGTTTTTCCAGGAGAACGTGCTTAACAAGTCCGTAGGCCAACAGGGTTGTTCGCTTTCAATGAGTCCGGCCCAGGCGGCGAGTTGTCCGCAGAGTTGTTCCGGGGTGTAATGTTGGCGGAGGGTGCGGGTGTCGATGGAACCGTGGAGTTTGGCGAGTTTGTTGCCTTGGGGTTCGAGAAGCAGGAAGTGGTGACGGTAGGCGGGAACGGGTAAGCCGAGCATGCGGTGGAGCAGGATCTGCACCGGTGCGCTGGGTAGCAGGTCGCGCCCGCGAATCAGGCGCTTAATGCCGGCGCGGGCATCGTCAACGATGCAAGCGAGATGGTAGGCGATGGCGCCATCGCGGCGGCGCACGACCGGGTCGCCCATATCGTGTGCGGGTGTCTGGCGATAGACTTCGCCGCTTTCGTCTACGACTTCGATTTCATCATCTGGCAAGCGAACCCGCACGGCATGTTCAGTCGTGCGCCATGCTCCGGGGGCAAGCAATTGTTCGCGGCAAGCGCCATCGTAGGCAAATCCGCCATCAGCGGCGGGTCGGCAGCGTGTTTTGATGTCGGCGCGGCTACAGTCGCAGGCGTAGAGGTAGCCGCGTTTGGTCAGTTGGTCGAGGGCGGCTTCGTGATGCTTGACTTGGTCGCGCTGATAGACCACCTCGTCCCAATCCAGCCCCAGCCAAGCGAGATCGTCCAGCATCGCTTGCTCAAACTCCGGACGGCAACGCTCCGGATCCAGGTTTTCGAGGCGGATAATGAAACGATCCCCGCGCGAGCGTGCGTCGAGCCAGCAGAGCAGGGCGGATAGCAGCGTGCCGGGATGGGCGTAGCCCGTGGTCGAGGGCGCGAAGCGCATTACGCCTTATCGCTGCTGTAGCTAGCCCGCGATTCCGCCGCCGTCATCACTTGATGGTCTACGGTTTCTCCGATCTCATAAAGGAAATCGGGGGAGAAATCTGCTCCATTATCCCAGGTTACCGTATCAATATCTGCATTTAGCCGGGCCGTTTTGAATAACGTCAAATCCTTCAACGGCTCGAACATTTCGCCGTGAAGGTGGTTCGCTAAGTCAACCTGCCGGTGCGTTCCGTCTTCAAACCCAAGCGTCAGACAGTAATCGCCAGCATATTCGACAGATATCACGTAGTGCATGTCTCAAGATTACACTAATGGCTGAATCGGTTGAAGAGGCTTCTTTAAGATCGCGAGCTCCCAGTTTTTCATCAGTTCGTCACGATGAAGGAGTGCCCATTCATGAACGAAGCCGGCTACACGTGGCGGGAGCTTACCTTCGAGCGTTCGCAGGTCTTCAATTGCAATACTTGCCCGTAGATCACCGTATTTCGCGTGGAAATGCGGTACTCCATGGTCGTGCCAATATATGGCTATGGTGATACCGAAAAATCTGCTGATTTCCGGCATTTTGCTAGGCGCGCGGCAGGTCCATGCCGACTTTAGTGGGGAGGTCGGTTTTGCCCATAAGGTGGAGGTCGACGCAGCGGGCGGCTTCGCGGCCTTCGGAGATGGCCCAGACGATAAGGGATTGTCCGCGGCGGGAGTCGCCAGCGGCGAAGATGCCCGGGGTGGTAGTCATGTAGTTGTCGTCGGCCTTGATGTTGCCGCGTTCGTCGAGTTCGCAGCCGAGTTGGTGGACAAAGCTGCCGGCTTCCGGACCGACGAAGCCCATCGCGAGCAGGACGAGGTCGGCGGGCCATTCCTTTTCGCTGCCGGGCACTTCCTCGAGCTTGGGCGGGCCGCCGGCGGGATTGGGCACGAACTGGACGTTGACCGTCTTGAGCTTTTCGATTTTGCCATTACTGCCGATGAATTCCTTGGTCATAATGCTGAACACGCGTTCGCAGCCTTCCTCGTGCGAGGTGCTCTTGCGCAGACGCATAGGCCAGTAAGGCCAGGGTTGATTTTCCGGGCGATCCTTGGGCGGCATGGAGAGCAGTTCGAAGTTAGTGATGGAGGCCGCGCCCTGTCGACGCGAGGTGCCGATGCAATCGCTGCCGGTGTCGCCGCCGCCAATAACGATGACGTGCTTGCCATTGGCGGTAATCACCGGGGGTTGGCCTTCATCGGCAACCCAGCGGTTGGACATGGGCAGAAAGTCCATCGCGTAGTGAATACCATCCAGTTCACGGCCGGGCGCCTTGAGATCGCGGGGCAGGGTGGAGCCGATGCAAATGACCACGGCGTCGAAATCCTTTTTCAAGGCTTCGGCGGTGATGTCTTTTCCTACATTGACGCCGGTTTTGAAGGTGATGCCTTCCGCCTCGAGAATCTGCAGGCGGCGGTCGATGACCCATTTCTCCATTTTGAAATCGGGAATGCCGTAACGAAGCAAACCGCCGATACGGTCTTCGCGCTCGAATACGGTGACGGTGTGGCCGGCGCGGTTGAGTTGCTGCGCGGCGGCGAGACCGGCCGGGCCGGAGCCAATAACCGCGACCGATTTGCCGGTGCGAGTGGCAGGAGGCTCAGGGGTAACCCAGCCGTTCTCGAAGGCATTCTCAATGATTTCCTTCTCGATTTGTTCAATGGTTACAGCTGGTTCATTGATGCCAAGTACGCATGCCTCCTCGCAGGGGGCGGGGCAGAGACGCCCGGTGAACTCTGGGAAGTTGTTCGTGGCGTGCAACCTCTCGATAGCTTCCTGCCAGTTGCCACGGTAGACGAGGTCGTTCCAGTCGGGGATGATATTGCCGAGCGGGCAACCGGTGTGACAGAAGGGTACGCCACAATCCATGCAGCGAGCCGCCTGCTGGGTGACTTTATCCTTGGGGAAGGGGACGTAAAGTTCCCGGTAGTCTTTGATACGCTCCTCAACCGACCGCTTGGTGGGCAACTCGCGCGTGTATTCCTTGAATCCTGTAGGCTTGGCCATGTTTGTACCCTCTAAAAAATAATCTCTGCGTCCTCTGCGGTTAAATTATGCTCCGACCAGCTCGGTGGATTTCTCCTCGGCGGCGATGCGTTCTAGGGCTCGCTTGTAGTCGTGGGGCATAATCTTGATGAACTTGGTAAGAGAAGCTTCCCAGTTGTCGAGGATGCGTTGGGCAACGGTGCTGCCGGTGAAGTTGGCGTGATTCTCGATGAGCTCGCGGAGTTGCTTGATGTCAGCCTCCGCTTCGACTTTCTCGAGGCCGACCAGCTCGTGGTTACAGCGGTATTTCGCGAAGTCGCCCTGCTCGTCGAGCACATAAGCCACGCCACCACTCATGCCGGCGGCGAAGTTGCGGCCGGTGCGTCCCAATACGACCACCACGCCACCTGTCATGTATTCGCAGCCATGATCGCCGACGCCTTCAACGACGGTTTTCACGCCACTGTTACGCACGCAGAAGCGCTCGCCAGCAAGGCCGCGAATGTAGGCATCGCCTTTGATCGCACCATAGAAAGCTACGTTGCCGATGAGAATATTGTCCTCGGGTACCAAGCTTGACGTCGCGGGTGGCTTAATGATGAGGCGTGCGCCGGATAAGCCTTTTCCGAAGTAGTCGTTGGCGTCGCCATCGACATCAAAGGTGATGCCGCGGGCGCCGAAGGCGGAGAAGCTCTGACCGCAAGAGCCCTTGGCCTTGATGGTGATGGTGCCGTCGGGGAGGCCTTCCTCACCGTAGCGTTTGGAGACGTTGTAGCTTAACATCGTGCCCACGGTGCGGTTGATGTTCTTGACCGTCTGTTCGATGACGACCTTTTCGCCGTTCTCGAGCGCAGGCTTGGCTTTGGCGATGAGCTCGTTGTCCAGGGCGCGATCGATGCCGTGGTCCTGCTTTTGTGAGCAGAATACGCCGACCGTGTCGGGCACTTCCGGCTTATAGAGAATCTTCGAGTAGTCGATGCCTTGGGCTTTCCAGTGGTCGACCGCTTTGGCGACGTTGAGGCGGTCAACCTGACCGACCATCTCGTTCAAGGTGCGGAAGCCGAGTTGGGCCATGATGAGGCGGAGCTCTTCGGCGATGAAGCGGAAGTAGTTGACCACATACTCGGGCTTGCCGGTGTACTTCTTGCGAAGTTCAGGGTCCTGGGTGGCGATGCCGACGGGGCAGGTGTTGAGATGGCAAACGCGCATCATGATGCAACCGACGGTGATCAGCGGGGCGGTGGAGAAGCCGAACTCCTCGGCACCGAGCAGAGCGGCGATGGCGACGTCGCGTCCGGTTAGGAGTTTGCCGTCGCACTCGACCACGATGCGGCTGCGCAGATCGTTCATGACCAGGGTCTGGTGGGTTTCGGCGAGGCCAAGTTCCCAAGGCAGACCGGCATGTTTCAGCGAAGTTTCCGGCGAGGCACCGGTTCCGCCATCGTAGCCGCTGATGAGCACGACGTCGGCTTTGCCCTTGGAGACGCCGGCGGCTACGGTGCCGACTCCGATTTCGGAGACGAGCTTTACGTTTACGCGGGCTTCAGGGTTGGCGTTCTTCAGATCGTGAATGAGCTGGGCCAAGTCCTCGATGGAGTAAATGTCGTGGTGCGGCGGAGGCGAGATGAGCTGCACGTAGGGGGTCGAGTGGCGGGTCTTGGCGATGGGCGGGTAGACCTTTTCGGCCGGGAGCTGTCCGCCTTCGCCGGGCTTGGCGCCTTGAGCCATCTTGATTTGCAACTCCCGGGCGTTGGCGAGGTAGTTGCTGGTGACGCCGAAGCGACCGGAGGCAATCTGCTTGATCGCGCTGTTGCGCCAATCGCCATTCGGGTCGCGGGTGAAACGGTCGGGGTCCTCGCCGCCTTCGCCGCTGTTGCTCTTGCCGCCGAGGCGGTTCATGGCGATGGCGAGGGTTTCGTGGGCTTCCTTGCTGATGGAGCCGTAGGACATGGCGCCGGTCTTGAAGCGCTTGACGATGTTTTCCCAGGGTTCGACTTCATCGAGCGGGATGGGCTCGCTGCCCTGCGCATTGAACTCGAACAGGCCACGCAGGGTGTAGAGATTGCGGGCCTGGTCGTTGACCGAGCGGGCGAACTGGTCGTAGGCGGCCTGCTTGTTGAAGCGGGTGGCTTCCTGCAGCTTGGCGATGGCGATGGGGTTGAGCAGGTGTTTCTCGCCCGTACGACGCCATTGATAAACACCACCGACGTCGAGTTCGAGGTTTTCAGGAACATCGCGTGCGGGGAAAGCCCGCTCGTGGCGCATCTTAACTTCCTTGGCAAGGATATCGATGCCAATGCCTTGAATGCGGCTGGGGGTGCCGGTGAAATACTTGTCCACCACAGTGGAGTTTAGACCGACGCACTCGAAGATCTGCGCGCCGCGGTAGCTGTGCAAGGTAGAGATGCCCATCTTGGACATGACCTTAAGCAGACCCTTGTTGATGGCCTTGATGTAATTCTTGGTGGCGGTGGCAACGTCGACTTTGGTGATTTTTTCCGCTTCGAGCTGACCAAGAATTTCAAACGCCATGTAGGGGTTAATGGCGCCGGCGCCGTAGCCGAAGAGGACGGCGAAATGATGGACTTCACGCACCTCGCCTGATTCGACTACCAGACCGCACTGGGTGCGAAGTTTGTTGCGAATGAGGTAGTGATGAACGCCGGCCAGGGCGAGAGCGGCGGGGATGGGTGCGTTTTCGCGATCGCAGCCGCGGTCGGACAGGATGAGAATGGAGTAGCCTTCCTCGATCGCTGCGGCAGCTGCCTTGCAAAGAGTGTCAATGGCCTGATCAAGGCCGCGTCCGCCGTCCTCCGCCTTGAAAAGCATGGGGAGGGTTTTGCTCTTGATGTTTCCTTCACTGAAGGAACGAATCCGCTCAAGGGCGTCGTTGGTGAGCACGGGTTGTTCTATGCGCAACTGATGGGCATGCCCTTCGGTTTCCTCGAAGAGGTTCGACTCGTTGCCGATGTTGGCCTGCAACGAGGTGACGAGTTCTTCGCGGATGGCGTCGAGCGGCGGGTTGGTGACTTGGGCGAAGAGCTGTTTGAAATAATTGTAGACCAGTTGCGGGCGGTCGGAGAGGACGGCGATGGGGGTGTCCACGCCCATCGAGCCGGTGGGTTCGATGCCCTTGTCCGCCATGGGGCCGAGGATGATGCGGAGATCTTCGAGCGAATAGCCGAAGAGCTGCTGTCGCTGAATGCTGGTGGTGCTTTCCGGGGCGGGCGAGGTGACCGGTTCGGGAAGTTCACGCAAGCTGTGCAGGTTGTTCGAAATCCAGGTGCGGTAGGGCTTGCTGACGGCGATTTCGCTCTTGATCTCTTCGTCGTCGATGATACGTCCCTGTTCGGTGTCGACCAGGAACATACGACCGGGCTCGAGGCGGCCCTTGCTGGCCACGTTGGCGGGATCGACTTCAAGCACACCGGTTTCTGACCCCATGATGACGAAGCCATCCTTGGTGACGGTGTAGCGAGAGGGGCGCAGGCCGTTGCGGTCAAGCACGGCGCCCACGCAATGGCCGTCGGTGAACGGAATGGATGCAGGGCCATCCCACGGCTCCATGAAGGTGGAGTGATATTCGTAGAAGGCCTTCTTCTCGTCGCTCATGGTTTCGTGGTTCTGCCAAGCCTCGGGGATGAGCATCATCATGGCATGGGGCAGGGAGCGGCCAGTGTGGTAGAGCAGTTCGGCGGCGTTGTCGAGGGCGGCGGAATCACTGGTGCCGGGGGGGATGATGGGAAGGATCTTCTTCATGTCATCACCGAAGAGGGGCGACTTGAAGATAGCCTCGCGGGCATACATCAGGTTGGTGTTGCCTCGCACGGTGTTGATTTCACCGTTGTGGCAGAGGAAGCGGAAGGGGTGGGCGAGTTCCCAGGTCGGGAAGGTATTGGTCGAGTAGCGCTGGTGAACGAGGGCTAGGCCGCTCATCATGTCCGGGTCGCTGAGGTCGGGCATGAAGGGGCGGATCTGGTCGGCCAGCATGAGACCTTTATATACAAAGGTCTGGCAGGACAGGGTGCAGACGTAAAAATAGCTCTTTTCGGGTAAGCTCGACTCGCGAACCGCCTTTTCTATCTGTTTGCGGATAATAAAGAGTTTGCGGTCGAAGCTGCGGTTGTCGGCGATGCCGGCACCGCGCCCTATGAAAATCTGGCAGATGTGGGGTTCGACGTTGCGGGCGATATCGCCCAGCACCTCGTTATTAACGGGGAGGTCGCGCCAGCCCAGGAATTCCTGACCTTCGGCTTTGATCAGGTCTTCGAACTGCTGCTTAATCTGGTTGCGCTGTTTTTCATCGCGCGGCATGAAAACGGTACCTGCGCCGAATTCGTGCGTTCCGGAGGGAAGTTTGATGCTCAATTCGCCGCATTTTTTGCGGAGAAAACGCTCGGGAAACTGCATCATGATGCCGGCGCCGTCGCCGGTTTTCTCGTCGCAGCCGCAGGCGCCGCGGTGGGAGAGGTTGATCAGGATGTCCAGAGCCATCTCAATGACGTCGTGGGAGGGAATTCCCTTCAGATTCATGACCGCGCCCACGCCGCAGGCGTCGTGTTCGAAGCGGGGATCGTACAGCCCTTGTGCTTCGGGCAGTCCTGATTTACGAGTCGAGTAATGAAGTTTGCTCATGATGCTTCCCTGTATATACCTAAAAGTGGTGCAACCTACTCGAAACGGGAGGTTTAATCAATCATTCCCTACGTTTTTTTTAGATTTGGATGAGGCAGGGACGGAGAGCAGGCGGAAGTTGTTTGTTTGCGTTCAAGGCGGTAGGATTTCGGACATGGGCGTCGTAAATATAGCGGAAGAATTGCCAAGGAGTTTATTTTGGGATGTGGATCCGGCCAAGGTAGACCCGGAACGGCATGCGGTATTCATCATCAGCCGGGTGATGGATCGAGGGGACCGGCCGGAGGTGGACAAGATCTTTGCTTACTATGGTGCGGAGAGGGTGAAAGAGGCTTTGCTGGCGGCCCCGCATCTCGATAAGCGGACCATGGCGTATTTTGCCAACTACTTCGGCGTGGAATTATCAGCTTTCAGGGCCTATCGGCGGGTCGTCTACGATGCCGCGTGGGTTTCCAGCGCGTGCTTGTCGAATTCCTC
>JBMTVS010000097.1:0-8334 GCA_049451655.1 Kiritimatiellia bacterium | reverse complement strand
AACTTCAGGCCGCGACGCGAGCTGGAGGCGGCATACTGGTAGTCGCGACCCCAGGGATCTTTCGGAATCGCGGTCATGAAGGGATCGTTGCCCTCGGTTAACTGAGAGAGCGAATTCGGGAATTTGCCCTCGATCATGTTGTAGGCATTGATAGCCGTCGCAATCGAACTCACATCCGCCTTCGCCTTGCCATCGCGCCCCTGGCCGAGGAACTTCGGCACATTGATCGCCGCAATGGTCGCAAGCATGCCAATGATGACCACCACCAACAGAATTTCAATTAAAGTAAAACCAGCTGTCTTGTGCTGTTTTTGATCCTCATTCTTCTTCATTTTTTCTCCTCAACCGGGCTGCCGCCCGCAACATTCAACACTCAACGTTCAATTCAGGCATGCATCGATGATTGGCCTAAAACCAAACTTATTTTCAACTCTTCCCCGAACACCGAACTCCGACCCCCCTCTTCCCTTTCAACCTGCAACCTTCCTGCCAAAGGCGGATCCGCGCCGGCGGACAACCCACTCAAACATTCAACCCACTCGTCAGCTCAAACACCGCCATCAGCATACTGACCGCGACGAATCCAACGCCGACGGCAATTACTAAAATCATGACGGGTTCCAGCACGGTGGTCAAAACTTTCACACTTCGATCCAATTCCTTGTCGTAGCGTTCAGCAATATGGGCCAGCGCGCCCGCCATGTCACCGGACTCCTCGCCCACCGCCAGCATGTCGGTGAGCAGTGGCGGGAAGACATTGCCGGCGGCCAGCGGTCCGGCGATGGTCGAGCCATCCGTGACCCGTTCCCGCGCCTCGTGCACTTCGTTGGCGATGACCCGGTTCCCGACCGTATTCTCCACAATGGAAAGCGCCTGCAAAACCGGCACCCCGTTCGAGAGCAACGCGCTCAGCGTGCGGGCAAACTGGCCGTAGGCGTTGGCGGTGACGATGCGATGCACCACCGGCATTTTTAGCATGCGGCCATGCCACCAGACCTCGCCCTTCGGTGTTTTGATGAAGCGACGAAAAAAGATAATGCCCGCCACCAATCCAATCGCCAGCAACCACCCGTAACTCATCACGAACGAACTGCTGCCAATCAAAATACGGGTCGGAAGCGGCAGGGTCGCGCCCAGCTCCTGAAACACCACGGAGAATTTCGGGATGACGAAGGTCATCACGAACACGATCGTCAACGCGCCCGCGCCCAGCACAATGGACGGATAGGTCATCGCCTGCATGACTTTCTCGCGGGCATCGAGCACCCGTTCGTAATGCTTGCCGAGTCGCTCCAAAGCATCGGGAATAGCCCCGCTCGCCTCTCCCGCCCGCACCATGCTTATGAATAGGTTTGAGAATGAATCCGGATGCTTGGCCAACGCTTCGGACAAGCTCGCCCCCTTCACGATTTCATCGCGAAGTTCGACCACGATTTGATCCGCCGCCGATTTGGTTTTACGCCGTGAAAGCGTATTCAAGGCATTTCCCAGGGTCATGCCCGACTCAATCAAATCGCCCAGCTCGCGGGTAAACATCAAAACCTCGCGGGTGCTCATGCGGGTCTTTTTATTGCCACCGATGGTGAAAGCCGGTGAAGCTGCTGCTGTCTTCTTAGCCTTGGCTTTCGGCTTCGCAGGGGCGGCCGCCACTTTCTTATCCACCTTCTTTTTCGAGGCGGAACCCAACCCCGCCTCGGTAACCGAAACAGGCACCAACCCCTTCCGCTCCAGTCCGAGTAACGCCGCCCGCCGGTCCGGCGCATCCAGCGTCCCCTGCGCACGCTCTCCGGCCCGGCTGCGGGCGATGTAGGCGTAGGAGGGCATTAGGGGGTTCGGGGTTCGGAGTTCGGGGTTGGGGGGTTGAGGCGTAACCGGACGCGATGATGGTGGTTTCTGACTCCAGAGTTCGGGGTTCGGAGTTCAGGGTTCGGGAAAACAGCCTGGAGGGCTCCGCTCCCTTCGTCCGCCTTTGGCGAGGGTCGGAGCCGAGAAAATGTATGAGAAAAAAAATGAGACTCAGCTCCCGCGCCCCGCCCCCCTTGAACGTTGATTGTTGAGCGTTGAATGTTGAATGTTGAATCCTGCGTTATCATTCTCCCGACAGCGCCTCATCTTCCTCCGTCACCCGTAACACTTCCTCAATCGTGGTCACCCCGGCGAGTACTTTGCTCCATCCGTCGTCGCGCAATGTGCGCATTCCCTCGCGCAACGCGGTATTTTTGATATCGGCCGAGGAGGCTCGCGCGACAATGAGGGGACGAATCGCGTCATTGATCACAATAAGCTCGTACACGCCGGTTCGGCCACGAAAGCCGGTGTTACGGCAATCCTCGCAACCGACTGGCTCATAAATGGTGCCTTCGGTGAGCCGTTCCATCGGGAATCCCACCGACTCCAGAAAGGTGTGATCCACCTCGCGCGGTTTCTTGCAGGCGGGGCACAACCTCCGCACCAAGCGCTGGGCGACGAGACCCTCAACCGAGGAGGCCACCAGAAACGGCTCGATACCCATGTCGATGAGACGCGTCACCGCGCCGGCGGCATCGTTGGTGTGCAAGGTACTGAATACCAGGTGACCGGTCAGCGCGGCGCGGATAGCTATTTCCGCCGTTTCCTTGTCGCGAATTTCACCGACCATGATGACGTCAGGGTCCTGGCGAAGGATGTGCCGCAAACCGACCGCGAAGGTCATACCGATTTCCGCTCGCACGTTAATCTGATTGACCCCAGCCATCTCGTATTCGATCGGATCCTCAATGGTCAGGATGCGCAGGTCGGTGGAGTTAATCGTGTGCAGCCAGGCGTAAAGCGAGGTCGATTTGCCGGATCCGGTCGGGCCGGTCACCAGCAGGATGCCGTGAGGCTTGGTGATGAGTTTGAGCAGGGTTTTGGTGTCGCGCTCCGCCATGCCGAGCTTGTCGAGCCCGAGCATGCCGCTGCTGCGCATAAGCAAACGTAAACTTACGCTTTCACCATAAACGGTGGGCATGGTCGACACGCGGACGTCAATCTCCTCGCCTTTCACGCGCAGACTGATGCGTCCGTCCTGCGGGAGTCGCTTTTCCGCGATGTCCATGTTCGCCATAACCTTGATGCGGGAGATGATGGCGGATTGAAAACGCTTCAGTTGCGGCGGCACAGGAATCGCGTGCAACACACCGTCCACACGGTAGCGGATGCGCAGGTCCATTTCCTGCGGCTCGAGGTGGATGTCGGTGGCGCGGTCCTTGTGGGCTTCCCAGATAATCTGGTTCACAAACTTGACCACCGAGGCTTCCTGATCGAGTTCGCCCAGATCCTGCTTCGAGATGTCATCCTCGGCGGTCACCTCGATGCGGCTATCCGCCATCATGCGGTCAAAGGTGTCGGCACCGATGCCATAAAATTGTTTTGCGGCCTTGGCAATATCGGCCGCCGGACTCAAGGCCAGCCGGACGCGCATGCCCGACGCCAAGCGCAGGGCATCGATAAGACCGGGCAGGAAAGGGTCGTGGGTGGCCACGCGCAGGGTGTTTTCTTCGACCGCGACGGGAATAACATTGTACTGAAAAACGGCCTTGGTCGGCAGCTTTTCCAGCGCACTTTTCTCGATGGGCAGGCTGGCTAACCGCACAAAAGGAATGCTCATGGCCTCCGCCAGCGCCTTCAGAAAAACGTCATCCCGCGCATACCCGGTCTCCATCACCAGGTCGGCAATAGCCTTTTCCTCCTCCTGATGACGACCCAGCAACGTCTCGACCTGCTCGTCGTTAAACAGGCGGGTCGCCTCTAACAAAACACCTATTTTAGATTGTACAGCAACTGGCATGAAATAATGCGTATTGAGACCATCGGTATCCGGTGGCGTTCACAAAGTACGAAGACTATGCTCCCCTGCCCGCACCTGTCAATGTCCGCACCCACCCCGTCCGTCGCGTCCGCTTGGTCGGTTTCGCCTATGTGAATGGCGTTTATGCGCTGCCGCCACGGACCAAACGGATCAGGCGGACTAAACGGGCGCTGGAGTGGCTACTATTCCCCCGAGCCGAGGAAGGACTGGACGGTTGGACGGGCTTCGGCGGTGGTGAAGGTTCGCCAGACTACTTCCTTGCTGCCGGTTGTAAACGAGCCGGATGTGTGCCCGGAGCCGATAACCTCTTCGACAGCCGGAAGGTGCTTGGGATAACAAACCACCAGGTGGTTACTCTGCGTGGTATTGACCAGAAATTCAGCGAGCTCTTGCTGGTTGTCAGCCATGAATCCCAAGCGGTCCGCATACAGCGAAACAATCTCGCCATGCCAGTCATAGGTAATGAGCCGTTCGTCGGGCTCAAGTTGCGCTTGGGCCACGGCGATTATTTCATCCGGGGTCTTTAAATCATCCAATTCGCTATAGCCCAGCGTTCCGATGAAGGCATAGCCGGCCAGAAACGTCACGGCCAGCGCAGCCAGCCACGCCGGTCGCTCGGGGCCCCGGCGGAACACTGCGCGCGTCCACCAGGCCCCGGCCAGCATGACCACGCCGGCCGGCAAAAGAAAAATCGCCCGGAAGGGAACTTGCGGAACAAAACTCCCGACCGCGAGCATGCCGCCCAGCAAAACCAGAAAACCCCACGTCGCCCAAAAGCTGCGCTTCAGCCACTTCTCGTGCGCACACATCCAGGCATCCGTCGCCGCCGCAATGAACATCGCCCCCGCCGGATAGGCCAGCAGAATGTAAAGGTTGCGTTTGCTGGAGCTGAGACTAAAGAAGAGCACCACGAATAACATCCAGGCCAACAGGCGACGACGTCCGGGCGCGTACTCCGGAAAACGCTTCAGCGCCAGCCACGACACCGGAAACATGAAGGTCCAGGGCAGGAAATCAATCGGCAGGTATTGCAGAAAGTAATAGAAGGGCTTGTTATGTCCGCCGAACTCCCCGGCCACCCGGCCGACGTTCTGCTTGAAGAGAATTTCATCGAAGAATCCATCCGGCGCGCCCTGCAACCAGGCCGCACCCAGCCACGCGGCGGGGAACGCCATCGCAATAAGTGTCCCCCACACCCAATGCGACGCCGGGCGGGCGAAGCGCTCGCCGGAGGGCAGCGTCCCCGCGATGTAGACCCCCAGCGGCACCAGAAAACCAACCGGTCCCTTGGCGAGAATCGCCAGCCCCATGAACGCGTACGCAGCGGCGAGCCGACCTGGGGCGCGCAACCCGTTCGAGGTGAAAAGAAAATACAACGCCATCATCTCCAACCCGCACAAGAGCATGTCAATTTGTCCGAAACCACCCTTGTTCCAGAAGAGAAACGTCGATGGCACCAGCAGCAGGGTCACCCATGCCGCCCGCACCGAAAACCAGCGCGCCGCCAGCCGGGTCAACGCCCATAGCGCCATCATCGCGCCCAGAAAGCTCGGCAGCCGCGGCGCCACGTTGCCAATTTCGCCGCCGGTCACCACGGAAAACAAGTTGGTCAGCCAGAACATCAGCGGCGGCTTATGCGAATAAAATTCGCCCTGGCGGAAGGGCACCAGCCAGTGCCCATCGCGCATTTCCTTGGAGACCAGCGCATAGCGCGCCTCGTCCGGCGACCACAAATCGCGCCGCACATACTCCCCACCCCAAAGCAGGGCGCCGAGCAGAAGCATAAACCACCAACGAGGCGGCCGACTCAAATCTAGCAGGCCGGAGAATGACAGGTTGTCTTTTCGCATGACCGCAAACTCTCAACTCCGGCCTCCGTCGCGCTACAGTCAAAACCTGATATTGTTGTCAGGAAAAACTTACCGCCTTAAAAGATGCGGCAACCACAATTACCAACTCGAATCAATGAGCGTCTCCTCATCAACAAAAGAACCTCTCAATCGCCGGGAATGGGTCTGGCTGACCATGACGGTGTCCGGCTTGCTGCTGGTCTATTTATCGCCATTGCGCGATTACCTGTCAGAACTGCGCACCTTCAAGGATGAGGTCGGTGCGCTCGGTGCGCGGGGCAAGCTGTTGTTCGTCGCTGGTATTTGCGTGCTGAACTCGCTGGGCGTGCCGCGGCTTTTGCTGTTTCCATTGGGCGGACTAGTCTTTGGCCTCGCCGAGGGCTTGTTGCTCTGCATGACCGGGGCGATGACCGGAGCCTACATCGTTTTCCTTTATGCCCGTTTCGCTGGCCGCGGCGTGGTCATGAAGAAATGGCCCGCAGTGTTGCGGATTTCCGGCGCGCTGGAAGGCCGCGGCTTTGTCACCGTGGCCCTGCTCCGGCAACTACCCTCGCCCGGTCATCTCACCAACCTCTTCCTCGGTATCTCGCCGGTCAGCCACGCCGCGTTTCTGCTCGGCACGCTCCTCGGGGCGCTCCCATCGGGGACGCTGGCGGTTATGATTGGCAGCAGCGCGACCCAGACAACTGATCAGGCCCGTTTCGGCGTGCTGGCCGTCGCGGTCGGTTTGCTAACCCTTCTGTGGCTTGCCGGTAGCGTTTACTTTAGAAGGTCGGATCGCTTCAAGTCACTACGGTTAAACAGGCAAATCTAGTTGTCTCGGTTAGAAACACTACAACCCTTTATTTCTGCATTTTCTTCGTGCCAGATGCGAAGCGCTGTTGTATGTTCGCCGCCCGAATTAACCAACAGGAGAGATGTATCATGGCAAAAATCGATTTCGGCGGCACCATGGAGACCGTGGTCACCCGCAAGGAGTTCACCCTCGCCAAAGCGCGCCAGGCGCTCAAGAAGGAAGTCATCGCGGTCATCGGCTACGGCGTGCAAGCCCCCGCCCAGGCCCTGAACCTCAAGGACAACGGCTTCAATGTCATCATCGGCGCCCGCGATTTCAAGCGCCCGAAGAAGGACGGCTGGGTGCCCGGCAAGGACCTCTTCAGCATCGATGAAGCAGCCGCCAAGGGCACCATCATCCTCTTCCTCGTCTCCGACGCCGGCCAGCGCCAGCTTTGGCCGAGCCTGAAGAAACACCTCACCCCCGGCAAGGCCCTCGCCTTCTCGCACGGCTTCTCCGTGGTCTACAAGGACCAGACCAAGGTCATCCCCGGCAAGGACATCGACGTCATTCTCGTCGCCCCCAAAGGTTCCGGCCTCAACGTCCGCCGCAACTTCCTCGCCGGCGCCGGTATCAACTCCAGCTACGCGGTGTTCCAGGACGCCACCGGCCGCGCCGATGAGCGTTGTGTCGCCCTCGGCATCGGCATCGGTTCCGGCTTCCTCTTCCCCACCACCTTCCAAAAGGAAGTGGTCAGCGACCTCACCGGCGAACGCGGCGTGCTGATGGGTGCCCTCGCCGGCATCATGGAAGCGCAATACGAAGTCCTCCGGAAGAACGGTCACTCGCCCAGCGAAGCCTTCAACGAAACCGTCGAGGAACTCACCCAGAGCCTCATCCGCCTGGTCGACGAAAACGGCATGGACTGGATGTACGCCAACTGCTCCACCACCGCCCAGCGCGGCGCCCTCGACTGGAAGCCGAAGTTCAAGAAAGCCACCCTGCCCGTCTTCAAGGACCTGTACAACAGCGTCAAGACCGGCAAGGAAACCCGCCGCGTGCTTAGCGCCTGCGGCAAGAAGAACTACAAGGAACTGCTCGACAAGGAACTCGCCGTCCTCGGCAACTCCGAGATGTGGCAAGCCGGCAAAGCCGTGCGCAGCCTGCGCCCGACCGAAAAAGCCAAGGTCATCTCCAAGTCCACCAAAGGCGTCGCCGGCCGCGCGAAGAACTAAGCGCGGATGGACAACCGGGAGAAATCCCTTGCAAAAAGACCGGCTCACGAGCCGGTCTTTTTTTGTCCAATGATTGGAACTTTTCCGGACGGTTTTTTCCAATCATTGGAAAAAACCGGACTGAGCCAGCTAGGCTCGGCTTGGCACCGCCGAACACAAACAACCTTGATTTTCGATACCATCGATACAGAATGTACCTTGACATTCCATATTAACACGTCAGTTTATCAACAAATGTTCCGATTCGCTCAACAACAACTCGAAAAATGGTTTCTGGCCGCGCGACGCAAACCCCTCATCGTGCGCGGCGCTCGTCAGGTGGGCAAAACCTGGCTCGTGGAGCATTCCGCCGCGCAGCAGTGCCGCGATTTGGTGAAGATTGACCTGGAAAAACGCCGCGACCTGCATCAACTTTTCAGCCAAAACCTCGACCCGGGCCCGATCGTGCGGGTACTCGAGGTTGAAATCGGCAGGCGCATCATTCCCGGGCAAACGGTGCTCTTCCTCGACGAAATCCAGGCCTGTCCGCGAGCCATCATGGCGTTGCGCTACTTTTCCGAGCAGATGCCCGTCCTGCATGTCATCGCCGCCGGCTCCCTGCTGGAGTTTGCCCTCGAAGAGATATCCATGCCGGTTGGCCGCGTC
>JBMTVS010000096.1:0-8345 GCA_049451655.1 Kiritimatiellia bacterium | reverse complement strand
CTGGTTTCGAATAGGAAATGCAATGAGTTGCTCGGGCTTCCTGTTTTGCGAAGCCTGGGGCGGAAGACCGGATTTGAACCGACGACCTACTCATTACGAATGAGTTGCTCTACCACCGGAGCGCGGGCGAAATGCCACGGGCAGTTTTCAGTTAAATTTTATCGCGCACTCCTCAGCGTCGCACCCGCGCGTTTCCGGTCCAGATGCTCCAAACCTGATCCTCGTCGGCGGGTTGACCGTAATCGGTGAGCATGGTGGCGGCCAGCGCGCCCGAAGCCCAGCCAAATTGAGTGGCCCGCTCGAGGTTCCATTGCTTCAGGATGCCGTAGAGCAAACCGCCCACGAAACCATCCCCGCCGCCGATCCGGTCGATGACGTGAATGTCACGGGGCTCGATGACCTGCCACGCATCATCACCAAACACGATGGCACCCCAGAGGTGATGATTGGCCGAAACCACCTCGCGCAGCGTGGTCGCGAAAACCGCGGCATCAGGAAAGCGCACGCGGGCGGCCTCAATCATGCCCTTAAAGCGGTCGATCTGCGCATGCAGGCTTTCCCCGCCCGCTTCCGGCCCCTCAAGGCCGAGACATAGCTGGAAGTCCTCTTCATTTCCGACCAGGATATCCGACAAGCCGGCGATCTCCAGAAAAGCGGCCCGCAACTCATCTTCCCGCCCCTTCCAAAAGGATGCGCGATGATTCAGGTCGAAGGAAATGCGCGTGCCGTTTTTCTTCGCGGCCCGGGCCAACTGTAAACAAAACGCGCAGGTCTTGGGCGACAGCGCCGCGATCAGACCGGAAAGATGTACGATCCGCACTCCCTCCCGGGCAAAAATCCGGTCGAGATCAAACATGTCTGTGCTCAGCTCGAGCCCGACCTCACCCGCGCGATCGTTCTGGACACGCGGCCCGCGTCCGCCGAAGCCGCTATCGGCGAGATTGAACTGATGGCGGTAACCCCACGGGCCGCCCTGGTCAAGTTCGGGACCTTCAACCTCCATGTGACGCGATGCGAGGTTGTCGCGAATCAAGCGGGAGACCGGACTTCCTTTGACGAAGCAGGTAAGGACTTTCACCGGCAATCCCAAATACGAGCAGACACTGGCCACATTGCTTTCGGCGCTGGTCACCTGCAGGTTGAAGTCGCTGGCGACATGAAAGGGCTGGCCGTGATGAGGAGTTAAACGAACCCCCATGCTGGTCGGAATAAGGAGATCGTATCGGGCGTTTTCTTTCAGGGTCATGGTCATGGATTGTTCCTTACGGGTTCATTCGGTACAAAATCTCGCCGGCTAGCGGCACGTAAAGGATGCCTTCATCCTCGCGGTCACGATACTCATCCACCTGAATGGTGGCGGGATCGAGGTAGCCGAGATTGATCTGCCGGCAAACATCTTCCGGTATTCCGGTGGCCAGAATGACCTCGATGCGCGGATGCTCGATCCCGTTCTCGTAAGTGCCGATTCCTTTCACGTGTGTGGAGTGGGCCAACACGCCCCACGGGTAGTCCTTGAAGGTATCCCACTGGGCGAGAAAGTAGTCACGGGTGTGGTAGCCGATTTCCTTCAACGTCGCATCGTGCGCAGTGGCTACGTCCCGGATGTGCGGCGCGTAGATGATGAGGCGGCCGCCATCGGCCACCACCGGTTCAAGCTTGTACATGCACTTGGCGCCCACCCACAGCTCATCGTACATCGCCGGCGCGCAGGATAAAACCGTATGGTAGGAACGACCGGTGTAGCGTATGTGCAACCGGGCCGAGAGATCGGAGGCGCGTGCCCACGCATCTTCCGGCGTGCCATAATAAAGTCCGGCCAGACGACCCTCTTTCACCACCATGCAGAAAGCCCGCCGCTCAACCGGCAACATCGCCGCCGCGCGGTCAACCACCTGGCGCACCGGCGTCAACTTGTTGCCGATAATCATCGGATTGGTAATCACCGCGCCCAACCAATGGAAAAAATTCAACAGCTCGGGACCACCGATACCCGGAAAAATGTATTTGTTGCCGCCCGAGAATCCCACCACCTCGTGCGGGAAGACCGGTCCGATAATGAGCAGCAAATCGTAATCCAATACCCGCCGGTTGACCGTCACATCAATGTCCAAGGCAAACCGGCCACCGGTTAAGTCGTGCGTGTCCTGCGCGGTCAACCGTCCCACCTTGACCAGTTGGTCCGGATCATTCCAGGCATGATTGAAAAACTGCACACCGGGATAATCCTCACGATGCTGTTCAGCGGTGATGCCCACGCGCCGGTAGATCATGTCCATCGACATCGGGGGATGCGTGCCCAGCGCGATCATGAAGTCGAGTTGCTCCACCCGCCCCTGCAGCGCCCCGCACACCCGCTCGAACATCAAATCCATCGGACAGGTGCGGGTGTGATCCGGAATGATCGCCAAAACGCGCCGGCCCTCGAATGACCGGTCGCTCAATGCCTCTTCGCAGATGCGTTCAACGTCCGCCGGATTGAGAACATCGCCGTGCTCCGGCATGCCGACATGCAGTGGATTCAATGCTTTATTACCTTTCTCATTCGTTTGAGATTGACATTACGTGGTTGTGCGGATGTAGTAAAGCGAAAACAGCGACAAGCTTCGGAAGCCGGTTATCGGCGCCAGCGGTCGCGCAACATCATGGAAAAGGAGCAAGGCATGTCGAAAGCGGATATAGGCGTGGTAGGTCTCGCCGTTATGGGCGAGAACCTGATTTTAAACATGGAAAGCAAGGGCTTTACCGTAGCCTGTTACAACCGGACCACCAGCAAGGTGGACGACTTTATCGCCGGTCGCGCCAGCGGAAAAAACATCATCGGCACCCACAGCATCGAGGAGCTATGCGCATCGCTCACCCGCCCCCGCAAAGTGATGCTCATGGTGAAAGCGGGCACGGCGGTTGACGCCTTCATCGAGCAGGTGCTGCCCCATCTCGAGCCGGGCGACATCATCATCGACGGCGGCAATACCCACTTTCCCGACTCCACGCGCCGCACCCGGGACATCGAAAAAGCCGGCTTGCTCTACGTAGGCACCGGCGTATCCGGCGGTGAAGAGGGCGCGTTGCTCGGCCCGAGCATCATGCCCGGCGGTTCTCCCGCGGCCTGGGAACATGTAAAACCCATCTTCCAGAAAATATGCGCCTTTACCGACGAGGGTGAACCCTGTTGCGACTGGGTGGGCGAGGGCGGCGCAGGCCATTTCGTAAAAATGGTGCACAACGGCATCGAGTACGGCGACATGCAGATGATCTGCGAGGTGTTTCAGTTCATGCAAGCCGGCCTGGGCATGACCTACGACGAAATGCATGATGTCTTCGCAGAATGGAACACCGGCGAACTCGATTCGTACCTGATCGAAATCACCCGCGATATTCTCGGACACCGCGAGGAGGATGGTACTCCGACCCTGGACCTCATCCTCGACACCGCCGGACAAAAAGGCACCGGCAAATGGACCGCCACCAGCGCCCTGGATCTCGGCCAACCGCTGACCCTGATTGGCGAAGCCGTGTTTTCCCGTTGCCTGTCCGCCCTTAAGGATGAGCGCGGCGCCGCTTCGAGTGTGTTGAAAGGGCCGGTCGCCTCCTTCGCCGGCGACAAGGCCGCGATGATTAACGACCTGCGCCAGGCCCTCTACGCCTCCAAAATCATCTCCTACGCCCAGGGCTATCAACTTATGCGCGCCGCCGCGCATGAGTATGGCTGGCACCTCAACTACGGCGGCATCGCCTTGATGTGGCGCGGCGGGTGCATCATCCGCTCCGCATTCCTTGGCCGCATCAAGGAAGCCTACGACCGCGACCCGGCCTTGACCAATCTGCTCCTCGACCCGTTTTTCAAGGAAGCGACCGCGAACGCGCAGGCCGCCTGGCGAAATGTCGCCGCCGAAGCGATTCGCCTCGGCCTGCCTATGCCCGCGGTGACCTCGGCCCTGTCGTTCTATGACGGCTACCGCTGCGCAAGGCTGCCCGCCAACTTGCTGCAGGCCCAGCGCGACTATTTCGGCGCGCATACCTACGAACGGCTCGACAAAACGCGCGGCGAATTCTTTCATACCAACTGGACCGGTCACGGCGGCTCAACCGCTTCGTCGGCTTACATTGTCTAAGGAATGAGCATGAACGCATTATTTGATCTTCGTGGCACCACCGCCGTCATCACCGGCGGCACCGGGGTACTGGGTGGCGCGATGGCTGAAGGCCTGGCCGCGGCGGGAGCAAAAGTGGCCCTCGCCGGTCGTTCGCAGGAAAAAGCGGACCAGGCCGCGGCGGCGTTGGTCGAACGCGGGTATGAAGCCATCGGCCTGGCCATGGATGTCACCGACCGCGGTAGCGTCGAAGCCGCCGCGGAACGCATGGCCGCGGTATGGGGCCCCGCGGATCTTCTGGTGAATGCCGCCGGCGGCAACCATCCCGGAGCCACCGCTTTCGGTGACCTGTCCTTCTTTGACCTGCCGGCCGACGCATTACGGCATGTGATGGACCTGAATCTGACCGGATCGATTTTGCCCTCCCAGGTGTTCGGGAAACAAATGGCCAACCGTGGCTCCGGTTCCATCGTCAACATCTCCTCCATGGCCGCGCAGCGTCCGCTCACCCGCGTCATCGGCTATGCCGCGGCCAAGTCGGCGGTGGACAACTTCACGCGCTGGCTGGCCGTGCATCTGGCCGAAAACTACGCGCCGTCCATCCGGGTAAACGCCATAGCGCCGGGATTTTTCCTGACCGAACAGAACCGCTTCCTGCTCACCAACCAGGGTGGATCCTACACGCCGCGTGGTGAACAAGTAATCGCCCACACCCCCATGCGCAGGTTCGGTAAACCGGATGAGTTGGTCGGCGCGCTGGTCTGGCTTGCTTCACCTGCCGCCGCATTCGTTACCGGCATCGTCGTGCCGGTCGACGGCGGATTTTCCGCCTTTGGGGGCGTTTAAAGCAGAGCCGTGACCACGCAAAAGGACATCGCCAACCGTCTCGGCGTATCGGCATCGCTCGTATCACGCGTGCTGGCTGGCAAGGCGAGTGATATCGGCATCACGGAGGATACCGCCCGGCGGGTGCAGGAAGCGGCGCAGGCGCTGGGCTATGTACCCAATGCCGCCGCCCAAATCCTCAAGGGGGCCTCCTCCCTGACCATTGGCGTGGTGGTCTTTGATTTCGAAGATCCCTTTTTCGGTGCCATTATCGGCAACTTGCAGCGACTGGCGCACCGCGAGCAACTCTCGCTCCTGCTGGTCGGCCTGGAGCGAAAAGATGTGCGCAGCCACGAACTCGATCCCTTGCTCCGGCATCGTCTCGATGGCCTCATCGTGGTCGGCAGCGAGCCGGTCACCTCCTGGGTCGACAGCTTCCGGGAACGTGGCATCCCCATCGTTCGTATCGGTACGGGCCCGGGTGAAGATCCCTTTTGTCGCGTGGGCGTGGACAATGAAGCCGGCCTTTTGGCGGCCCTCCGCCATCTTCATGCTCTGGGTCATCGCACCGTGGGCGCGTTGGCCGCGCCGATTGCGCCGCATCGCCAGCGCTTCAAGGATTTCGCCCGGTTGGCCGCCGGGGTGGGACTTCGCTGCGATCCGATATGGATCATCACCGCCGGCACCTCCGTTTACGATGCCGGCGAAGCGACGGCTACCGCATTATTGAACCGGGGCGGACCACGACCCACCGCACTGATGACCTCAAGCGATCTCGTGGCCATGGGGGCGATGAATGCTCTCGCCGGACGTGGCTTGCACGTCCCGCGCGATATGTCGGTGATTGGATTTGACGACATTCCGGTCGCCCGGTTGGCCACACCTTCGCTGACCACCGTGCGACAACCGCTCGAGGAACTCACCGCCCAGGCCTTTGCCTTGGTCAACCAGCCACCGCCCGATCCGTCCAAAACCATTATTTCCCTCGTACCCGAACTGGTGCTGCGGGAATCAACCGCCACCCCGACCTGAGTACCTACCATGAACCACGCATCACGACCTTTCATCCACGACGACTTTTTGCTCCAGACCGGAACCGCGCGCCGGCTCTATCACGAGGTGGCCGCCCGACTGCCAATTATAGACTACCACTGCCATCTTCCCCCGGCGGATATCAGCGCGAATCGCCGCTTTGCCAATCTTCATGAAATCTGGCTCGAGGGCGATCACTACAAATGGCGGGCCATGCGGGCCAACGGTGTAGACGAGGCATATTGTACCGGCCAGGCCTCACCTTACGAAAAATTCCTCGCGTGGGCGCGCACCGTACCGCAAACCATGCGCAACCCGCTGTATCACTGGACCCACCTTGAACTGAAACGCTACTTCGGCATCGATACCCTGCTCAACGCCGAAACCGCGCCGGAAATCTGGGAAACCGCCAACGCCCGTTTGGCCGAAGCAGACCGCGATGTGAAAGGCATCTTCCGAAGTTTTGGCGTCGAGGTTGTTTGCACGACTGACGACCCCGCGGATTCATTGGAGCATCACCAGGCCATCGCCGCTTCGGACGCGAGCACCAAGGTCTATCCCGCCTTCCGGCCGGATGCCCTGCTTAAAATTGGCGAGGTAACTTCCTTCAACCGCTATGTCGACCGGCTGGGCGCGGCGGCCAACACCGATATCGGGTCATTCGGCGCCCTCCTTGAGGCGTTGCGTACCCGGCATGACTACTTTCACCAGCTTGGCTGTCGTCTTTCCGACCACGGACTGAACCAGTGTTTCGATGCCTTCTGCGACCAATCCACCGCCGCCGCAATTTTCGACAAGGCCCGCGCCGGCCGGGAGGTTTCCCCAGATGAAGCGGACATGTTTGCCACCGCGATCATGGTCTACTCCGGGCAGCTTGATGCGGAAAAAGGCTGGGTGAAACAGTTGCATCTAGGTGCGCTGCGCAACACGAACACGCGCATGTTCGCCACGCTTGGACCGGATACCGGGTACGACTCGATTGGCGACCAGCCACAGGCGCAAAAACTGGCCCGTTACCTTGACCGGCTCGATCGTGAAGACGCGTTGCCGAAAACGATTCTCTATAACCTCAACCCGGCCGACAACTACGTCATCGCCGCGATGACCGGCAACTTCCAGGACGGTCGCGTGGCCGGCAAGATTCAATTCGGCTCGGGCTGGTGGTTTCTCGATCAGCGCGAAGGCATGACCTGGCAACTCAACACGCTATCCAACCTCGGCCTGCTTTCGCGCTTCGTCGGCATGCTCACCGATTCGCGCTCCTTCATGTCCTACCCGCGTCACGAATATTTTCGCCGTCTGCTCTGCGACCTTCTCGGCGCCGACGTCGAACAGGGCGAACTCCCCGCCGACCACGGACTCCTCAGCGGGATCGTCACCGGCATCTGCTACGAAAACGCCCGGGCCTATTTCAACTTTCCCGCTTACGTCAGTTCGCCATAACTCCGCGCGAAATCAACACGTTTCACTCCGCCCGATTGCAATGACGCCTGCGCAGCATGCCTAGCCGCCGCAAGAGTCTCTCAGTGCCGCTCCATCGCGAACCGGATATACTCACCAAGCTGAATAAGACGCGGCATCGTCGCCGTGGTTTTTGCGTCATCGGCGACTCTGAACATACAACAGTTCTTCGAGGTGAGCTTCGGTGATATCACCGTTCAGGGCGGCGGATCTGTGTATGCTACATCCGTGAATGACACCCAGAACAGGAACGTGCGGCAATGGACGATTGACGGCAGCACGTTACAGGTCAAGGAGAACGGCGGCACGACCATCGTCAGCAACGGCACTCTGCTGGTCAACGGGACACATACCGGCGGCGGCGACTACGCAGCACGCAGCGGGGTCCGGTTGGGCGGTACAGGGTCCATTGGTGCGGCGGTAAACGTGAATGGTTCCATCATCCCGGGGGAAGATGGTATCGGCACCATGACCATAAATGGCAACCTGACCTGAAACGGCGCGGCTAACGCGACCGCCGCCGTCCAGATGGTTTTGAACATGATCGAGATTCTTCTGGCAGAATAAATGCCGGACTTTTTCGGAATTATGCAGACGTACCGGTGCGCAAAAGTGAATAAAAAATACTATTTATGCATTAAGCCGAGTGGAGCATTTAAGCGAGGTTAAATACAGATTAGGGACAGGTTCGGAGAATATTCCGTGAGCTGTCAGGTGAAAAAAGAAGTCAGCAACAGGAAGAGATAATGAAAAATTACTTGCAGTGCGTGATCGCATTGGTTGCGCTGTCCGTACAGGGAGCTTCTGGCATTACTCTTGATCAATGGACCTTCACCTCGGCCACGCCGCAGGTCAGTGACACTCAATCCAAAACCATGGCTAACTGGGATCCCGCGTTGGCCGGCAACTCCGTGCCGTCTGCGGGCCTGCTCCGCG
>JBMTVS010000095.1:0-8366 GCA_049451655.1 Kiritimatiellia bacterium | reverse complement strand
CTCGTATTGCTTTTTCAGCCGTAAATGCTAGCGTCGCTCATTATGCGAAGGATGATATTCACCTGTCCAGTTACGCTGCTCATTTGCCTTTTCTCATTTAATCATCCACTCCGTGCCGAACCATTGACTATCCGTGTCGCTGGCGACTTTCCAATGGTTGGAAACATGACGGTTAAGGTTTTCCAATCCCTGGAACTTTTTCGCGCCGGTCAACCACTCGCCGCCACCAACCTGCCGGTCGATGCGGCGATGCTGAGCTTAACCTTTCCGGATATCCCCGATGGCAACTACCTGATCAGCATTTCCCACGACGCCAACGCGGACGGCAAAATGAACGCGAACGCCTTCGGGGTGCCCACCGAGTCATCCGCCTTTTATCTCCCGGTGCAAAGGCCGGGACGCGTTCGTCCCTCGGAAGCGTTTTTTGATTTGGGCCCGGATCAACGCGAGCTCGATGTCACCTTGTATACGCCGCCCGCCAGTCCACGGGCCTGGGGCGCCGGTGCCATCGTGCTAATCGGTTCGAATCCCTACCGGGGCGGTGACGTCGTCACGCGTGTTTTCCCGTCGCTGAGTTTTGTTGGTGAGCGCTTTTTCCTGGTTGGTCCGCGCGGCGGGTTGAATCTTTATCGCAGCCCCTGGCTCAATGTGAACCTGAACGCGGAATTCAAATTCGCGGGCGATGCGTTCGAGGACGAAGCCTTCCTGGCCGGTATGGAAAAACGTCGCGACACGGTCATGGCCGGATTCGACGCCAGCCTGCGGGCCCTTGGACCCTGGCGGGTTGAACTGTCCGCCCAGACCGATGTGCTCGATCGCCATAATGGCCAACAGGTGGATCTCTCCGTGTCCCGCAACTGGCGCGGACGCAAATGGTCTGTCGCTCCCGGCGCCGGCCTCGTCTGGCGCAGCGCCAACTATAATGACTACTACTTCGGTGTGCGGGAAAGCGAAGCCACCGCGGATCGATCCGCTTACGATCCCGGCAGCAGCATCGAATTACTGGCGAGGGTATTCGGCCGTTATGAATTTAACGAGCGCTGGTCCTTGTTGGGATCGCTTCGCATGGAATTTTTGAGCGAGGAAGTGCAGGATAGCCCCATTGTGGACAAGCGTCAGGTGACCTCGTCCTTCATCGGTTTCAACTATGCTTTTTAAGGAGCACATCTCATGGACAGCAACCATATTAAAAACTTTGCCCGCCTGCTGACGGGCTACTCTATTTATGCAAAACCCGGGGAGACGATATCCGTCGATGGTGGCGCAGTGGCGGAACCGCTCATCGCCGCCGTCTACGATGAGTTATTGCGAGCAGGCGCTTATCCGTTTATCCGGATGATTCCCGATGACGCCGCGCTCCGCTTCTTCGCCAACGCCCGCGATCATCACCTGGACAAGCCGGCTCCTTTCGAGACCACCCTCGCAAAAGCCATGGACGGCTCCATCCGCATCATGTCCAGCACCAACACCCGTTCGCTTTCATCGATCAACCCGCGCAAACAAACCCGCCTGGCCATCGCCCGTAAACCGGTGCGCAAAATCATGCTGGCCAAGAAGTGGGCCCTGACGCTCTACCCTACCGAGGCTTACGCGCAGGACGCCGAAATGAGTTTGCGTGACTTTGAGGACTTTGTGATTTCCGCGAATTTCCTCGACCGGAAAAATCCAGTCGCCGAGTGGAACAAACTCGAGCGGCAGCACCAGAAATTAATCGCCCGCCTGCGCGGCGCCGATGAATTCCGGATTGTCGGCCCCGGCACCGACCTCAAGATGTCCATCAAGAAACGAACCTTTATCAGTTCGGTGGCCACACACAATGTGCCCAGCGGTGAAATTTTCACCGGTCCGATCGAGGATTCAGTCGAGGGCCATATCGCCTACGACTTTCCGGTTTGCGAGGGTGGACGCGAAATCGACGGCATTCGCCTCGTCTTTCGCGGTGGAAAAGTCGTCGAAGCCTCGGCCACCAAGAACGAAAAATACCTGCTGGCCATGCTCGACATGGATCCGGGCGCGCGGCGGCTCGGCGAACTGGGCATCGGCACCAATTACGGGATTCAGCGCTTCATTAAAAACATCCTCTTTGATGAGAAGATCGGCGGCTCCATCCATCTCGCGCTCGGTGAGTCCTATCCCGAAACGGGCGGCGTCAACAAATCCGCTCTGCATTGGGATATGATCAAGGATCTTCGAAAAGGTGGCGCGCTTTATGTCGACGGCAAGCTCTTCCAGAAAAACGGAAAGTTTGTTTAAGTCTCAAGCATGAACGAATACGAACTTCTCGACAGCGGCGACGGACGAAAACTCGAACGCTTCGGACCGGTCATCCTGGCCCGCCCTTGCGCGCAGGCAGTCTGGGCGCCAAAGTTTCCGGAGCGCTGGGAAAAGGCCACCGCGAGTTTCGACCGCGTGGACGGCTTGAACTGGCATGGACGCGAGCGCCTGCCCGCGCATTGGGTGGCCAGGGTCAACGGCATCGCCATGAAACTCTCGACCACTGACTTCGGACATCTCGGGGTTTTTCCTGAGACCAGGGCCCTCTGGGACTGGATCACCGCCACCCTCCAGCAGGCGGCACCCACCCAGCCCGGCGCGCCCAAACTTCGCGTGCTCAATCTCTTTGCCTACTCCGGCGGGGCCACCCTCGCCGCCGCCCGCGCCGGGGCCGAGGTATGCCACCTCGACGCCTCCAAGGGCATGACCGAATGGGCGCGGGAAAACGCCGCACTGAACGACCTGCAAGATGCTCCCATCCGATGGATCGTCGATGATGTAAATAAATTCCTGCAGCGCGAAATACGTCGCGAGCGCGTTTATGACGCGGTCATGCTCGATCCCCCTTCCTTCGGACGAGGCAAACAAGGCGAGCTTTATAAAATCGAAAAGGATCTTATGAAGACCCTCGAGAACGTCAAAGCCGTGCTCAGCGATCGGCCGCTCTTTGTCCTCCTTACCTCCCACACCCCGGGATTCTCGCCTATCGTGCTAAATAATCTCCTTTCCCAGCTCCTCGGCGACGGCGATCCGGCCTGCGGCGAGATGCTGCTCACCGGAAAGCCGGATGTCCTGCCCGTGCCGAACGGCACTTGGGCTCGCTGGATGCGTAAATAGGCGAAAAAAGCATGTTATTTTCGCCCGGGGATGGCTTTTTCAGCCGGATCTGGCTCGTAATTTTGCGGTATAGAAAGTACAATTATGTACTAGCCAAATTCTTTTCCTACAGTTTTGACTATTCAACACAACAATCGAACTCCGGATAAACAAATTCATAAAATTTCGCATGTCGTTGAGGTATAGCAATTTACACAATCAACAAAATCCTCTTCCGAGCTTGGCACGGCATCTGCTTATCATCTAGCCGTTCGGCAAGACACTAAAAATGAAGGGATTTGTACCATGATAATGACTAAAGATAAGGCTCGCGAGAACAAGCGAGCAGTCGCGTTGGGTTTCAACAACACCACCACGGCCGTTCCTCCGGACGGCGAATATAAACTCACAGCCGTAGAAGACATCAGCGATATCGGCAGGGCCCGTGGACAGGACAACTACGTTGTAATAGGCATGGTCCTGCCCGCTTCCCGCGCGATGGGACTCTGCCAGGCCCTCCAAGATGAGCAAGGCGAGTTGACCTCGCCGGTTTATATGCTTAGCCCGAAGTCATCGGAAGGCCTCGCCCGCTCAGATCGCATGTCGATGAATTCTGACAAGCCAGCTGGCTGGGAAAAGCCCGAGTATGTACCCCCAAACGCCGCCCTTCCCGATATCAAAATCAAAGATATCGAGATCATTCCTGGACGCCACGAAGTTCGCGTTAAGGGTAAGTCTGTCACCCTGACCTTCAGCGAGTTTCGCATTTTGCACACCTTGGCTTCACATCCCGGATGGGTTTTCGACCGCTCGAAAATTATCTACGCGGTTCACGGCAATGACTACAGTTGCACCGAGCGCGCCGTTGACGTGCAAGTCACCGGTTTGCGCAAGAAGCTCGGCCCCGCCGCCGGCGCATGCATCCAAACCGTGCGCGGCGTGGGTTACCGCTTCATAGAGTAGCCTTCACCCGCGCAACATCCGAACCAACTCGCAAGCGGCGTTACGGACCCCACGTACGTCCAGCTTGCCGGTTGGAGTCACTGGAATTTTGTCGACCTTCAGAAAGTATTTTTCGGAAGGGCGCCATAAATTCGGCAAGGATGATTCATCCAACAGTTTCTTGAGGATGCGCGGGTCCCCCGCGGCATCCGTGTAGAGCAAAACAAGTCGTTCCCCTTTTTTTTCATCAGGAACGGACGTCACGGCAATGGAAAGCTCCACCACTTTCAACCCGGAGGCCAGCACATCTTCGGCCGCCCCGTGGGGAACCATCTCGCCTGCGATCTTGCTGAAACGCAAAAGCCGATCGGTAATGTAAATAAAGCCATCCTCGTCAATGCGTGCTATGTCCCCGGTGGTGTACCAGCCGTTGTTGATGACTTCACTGGTCAGTGCCGGCTTTTTCAGATAGCCCCGCATCAAATTCGGCCCGCGCACCAACAGCATGCCCTCGCGACCCGGCGGCAAGCGCTCTCCCGTTTCGAGGTCGGCGATTTCCACGCTAATCCCCGGCAGCGGCAAGCCAATGCTCCCCTCCCGCGAGCAACGCGGCGCATCCGCCTCATCGCCCTCCAGCCAGTCCGGCAGATTCAACGAAACAACCGGAGCCAGCTCGGTCGTCCCGTAGCCTTCGAGCGGCCGAATACCGAACTTCTCCTCGAAGTAGTCCGCCACATGCGGCTTCATTTTCTCCGCGCCCAGCACCACGAGCTTGAGCGAGGCGAAATCCTCCGGCTCCGCCTTGCGCGCGTAGGTCGAGACGAAGGTGCTGGTCGAAAAAAGGACATTGCAGCGCCGCTTGCGCGTCATCTCGATAACCTGCGCGGTGTCGAGCGGTGAGGTGTGGTAGCTCGCCTGAAAACCGGACAGCAAGGGAAAACAAATACCCGCGGTGAATCCGAACGAATGAAAAATCGGCAGGGTCGCGCACAAATGAACCGAGGCATCCGGACGAATCACATCGCACAAGGCATCGATGTTCGAAAGAACGTTGTGATGGGTAAGCACCACGCCCTTGGGGTCGCCGGTCGTGCCGGAAGAGAAAATAATCGTGAGCTCATCATCGCCGTTCTCCTCCATGCCCGGAGCGAGTCGCGTTGCCGGCCAAAACAAGGCCTGGAAGAGCGCGACCAGCTTGTCGGCGGGCTTAATCTGTTCGCGCAGCTTATCCGCCAGCAGCAGATTCTCCGGCCAGTTCAAATGCGTCACCTTCTCGACCACCTTGCTCGCGGTGATAACCGTGCCAATGTCCGCTTGCTGCAGCGACAGATCGAAGGTTTCTGCCGATGTGGTAAAATTCAAATTCACCGGAACCTTGCCGGCCAGCAGCAACCCGAAATTCACCAGCGCGCCGCCCACCGATGGCGGGATCACTACCCCCACCCGGCGTTGTTCTGCCGGAATCAACCGCCGGATCAAGCGCGCCAGCACCAGCGCGCCAATCAACGATTTGCCGAAGCTCAGTTCGCGGCCCGAAGTATCGTAGATGGCGGATTGCCGGAAATGTTTCCGCGCCGCGCGAACAAACGCCAACGCCACCGAGCGTTGCGGGCCGCGCCGGGCATCATATTGCACCCGCGACAAACTGCGCACCGCAGCTTGAACTTCCCATGACTTCGTCGACGCCGGAAGCGGCTCGCCCACCACCACCTCTACCGGGCAACGCCAGCGGAAAGGCGCCTTGCGATGCTCGAAGATGGTGCGATAACGGCTGAACCTCGTGCTCCAGATACCCCCCAGAAAAACCGGAATAACCGGCGCATCAACGCCCGCCATCATTCTCTCAATATCATGCCGGAAAGTATGGACATGACCGCTGCGGGTCATTGCTCCCTCCCCGAAAACGCACACGAGATAACCGGCGTTCATTGCTTCACGCGCCTGCTGCCAGACCCGCTCGCGCTCCACCTCATCGTCGCCATCCGGCAAAGCCATCACCTTCATCCACGCGAAGAGATGACGCAATCCGCGCCGCTCCGCGAGCTCGCGCTCCATGAAGAAACGAATGCGCCGCTGCTGGCTGGCCAGCAAAACCACTGCGTCCAGTGGCGTCACATGATTCGCCACCAGCAAGCCCCCGCCCTCCAGCGGCAGATTGTCCAGCCCGATACGCCGCAGCGAAAAAAGCGAACGCGCCATCACCATCGCCACAAAACGGGCGAGGAAATCCGGCAGCAAAATCAGGCAAACCAAGGTTAATCCCAGTGTCAGCAGACCCATGAGCAAAAACGTCAACGCCGGCGTCCACGCCGGAACAAAACTCAGGACAAACACCAGCACGCCCGCCAGCAAGACACCCACCCAACTCAGGAATCCATTCGCGGCCATAATTGCACCGACTTGATCGCGCGGGGCGCGGTATTGGATGAAGGCTTCCACGGGGATGATGAAAAGACCCGCACCCGCGCCGGCTAAAAATACCAGCGCCCGCGTGTTCGCCACGGTGAAAGGCAGGACAAACAAGAGCACGGTGCTTAGCCCGATTAACAAGGCCCCCAGCGGAATGATGCCGATCTCGATGTTGCGTCGCGAGAAGCGTCCCGCCAGTAGTGCGCCGGAACCAATGCCCAGCGCGGCGAAGATGAACAGGAAACCGCCCTCGGTTTCCGACACGCCCAAATGCTCGATGGCATAAGGGATAAGATTGAGCTGCATGAATGCGCCAATCAGCGAGAAATAGGCGGAGGCCAGAATCGCCAGCATCATGAACCGGTCGCCGCGATGGGTCCGAATCGTCGCGACGATATCGCGCCAAAACAAAAGCGAGGCCTTACGATCCGTCCGCCCCGCCGCCGGAGTCTGCTCTATCCTGAGGCTGGTCAGAATGCCGGTCACCGCGATGCCCACGCAGGCCAGCGTGGCGAGGGCGAACAAGTCGCCTCGGTGATCGGAAACCTCGCGGCCTACCACGACATCGGTCAGCCACGGCCCGGCTACCGTGCCGAGGATGATGGAGAGGTAGGTAAAGGAAATCAGCAAGCTGTTCGCCCGCGACAAATCGCGCGGCTCCACCAGTTCCGGAACGATGCCATACTTGGAGGGCGAGAAAAACGCGCTCTGGGTGGACATCAGAAAGAGCGCGAGAAATCCGAGCCAGGGATTTCCAAGCCAGAATATCAAGGCGGCGGCGATCATCACCGCCAACTCGGCGCATTTCGCCGCTACGGTGATGCGCGATTTACTGATACGATCGGCGAGCAGTCCGGCGGCGGGAATGAAGAGAATAAACGGCAGGGCAAAAATCATACCACCGAGTCCGCTGATCATCGCAGCGCGGTCGGTACCGAGGTTGCGGATCAGGAAAAAGGTGACCAGCAACTTGAAGATATTGTCATTCAGCGCGCCTTGGAACTGGGTCCAATTCAGCCAGCGGAAGGATGGATTAAGCCGCTCGTGTCGGTTCATGATTCATCTCGAAAAAAAACCTCCCCGGCGAGGTTCACTGGGGAGGTTACATGCCAGAAACGGAGCGCGATGGCAACGATTCCCGGCGAGTTGGCGTGGCCGGCTAGACGGCCATGGCCAGCGCTTTTTCGGTGATCACGCCGCGGGTGCGCCGGGCGAGATGCTCGGTTTTCCGCCGCTCCAGCTGGCGTTCCATTTTCTCCACCAGCAGGTCAACGGCCTCCAGCGGATCGCCCGCCTTTTTCTCTGCTACGAGATCATTGCCGGGAATCTCCAAAAGGACCTTCGCGGCGAACTGCTTGTCATTTTGATGGGGACTGTCCATGCGCACCGTCACCCGCGCCCGCAAAGCTCGCGGAGCGTAATTTTCCAATCGCGCCACTTTTTCCTCAATCAGCGCGAGCTTACGCGCTTCCAGGGTGAATTTTTCAGCATGCGTCAGGATATCCATACGAGTCCTCCATGGGTGGTATGTGTGTTTATTCGGTCACGGTTTGCATGTTCCAATCCTTGGAACTTTTTAACGGCCAAGTTCCAGGCATTGGAAAAATTAGTGAGCGCCGGACTCACGGTAGATAGGACACCCGGCGATAGAGCGCGTTCAAGAAAAACGGACGAAACAGTCCAAACGGAGTGAGCTGGGAAGACGGGCAAAAGGAAGGCCTGATGGATGCAGAAAGAACCGCTGGCGCGGCGCTTGGCGGACATTGGAATGACCCTTCCGAAATGCATCCTGCTCTCTGAGTAAAGAATACCCCGGGAGCGGCAATTCCTCCAGTGGATTTTTTAACGCTACATCAAGCGCCGCAAAAACACCGGCAACTCCGGGTCCCGGGCGCCCATGCCGAGGATGACATCGCCGGGGCGGG
>JBMTVS010000094.1:0-8383 GCA_049451655.1 Kiritimatiellia bacterium | reverse complement strand
GTTCTCGCGGAAGGTTACTGCGCGGAGGCGGCCGATTTCGCGGAGGATTTGAGGAATTTGTGGCGCGGAGGCATACCAGGCTTCCAGGCCGCCGCTTTCGACCAGTCGCTGCCCGGCGGGCAGGGCGGCCAGTTCAGTGGCGAGCGCGTCAGCCGATTCCGGATCGACGATGGGTTGCATCACCGTTTTCGGGGCGGCGACCTGCACTGACAGCGAGCGGATCAGCTTTTTTTTTGACGGATCCTCCGCGCGGTTTTTCAAGTGGTAGGTGCGCAGGCGCAGGTAGTCGATGAGCGCCTGGTCGTTGAGGTCCTTCAGTTTCTTGAACGCGATGGGTTTGCCGACGCGCAGGTGGATCGTTCGGTTCTGCTTGTTCACCAATTCCTTGGGCAGCATGGCGGTGCGCAGGCGTGGGTGCACCATGCCGAGGATCTGGAACATCAGGCTGTTGGCGCCGACGAAGTAGACCGGCACCACCGGCACCTCGGTCTTGCGGATGATGCGGGCAATAGTGTCGCTCCAGGGCGGATCGACCACGCCGCCCTTGCTGAATTTCATGCTGGAGACCTCGCCGGCGGGAAAGACGCCCAGCATGCCGCCTTGACGGAGCCAGGCGATGGTTTCCTTGAGTGGTTTGATGTTCATGCCGGCGGATTTCTGCGTGCCGAACGGGTCGACGAAGATGAAGAAGTCGCGCAGGTCGGGAATGCGCTCGAGCAGGAAATTCGCCATGAGTTTCACGTCGGGGCGGACGCCGCGCAGGAGCGAGCCCAGGATGAGGCCCTCGAGGCCGCCGAAAGGATGATTCGCCACCACCACGACCGGACCGGTGGCGGGAATGCGTGCGATATCCTCGCGGGCGAGGTCGTACTGTACCTTCATGGTCTCCAGCACGCGGTCGGCGAAGTGACGCGCCGGCTCTTCGCGTTCGGCGGTGGTGAAGTAAATGTGGTTCAGCTTGTCGATGGCAAGCAGGCGCTCGATGGGCCCACTGGCCACGGAGAATATTTTTTTCCCGAACGGATCCGTGAACGGCGAGGGAATCTCGATGAGCTTCTTACCGGACTGCGTTTTCATGTTTTTTCGTGCATGGCAATCGCCGCCCAAAGGTTCCAATCATTGGAAAATTATGCGTTAAAAAGTTCCAATGATTGGAAGAGTGGTGCACCCGAGAGGAGTCGAACCTCCACGACCTCGCGGTCATAAGAACCTGAATCTTACGTGTCTGCCAATTTCACCACGGGTGCGAATCAGGTTGAAAAAGCTAGCGGGGCGGGTTGGCGCTGTCAATAGCGCATCGGCTGGTCAGGGGTGAACCGGCCGGAATTTTCACGGTCGTTCCGGTAGTCATCCAACGTGTTGGGAGAGCTGGCGCGTCCGTCGCGTTGGCCGTCGACGGTGACGGTGCCGTCCGGTCCGGTTTCAAGGGATACCGTGCGATAGTCGCTGCCGTAGGTTTGCGATTGAATCAGGGCTCCGCGCGGGGAGTAGGTCAGGTGGGCATATGCGGCGGGGGCGGCCTGGAAGAGGACATGCGCATGTCCGCGGACGTCAACCGCAAGCTGAGGCGTGGTGTTGAGGACCGATCGGCCGAGCGGGTAGACGCCATAGCTCATGCCCGCTTGCTCATCGTCGATGCGGAGCAGCAAGTGATCCTCCAGGTTGCGATTGATGTGGGAAATGATGTAGGTGTGAAGGGCATTTTCGCTTGGAGCCACCCCGGTCAGGCGAATGACTTCGCGACCCGAGACGATTTCCACGTGTTGTTTGGCGCCGCGATATGTTTTACCCATCAAGTCGATGCAAGGCTGGAAGGAATAATTGCCCTGTCTGCGCATTTCAAAAAGGCGGGCGAGATCATTGGTAACGACGATTCGTCCACGGGCGGGAAGCAGGGCACCGCCGCCGGCGGTGGCGTTGCCTCGTGGTTTGAGCAATATGCCGTAATCGTCGCGCACTTCGAGGTAGAAACGGGGACTATCAGCATCGATGTTCAACCCGATAGGTTGAGCGAGCTGGTTTTCGATGATCACGCGAGTCTTTAGCGGCTCGTGCAGCTGGTAGGTAGCGAAATCCGTTTCGGCACTCAACTTTAGTTGAGCGCGGGCATCGGACAGAGCGAGAACGGAGAGTAGGATGAAGATAATCGGGCGCATGGTGATGTTTAAATGGCTAGCGTCCAGCCGCCAGGCGCGCGGCGAGGCGGGGGGGCAGGCCTTGATCGATAATTTCCTTTTGAGTTTTTTTGATATCGTAGGCGATCCGGCGGAGCTCGACGAGGTTGTTTTCGGTGTCATAAATCACGTAGGCGGCGCGAGGGTCGCCGTCGCGCGGTTGACCAACGCTTCCTACGTTGATGAAGTACTTTTTCCCGAGACCAACCCGGATCTTGGAGTATAGCCCGAAGCGGACAGTGTCGGTCTTTTCGAAGGCCAGGGGAACGTGGGTATGACCGAAAAAGCAAAGATTGGAGGTCTGATAGCTGAAACTTGCATCGGCCTCAAGCTTGTCGAACACATAACCCCAACCGTCCGGCGTATCGAGCGTGCTGTGCACCATGGTGAAGTGATTGTGGTGGATGATGAGCGGGAGGTGGCGAAGATAGTTGGATTGTTCGGGGGAAAGAAGTTTTCGGGTCCAGCCGACCACGTCGGCAGCGAGGGGATGAAAGTTGTCTAGCTTGTCATCGCGGGAACAGTAGTGATCGTGATTTCCCCGCACCACTTTTTTGCAAAGGCCGCGAATTTTTTCGAGGCACTCAAGGGGACGGGCGTTGTAGCCAACCACGTCGCCCATACAGACATACTGGTCGATATGCTGTTTGGCGGCGTCGTCGAGCACGGCGTCCAACGCGGCCAGATTGGCATGTATATCTCCTAGTATGGCGTACTTCATTCGGGTGGCTTCGTCTGGTTAGCAAAGCGTGGACGATACCCCGCCAGGCCGATGGCGTTTACCCACAAAATAAATTACCCGGCATCGGTCAGGCATAGTGGATAATGAATCCTTCCAGATCGCCCGTGGCGGTAGGCCACGAAAGGTCCTCCCGGATGACGTGACGAAAGATGTGCGAGGCACGCAAGGCATCGAGAAATCTCATGAGTTCGTTTTCGTCGCCTTCCGCCACGAGTTTGACCGAACCATCGACCATATTTTGCACGTAACCCTGAACGGCGAAGTCGCGTGCTATCTCCACCGTGGTGAAACGGAAGCCCACGCCCTGTACGTGACCATCAAAGCGGGCCGCGAGGCGGCGGATATTTCTGGTGTCTTCCTGAGTCATGGCGATGATCTCCCCGGTTGTTTGCTGTACGTGTTAGAACATGATGATTTATTTCGTTGGCCATGACAAGTGACATCGGTTTTACACCCCGGTTAACGACGTAATGGCTATCTCGAAGGGCAGCTTGGAGGGCACACATTTTAGCTTTGGAGAAGCCTTGACCACGTATGGTCTTTCTGTAGTATTCCCCGAGTGAAGGGCAAACATGGCGCAATAAGCTAAAACCATCAGGACAGAACGGGGGTAATGTCATGACCAAGCGTGATCTCGTGATTCGCATATCGGAAGAGACAGGATTAATCCAACAGGATGTTTATACGGTAATCCAGAAAACCCTTGATCACATTGTCGATGGCCTTAATCGAGGAGAGACCATCGAGTTTAGAAATTTCGGCGTTTTCGAGGTGCGCACCCGTAAACAGCGGGTCGGACGCAACCCCAACAAGCCGGTGCAAACAGTGACTATTCCCGAGCGAAAAGTCGTAAAATTCAAGCCCGGCAAAATCATGAGGCAGTTGATCACCGCCCGGCCGGTTGAACCAGAGCGGGAGGCCACGGGTCAGCCCGCTTGACTGCTGAATGTCGTCTGAATCCTTTCAACCCATCCAGGGTATGTCCGATATCGCCGAGCCGGAAATTCCGGTTTGGCAACACCTTGAATCCAGTGCCCGCGCGGTACTGACCCTTTACGGCTTCTCTGAAGTGCGCACACCGGTGGTGGAGCGTCGCTCCGTTTTCGAACGGTCGCTTGGCACTACAACCGATGTGGTGCAGAAGGAGATGTATCAGTTTGAGGACGGGGGCGGGCGCGAGCTGGTGTTGCGTCCGGAAGGCACGGCGGGGGTGATTCGTTATCTGGCCGGACTCGGGCAGGATGGCGCGGCGGCGCGGGTGTATTATCTTGGCCCCATGTTTCGCCGCGAACGCCCCCAAGCGGGTCGCAAGCGTCAATTTCACCAATTCGGCGCCGAGGCGGCGGGCGAGCCGTCGCCATATGCCGATGCGGAAATGATTGCGCTACAGGTTCATTTGCTGCAGGCGTGGGGGCTTACCAATTTCACCATCAAGTTGAATACCCGCGGCATGCCAGCCGACCGCGTCGCGGTGCAGGACGGCATCCGTAACTTGCTGGAGGCGCGCCGGGGCGAGTTGTGCGAAGATTGTCAGCGCCGGATGGATGCGAACGTGTTGCGGGTGATGGACTGCAAAAATCCTGGCTGCCGGGCTATCGTGGCGGAGTTGCCGCCCATGACCTCGTTCATGTCGGAGGAGGCCCGCGCGTATTTTGAGGAAGTGAAACGGATTCTGGAGAGGCTGGATTTGCAGGTGACGGTGGATCCCAACCTGGTTCGCGGCCTCGATTACTATCAGCATACGGTTTGGGAAATTGCCCACCCGGGGCTGGGCGCCCAGGACGCGGTGGGCGCGGGGGGACGCTACTCGATTGAATTGGGCGGACGCGAGGTGCCGGGGGTCGGTTTCGCGATGGGCATGGAGCGCATCATCATGGCGCTTGAAGCGGAGCAAAAGTTGCCCGCGCCGTCGACACAGCCGCTGGTCTGGCTGGTGAGTGTGGAGCGAAGCCTTCTCGATGCGCATTTGCAACTGGTGCAGAGCCTTCGGCTGCGCGGGGTCAAGACGCGCATCGATTTGGGTGGGCGTAGCATCAAGGCCCAGATGCGGGCGGCGGCCAAGGCTGGGGCTAGGTGGGTGATCCTTCATGGGGCAGACGAGGATGCCAAAGGAACCTTCCAGCTAAAAGATATGGAGAGCGGTGAGCAGCGGGAGGTGGATATGCCCGGACTGCTCGAGGTGGTGCGTCCGGCCTTGGTGTCGTGAGCAAGGAACGCGTTCCGGCCATCGAGGCGCGGTTGATCGCGTTGGACTTCGAATCTACCGGCAAGGTGCCCGGTTATCCTGAACAACCCTGGCAAATCGGCATGTTGCCGGTCGAGGGCGGCCGGGTTTGTTTTGACCAGGCTTACGTTTCCTGGCTCAAGATCCCGGTAGATCGTCCCTTCAATCCTCTCGCTCCCGGGTCGTGGCGGGTGGTGGGAGTGGGATTGACGTCGGCACCGGGGCTTGCAGACTTGATCCCGGATTTGCGCGGGCGTTTGCTGGGCCTGCCGCTGATTGCCCACAATGCGGCAACGGAGAAAAAGATGCTGCGCGAGGCTTGGCCTTTGCACCGGCCCGGGCCCTGGATTGATACCTTGAAGCTGGCGCGGATGGCGTATCCCGGGTTGCCGAATTACCGGCTGGAGACGGTGGTCGAGGCGGCGGGGGTAGCTGATGATTTACGACTAAACTTGCCGGACCGCGCGGCCCACGATGCGCTATTTGATGCTGCGGCCTGCGGGCTGGTCTTGTGCGCAATGCTGAAGCTGGATGGGTGGGGGAAGCTGACGGTGGAAGATCTGACGCGGGCGAGGGGTTGAGGCTCGGATTATAATCTATTCATGCTCCCGGCCCGGATGAGGTCATGCGGATTCAGTTTGCGGGCGGAAAGAATGCCCGTATAATGGGGGCTTATGAAAATAGCTAGAGGTGGTTGGTCACATATTTCGGTTGGCTTGGGCGTATTGGCGATTGGTCTCTTCGCGTTATACCAGGCGTTGATGGTGGCGGGCGTTGTTTTGACCGTGCTGGGCGTTTTGCTCACCGCGTTCATGGTTTATTTTTTCCGCGATCCGGAGCGGGTCTCGCCTGCTGACCCGGATGTAGTGGTGTCCGGTGCGGATGGCTGGGTGCGGTCGATTGAGCACATTGCGGAGGCGCGGCATCTCAAGCGCGATACCGTGCGCATCAGCGTCTACCTCACGCCGTGGGATGTTCACGTCAACCGCGTACCCATGGCCGGCAAGGTGACCAAGCTGGATTACACCGCCGGGCAGCACATCCTGACCCGCAACCCCAAGTCATCCGAAGTCAACGAGCACAGCACCATCATCATCGAAGGCGAGAAGGTTGTGTGCATGGTGCGGCAGATTGTCGGTCCGCTGGTGCGGCGGGTGCAATACTGGCTGGAACACGGCCAGGAAGTGGCGCGGGGCGGCCGGCTGGGCATCATGAAATTTGGTTCGCGGCTGGACATTTACCTTCCGGCGGAACATGCTGAAACCATCGTCAAACCCGGCGATCGGGTTTTCGCCGGGCTGACCATTATTGCTCGCTTAAAGTAACGACCATGACCTGGAGAAAAATAGTTCCGAACCTGATTACGCTGGGCGCGCTGCTGGCGTCGTTCTTCTGTCTGGTTTCGGCGGCCAACGGGCACTTCTATCAGTCGGCGCAGCTCATCATGCTGGTGCTGATTCTGGACGGTCTCGACGGCATCATGGCTCGTCTGCTACGCGGCACCTCCAAGCTGGGGGCGGAGCTGGACACGTTTGTCGATATGACCGCTTACGGCATCGCGCCGGCTATGATTCTATTCTATATGATTGTGCCGGATGCGGGAATTTGGGCGATGATTTTGGTGGTGCTCACCATCTTTTCCGGTGCGATTCGCCTTTCGCGTTTTCGGATTGTCGATCCTTTCCGCGGGCAGCACGGCTACCTCGGCTTGCCCATCACGGTAAACGCCGGATGGGTAGCGATGATCGTGATGTTGAGTCATTCCAGTGCCGGCTACTTTGATGCGCTCACCCTCACGTCGGGTTTTCCGGCATTGGTCATCTGGGGCGTTTCGGCGGCGATGGTGTTTCTGCAAGTTTCGCGGGTGCGCTACGGTAAGCCGGTTAAAAATCCAGTGGTGTTCATTATCGGCGCGTTTATGACCATTCTTCTGTTCATTCCCGACTACGCGGCGCTCTCCGCGCTGGCTTTCTGCCTGCTCGGGCTCTACTACACCTTCGTCTCCCCGTTCCTGCTCAAGAGCGAACGGTTGCTGGATGATGAGGATGAGGAAGAGTCCGTGGCGACGGTTGAGTAAACTGTAAGCCATCGCGCCGGTCTATTTAGCGCAACACTTTATTACGACTCGAAAACGCCGCAGGCCTTTACGCGATTAAATGCATTCCGAGCGTGAAGGCGGTTGTTCAACCATGGTGTAATAGCCGAACCGCATCGCCTCCATTACGTTCGAGAAAACGAAAGGACGTATTATGAAAAGCATTGTTCATTGTCTTGCCGCGACCTGTTTGTTGGCTTCGGTTTCATTGGCGGAGGAAGCATCCTCCAGTGGCTGGAATTACAAGCTCACGCCATACGCCTGGGCGGCCAATCTCGACGGCACGATCGGCATCGGTCCGGCGGAATTGACCATCGAGGAGGACTTCGGCGATATCGTCAAAAATATTTCCATGGCCGCTATGGTGCGGGGCGAGGCGCATAACGGGACGTTTGGCTTTTATGCCGACATGGTGTTTATCGAATTGTCCGAGGATTACAATGTGACGACCGGCAAAGCTGAACTTGAACTGGACCAATGGATGGTGACGCTCGGTGGTTTGTACCGGGTGGCTGATAGCTCATCCTTGCAGGCTGACGTGGGCGCGGGCGTTCGTTTGTTCGATACCTCGATTGATTTGAGCGTGCCCGGTTTCGGCAAGGCCAGCCGTTCCGCCGATTGGGTCGACCCGGTAATTACCGCGCGGGCCCGCATGCCGGTGGCGACGAAGTGTTTTGTCGTGCTGGACGGTGAAATCGGAGGGTTTGGCGTCGAGTCGGACCTTGTCTGGCAGTTAACCGCGGCCACTGGCTATCATTTGACCGACAACATCGACTTCCTGCTGGCCTATCGCTACCTCGATTACGACTACGATCAGGATATGCTGGTTTACGATCTGGCCACCAGCGGTTTGGCGCTTGGTTTGACCATCAATTTCTAGGCCCACTTTCATCACGCTTGTTGACCGCCGAACCTGTTCATCAGGTCCGGCGGTTTTTTATGCGCCTTGTCGAGCAGTGCCAAAGGGCTTATGAATAATAATAACTTGATCGATTTTATTCATAGGCATATTGACGTAACTTTATACCGAATTGTACCCGAAAGTCTGCGCAGCCTGTAGCAGGACGCCAGAAGTTTCTTGGCAGCTTGGGGCGACTGGAGCAGTTTTCAGCATGAGTGCGGATCCGATCTCAAGCGAACCACCTTGT
>JBMTVS010000093.1:0-8519 GCA_049451655.1 Kiritimatiellia bacterium | reverse complement strand
TCAGCAGTTCACGGACCGCGATCTGAGTGATACCGCAACGACCCCCGAAGTTATTCAGGTCCGCGCTCCGGAAATAGTCCTATCCCCGCCTATGCTTTGTGGTCGCGACCACATTACATCCTCGTCACCAGCGACCGCGAGCTGGGCGCGAGCGCCGCGGAACTTGGCGCGCAGGTGGTAAGGGTGAATGAGTTTGCGGAGTTTTTGCAGGCCGGACAGGCGCAGTCCTGAAAGATCTTTAGGCTTCTTACCTGATATTTCGTTTACAAGATCCCTTTGCGTTGCGCTTCACTCAATGCCTTTTGGCTCTCAGGTACCTGCCTGTCCAGTTGGCGAAGCTGATTGACGGAAAGCGATGCGGACTTCTTTCCTTCCCGTTTCTGGTCGATATAGGTTCCCGGTCCATCATAAAGAACCTCATACGACGCATCCTCCCGGATCTGAATGACGATAAGATGCTCAAATGTCCTTTTATCGAGGCCGAGGCCCACCGGACTCCCGCCCCTGGTCTGCTGCGTGGTTTTGATCTGTACTTTCCGGCCATCCGGCGTCTCCGCATCGTGGGTCTTGCTGTTTGATGGCAGAGGTTTAAATCCCCATCTTGTGGCAGCAATGGCTTCGCCGATATCTCCGACCATGCGTCCATCCAGCGTGAATGGAAGTTCGGGAAAATGAGCCCGCAAGATATTGCGTGCAGCATACAGCTGCCTGAGTGCATCCGCCGCTGACATCGCGTGTCCGCCCATCCATGGCCCGGTCACGCCTTCATTTTCAACTGCACTTTTCTGTTTAGCCGTCTTCATGAAGTTGTTTTAACCGTTTGCTGCACCTGTGTCATCACCAGGGAATTCCTCCTAAAGGCAACCGGACCAAGCTACACGAACCGTATCCGACCGATGATCTGCCGGAAGAAGTCGCGGGACCACACTTCCAGCGAGGCCGGGTCACGAACAAATCGCGATACTTCCCGACGGGCTTGATCCACGGCGGCCATCCGGCCTTTGGCCAAGCTAGCAAACCCGGGATTCTTTTTCAGGTCATCGAAGACGAGGGCGCTGAATAGTCCGTTTTTCCTCATCTGTTATTACCCTTGCTATTACCTTTGCTAAAAGACATTACCTTTTCTCCCAACGGGCGGCCGTACCGCGGCCCAACCACAACTGGAACCGGGGAACCTTGCTGGCCCGCCTGAAGACCTTGCGCGGCACGATGACGGAGGCAATGAACCTCGCGTCGGATGCCATTACGCCCCTCCCCGCACTGAAGCCGGTCATTGATGACCTGGAAAAGGAAGTGAAATCGATCAGCGCAAAACTGGGCCTGGATGCCCTGGCCAAGGATCCGGTGGTAATCGCACAGACCGGAACGGCTAGGCGTTGGTTGATTTGCGATGCTAGAGGGTCTTCAGCTCGCCCGCGCGGACACCACCAATGCGCTGCAAATGACATAATGCAATCGCCAGGGCGTCGGCGGCGTCTTCTTGGGGGACTTCCTTGAGGCGCAGGACGTGGGTGATCATTTTGGCAACCTGGGTCTTGGAGGCGGCGCCGAATCCGGATAAGGCGAGTTTGACGTCGCGCGGGGCGTATTCGTAAACCGGCACCCCGGCCCGTGCCGAGGCCGCCAGGACCACCCCGCGGGCCTGGCCGAGCGTCATGGCGGTGCGGGCGTTTTTGGCGAAGAAAGCACCCTCAATCGCAACCGCATCCGGATGGTGCTCGTCGAGTAATTCGCTAATCGCGGCATCGAGACGCCGTAAACATTCCGTGTGGGGCAACGCGGCGGCGTTTTTAACCGTGCCGCAAGTGAGGAATTGAGCCGAACGCAAGGGTCCGCGTATCACCCCTACCCCGGTGGAACGAAGCGAGGTGTCGACGCCGAGAATGACCAGATCGCCGCTCATCGACTCATGAACAAACGCATCGCGTCCGCGCGGTCAAGAGACCGACTCGAGCAGGGCGTCGTCGATATCAAAATTGCTGTAGACGCTCTGTACGTCATCCAACTCCTCGAGGGTGCCGACGAACTTGATGAGTTGAGCGGCTTGATCCTTGTCGGTTACCTCAACTTCCAGGGTCGGAATCATGGTAATTTCACTCTCGCCGGTCTTGACGCCGGCCCCGGTCAACTTCTCCAGCACCTGATGGAATTCCGAAGGATCGGTGGTGACTTCAAATTCATCCCCGGAGCGCTGCACATCCTCCGCCCCCGCATCAAGCGCGATTTCGATAAGCTTGTCCTCCTCGATGGAGGCGGCATCCACGAAGATTTGTCCCTTACGGTTGTAGTTGCGGATAACACTGCCCTGAGTGCCGAGGTTGCCGCCGTTTTTGCTGAAGACATGGCGCACCTCGGCGGCGGTGCGGTTTCGGTTGTCGGTCAGGCAGGATACAATCACCGACACGCCGCCCACCGCGAAACCTTCGTAAACCACTTCTTCCATCGCATCGCTGGCAATTTCACCGGTGCCTTTTTTGATGGCGCGGTCAATGTTGTCCGCCGGCATGTTCACGCCGCGCGCCTTCTGGATAAGCGAACGCAGGGTGATGTTTCCCGCGGGATCGCCCCCGCCCAACCGCGCCGCGACCATGATTTCCTTGGCCAGCTTGCTGAAGACCTTACCCTTGACCGCATCCGATGCCGCCTTGCGGTGCTTGATGTTCGCCCACTTACTATGTCCCGCCATATGGTAACCTACTCCTCTTCGTGTTCGTGTTTGACCGCCGAGGCGATAACCTTCTGGGCGATCTGATTTGGAACCACATCATAGCGGTTAAAGGTCGATTCGAAAACCCCCTGTCCCTGGGTAATGCTCCGGAGCTCGGCGGCGTAGCGGAAAATCTCCGCCTGCGGCACCTCGGCGTTGATCACCTGCATGCCCGCCTCCGCCTCGATGCCGAGGATGCGGCCGCGACGATGATTCAAATCGCCGGTGATATCGCCCATGTATTGCTCGGGAAAAATCACCCGCAAATTCATGACCGGCTCCAGCAATACCGGACGCGCCTTGCCCGCACCATCGGAAAGCGCCCGCGCTCCCGCGATCTTGAAGGCAACCTCGGATGAGTCCACATCATGGTAACTGCCATCATAGACGCTGACCTTGACGTTAATCATGGGAAATCCGGCCAGGACCCCGCGCTGCAAGCCTTCCAGGGCACCCTTCTCCACCGCGGGCATGAAGTTCTTCGGAATGGCGCCACCTACCACCTGGTTGACGAACCATTCCCCGTCGGACGGATCGCGCGCCGCCACCCGCACATAGACCTCGCCGTACTGGCCACGACCGCCCGACTGCTTCTTGTGCTTGTAATGTCCTTCACCCGCGCCGGTGATGGTTTCCTTGTAGGCGACCGTGGGCGTCTTGAGCTCGACATCGACATTGCTGCGCTTCTTCATGCGGTTGACTGCGATATCGAGATGAATATCACCCATGCCGGAGAGGATAAGTTCGTGCGTCTCGGTGTTGCGTTCAAGATGCAGGGTTGGATCCTCTTCGACGATACGATGCAACCCCAGCCCCACCTTGTCGTCATCGCCCTGGGTCTTGGGCACCACGGCAACCGGCATGACCGGTGCCGGGAACTCAACCGGCGGTAATTTGATATCCTGGCCCGCCTCGCAGAGCGTGTCGTTGATCCCGGTTGCTTTGAGCTTGGCCAGGGCCACAATTTCACCGGCGGTCACCGAGGCGACGGTTTCGTCTTTTTTTCCGTTATAGACATGCAGAGGGCCGATTCGCTCCTTGTGATTTTTACTGGCGTTGAAGACCTCCGAGTCCGCCCGGAGCGTGCCACTGAAGACGCGGACGAACTGCAACTGACCCATAAAGGGATCATTCACCGCGCGCCAGATCAGCCCGGAAAAGGGTGCGTCCGCGTCGGCCTTGACCGGGTTACCCTCCGCGTCCATGACTTCACGGTCCAGCGGCGAGGGAAAGAGCCGGTAGATTTCATCCATCAGCTCACCCACCCCGACGCCTTCCAACGCCTCGGCTTCAAAGACCGGGACGATGTGGCGGCGTTGCACGGCCACGCGCAGTCCGGCGGTGAGTTCGTCATGGGTGAGATGCTCGCCGCTTAAATATTTATCCAGGTAGGCATCGTCCTCCTCCGCCGCGTCTTCCTCGAGCACGCTCATGGCTTGCTCGGCTTCCTCCGCCAGTTCATCCGGCACCTTTTGCTCGGCGAGAATATCGATAATGGCATGACGATCGTGGGTGGGGAGTTCGACCGGCACGCACTTGCGCCCCCAGGCGGCCTGTAAGCCGGCCAGGGATTTGGCGAAGTCGGCATTTTCCTTGTCGAGTCCGGTGATGACGATGCCGCAGGGCAAATCATACCGCGCGCAGAGACGCCAGGCGCGAATGGAACCGACCTGGATGCCCGCCACTGCATCCACGACAATGAGGGCGGCATCGGCAACCCGGGCCGCCGCGACGGCTTGCCCGTACAAATCGAGGTAGCCCGGGGTGTCGATCAGGGTCAGATCCAGTTGCTGACCCTCGGTCACCTTGTGCTGAACCCGGAAAGGTTTGGCCCAGATGGAAATCTTGCGCTCCTTTTCCTCGTCGGTCCAATCGGCCATGCTCGAGCCATTGGCCACCAGACCCAGCCGGTCATTCGCGCCGGTCTTAAACAGGATGGAATCGATCAGGGTGGTTTTGCCGCTGCCGGTATGACCCAGAACCACGACATTGCGGGTGTTCGCTACGGGCAAGTTGATCATGCTGCGTCCTTTCCTTTGTTGCTAACATGGATACAACAATACCGCGGGCTGAACAATTGTTTATCCGGTCAGAGCGACCCTCAAAAAGGATAGGGATTTCCCCTATTCAACCCTTGCTGGCGAGCTACTTCTTCCCCACCAGCTTGGCCACGTACTTACCCAGCATGTCCATTTCCAGATTCACCTTCTGACCAACCATTGCCCGCTGAAGATTGGTGCAGGCCACGGTATGGGGAATGATGTGCATCGAGAATTCCCCGTCCGCGAGATCGACGATGGTGAGACTGATGCCGTCGCAGCAAATCGATCCCTTCGGTACCATGCCATCGGTGATGGCGCGGTCGCAGGTGATGCGCCAGATAAAATCCCGCCCTTGCGGTTCCCATCCGGAGGTCACGCCGACGCCATCGACATGACCGCTCACGAAATGTCCGCCAATGACATCACCAACCCGCAACGAACGCTCCAGATTGATCAAATCACCCGCTTTCAAATCGCCCAGGTTGGTCTTCTTGAATGTCTCGTCGAGCAAATCAAACGAGAAGGAATCGTTCTCCACCCTGGTGACGGTAAGGCAACAGCCGTTGTTGGCGATACTCTCACCCAACTGCACCGGCTCCGGCCAGGGCTCGCATCGCATAGTCAACCGGCCCGATCCGTCCGCCGCGCGCTCGACGGCTTCGATGACGCCTACTTTTTGAATGATACCGCTGAACATTTCAATCCTCCCGATCGCCCGGCTAAACCTGCCAGACCAGGCCCTCCCGGCGGAAACGGCTAAGGGGATTCTCGCCGGGATGTACGACCTGCACGATGTATAAGACAGAATCCAGCATCAAGACAACGGGATTAAACCGGCTTGTTCCCTTCGGGGGCTAAGTATTGCCCGACGAAGGCGAATATCACGCGGTGCGCTTTTCCATCGGCACAAACGCCTCATTGGGCGGGCCGATGTAGACCTGGCGCGGGCGGCCGATTTTCTGGTCGGCGTCGCCGTGAAGTTCGTACCACTGGGCAATCCAGCCCGGGAGACGTCCGATCGCAAACAGCACGGTGAACATGTCGGTCGGGAAGCCCATCGCGCGATAGGTAATACCCGTATAAAAGTCCACGTTCGGGTAGAGTTTACGTTCAACGAAGTACGGATCATTCAGCGCGTGCTCTTCCAGCTTTTTGGCAATATCCAGCAGCGGGTCATCAACGCCCATCTTGGTCAGCACTTCCTCGCAAATCTTTTTCGCGATCTTGGCGCGGGGGTCGTAGGATTTGTAGACGCGGTGACCAAAGCCCATGAGCCGGAAAGGATCCTTGGGATCTTTGGCTCGCTTCACCATGGTATCGACATCCCCGCCATTCCGCTGGATTTCCTCCAGCATTTCCATCACTTCCTGGTTGGCGCCGCCGTGATAAGGGCCCCAGAGCGCACAAATACCGGCAGCCACCGAGGCGTAGAGATTGGCACCCGTGCTGCCCACCAGACGCACCACCGAGGTGGAGGCGTTCTGCTCATGATCGGCGTGCAGGATGAGAAGCTGGTTCATCGCCTTCACCAGCGTGGCGTCGATTTTGTAATCGGCCACCGGCGACGCGAACATCATGTTCAAGAGGTTTTCGCAGTAGGTCAGCTTGCTGCTGGGGTAGACAAAAGGTTCGCCCACGAACTTCTTGTAGGACGCGGTCGCCATGGTGCGGAGCTTGGAAAGGATGCGGGTGGCGGCCATGTTTTTGGCCTCTTCGATATCCTCGAGCTCAGGGTAGAAACTGGAGAGCGAAACCCCCATCGCGGACGCAATCGCCATCGGGTGGGCGCGTTCAGGATAGTTGCGGAAAAAGATCAGCATGTCCTCGTGAATCATCGAGTGCTGGTTCAGCAACTTGGAGAACTTCTGAAGCTCCTCGCGGTCCGGCAGCTTGCCGTGAATCAGGAGGTACGAGACCTCGACGAACGTGCAGTTGTTCGCGAGGTCTTCTATTTCGTAGCCGCGGTAGCGCAGGATGCCCTTGTCGCCATCCACAAACGTGATGCTGCTTTCGCAGGACCCTGTGTTGACGAAGCCGGGATCGTAAGTGATCAACCCGGTGCTGGCCCGGAGTTTACGAATGTCGATGGCACGCTCGCCGAGCGTTCCTTCCCAGATGTCCATATCGAGGGTTTTGCCCTCGTAGGTCAACTGCGCGGAACCGACTTTTTTCTTCTCGTGCGCTGCCATCAACCTCTCCTGTTTTCGCTACGCCTTGACTACTTTACCGGCCTTGATGCATGAAGCACAAACCGTGATGGTGCGGTTCGCGCCATTCACGCGAGCCTTGACCCGCTGCACGTTGGGCTGAAAACGACGACGCGTAATCCCCGTGGTGTGCAAGCCGATACCGCCCGACTTCTTGGGCAGACCCTTACGAATGATTTTATTGCCCATGAAAGAGCCTTTACCGCAGATAGAACATTCTCTAGCCATAATATTTCTCCGTTAAACAAAGGTGCAGGAAACTACACCTTCAGCTACCCCACGACAAGGAAAAATCAGCCCTTTCCGGCAAATTTTCGTGTTATTTTTTTGTGTGCCGGCCGCGAAACGCCACGCACTATCGCGCTTTAAACCCCAGCGCGGCCCCATTGATACAATACCGCAGACCCGTTGGGCGGGGGCCGTCTTCGAAGACGTGGCCGAGGTGGCCGTTGCAGCGGATGCAATGGACCTCGGTGCGAGGGTAGCCGATGAGGAAATCGGTGGTGGTACCAATGTTGTTTTCATGAATGGGCTGGTAGAAACTGGGCCAGCCCGTACCGGAGTCGAATTTGTGTTCCGAGCTGAAGAGTTCCAGCCCGCAGCCACCGCAATGGTAAATACCGTCACCCTTATCCTCGAGCAGACCACAGGTGAATGGTCGCTCCGTCCCGTGGGCCCGCAAAATCCGGAAGGCATCCGGCGCGAGACGCTCACGCCATTCGGCATCACTCAACATCAACGTAGTGGTCTTGACCAACCCGCCCGCCGCCGAGTCGTAGACCTCCAGTTCAACCTGTTCAGCATCGTCGTTTTTCATCGTATCTGCTCCCCGACTCCAAAAAGCCATGACCGCCATGGCGGTCAGCGCTATAAATCCTGCCTTTTTCATACATATATCATAACCGGAAACGGCGATTTCGCCACCAGAAAGCCATCAGGGATTACACTATAAGCGAAGGCCGGAATTTCGCTTCTGGATTTTTAGCCGCGAAGCAGTAGTGTCGTGTCCTATGAATAAAGCACCTCTCGCACTGGCCGTTCTTTCCTTTTGCATGCTCGGTTGCGGACGCCCCCCCTCGGCGGGCGGTCCTCCGGATGATTTCAAGGTGGCCGCCGTACTCGCCCCGGCCGCCCCGCAGACCGTGACCGATACTATCCGGGTAGTGGGCAGCCTCCGCGCCCAAAACGCCATCGAGGTGGTCAGCGAAATCAACGCTCCGGTCGCGGAAATCCTCTTTAACGAGGGTGAACCCGTAACCGCCGGCAGCGTGCTGGTGCGACTCGACGCCTCCAAAGTCCAAGCCCGCTTCGCCGAGGCCGAAGCCCGCTTCAAGCTTGCCGAGACCAACCGGAAACGTAGCGAGGAGCTATTGGCCAACGCGACCATCTCGCAGCAGGAGTACGACCAGGTGCAAGCCGAATTCAGCGTGGCCGAGGCGGTGCTACACTTGCTTAAAGAGGAACTCTCCGACGCGGAAATCATCGCCCCCTTCGACGGCGTCACCGGCGCCCGCACGGTCAGTCCCGGCCAGTTTGTTGCCGCCGGGCACACGGTAACCCGGC
>JBMTVS010000092.1:0-8611 GCA_049451655.1 Kiritimatiellia bacterium | reverse complement strand
TTCGCGCCAAACTCGCCGTGCCGCTCTTTTTGAGCTGTGCGTTCATCGCCAAACTATACATGCAGATCCCAGATCCATGAGAGCTCGAATGAACCGTGCGGCCTGTTCATGACCGCAAGTTCATCCGGGAAAAGGAGACGTAACCAACCGCCCCACTCAACCCTCACCCACCCGCTCCATCAAATCGCAGATCGCAGCCGCAATTTCCCGTTTGCCCTCGACGCGGGTTTCGCTTTCGCGGGTGACGATATAGGCGGCCTGCTGGTCGCCGTTGATTTCCTCGCCGCGGTTGGCTACTACGACCGGGAATTGCGTTAGCCGCTTGCGGGCAATAGCAAGCAATTCCTCGCGGGAAAGACCTTCCTGGTATTTGAAGGAGACGGTGAACATCCCCGGGGCGGCCGCGCAGGCGAGGTCGATAATCTTCTCCGTGGGCTCGAGGTCGAGCTTCAAGTCGGTGCGACCGCTGGGAATCTTCCCTTCGGCCTGTTGTTTGGGCCGGTAATCGGCTACGCCGGCCGAGAACACGCCGAAATCCGGCCCGGTCGCGGCGTGGGCCAGCACCTTGGCCTTGTACTCGTCGTAGGTCGCCGCAATCTCCACCGGCATCCAGCGCGCCGGCCGCCAGGCGCCATCGCCCAGCACCAGGGTCGAATCCGCGCCGCGCAGCAGCAAATCCTCGTGAATCAATGCGCCGAGCTTGCCGCGAAAACGGTTCAATATCCGCCGCACGCCATCAATCGGCACAGGGGTCGGACCGGCGGTGACGAGCACGCGCTTGCCTGCCAGCGGACTCTTCGAGACCGCGCGGCATACCGCTGCGACGAGGGACTGCTCATCAGGTAGGTTATGCTTGCCGTAATCGTCGCGCGGGGCCAGCACGCTCACCCCCATGGCAGCGAGCTTGCGGCAGTTCTCGACGAGGATATCATGATGCATCGAACCGTGCATGGTCGGCGCGATGAGCACGCGGGTGGCGCCTTGCTTCATACGGCCAAGCGCGGAGGCCACGGCGGCGGTGATGACGGTGTCGGCAATACCGGCAGCGATTTTTCCAATCGTATTGTAGGTCGCGGGGGCAACGAGGTAGGCATCGAACGGGGTCGCATCCGACAAATGTTCGGCCCGCCAGGTTAGACGGGTAATCAGCGGCTGGCAGGTCGCCCACTCAAGCGCCTCGCGCCCGACGTAATGCAGGGCTTCATCGCTGCAGAAGGCGACCACGTCGGCGCCGCGACGTCGCAGGGCACGTGCGAGTTGGGGCGTCTTCATGGCGGCGATACCGCCGCACACGAGCAGCGCGATGCGCTTGCCGGCCAGGTGGCTCGACTCCGGCAGAACATCATGATCGCCGATAGGCGAGCTTTGCGGCGGCGAATAATTCCAGTCAAACAGGCTCATGTTCATTCCAAAATAGCGGACATAACATGGGCTCGATGATACTCTTACTCAAGACCAAAGACATCGGAAAAGATGCTGCGCAGAGCACGACACAAGGCCGTCACTTCCCGCTCAAGACCCAAACGTCCTGCCATTCACTATCATGCCCACCGGTCAACGCTCTGCTCTTTGCTTCGAGCATGCGCGCAAGCGGGTCGTTCTTGAAGGTGCTGAAAAGTTTTATGGCATCCTCCCAGCGGCGTCCGCGAAAGTGCAACATCGCCCTGGCCCAGTCTTCCGCGGCCGCAATACGTTCACCCGGAAGTCCCAGCAGCTCAAAAACCTGCACGGGGGTCTTCCGGCCCACTACCTGAATCATCCCGATCTCGCGGGCGATGAATCCATCCGGCTGCGCTTTACGCCATACCGCATCGGAAATCATGAGGTACGTGCCAAATTGCTTGTTGGCGCCTTCCAAACGCGAGGCCAGATTCGCGGCGTCACCGAGCACCGTGTAGTTGAAGCGTTGGTGCGAGCCCATGTTGCCCACCACCACCTCGCCGGTATGCAAGCCGATACGCATGTAGAGCTCAACCCCGGCTCTCTCCTCAAACTCCCGCCGACGCTCCGCCAGTTTGCGCTGGCAACGCAAAGCGGCCCGGCAGGCCCGCGCGGCATGATCGGCTTGCGTAACCGGCGCATTCCAGAAGGCAACAATCGCATCGCCCTCGTATTTATCAACCGTGCCCCCCTCCTCCATGATGATATCGCTCATGTCGGTGAGATAATCGTTGAGCAAGGCGGTCAAGGCTTCCGGACCAAGCTTTTCCGAAATGGCGGAGAATCCCTGAAGATCTGAAAAGAAAATCGTGAGTTCGCGTTTCTCCCCGCCCAGCTTGAGTCGCTCCGGGTGCGCCAGCATCTGTTCGATAACCTCGCCGCTGAGATACTGCCTGAATGCGCCCTTGATGAAGCGTTTCTGCCGACCCTCGGTGGCGTAATTCAACACGCTCGCGGCTCCCATGGCCATAGCGGTCGCGCCGGCGGGCGCCACTACCGGCCACCACCACCCGGCTAAATAAGCAACAAATCCAACGCCGACGGGCAATACGAGCAAGACAAACGCAACCGCCAGACTGATTCCGACCCCGCGACAAAACAAAATGCCACCAGCCGCACAGGAGGCCATTGCCCAGATGAAAATCGCTGACCAGAGGCGGGACGCATCGCGGATGAAATCACCGGCGAGCAGGTTGTCGAGAAATGTCGCGTGCAATTCGACCCCGGAATAATCGCCGCTGATCGGAGTCGGTCGCTGATCCTTTAAGCCGGGCGCACTGACGCCGAAGAGCACGTAGGCGTCGCGTAATTCCCCCGGATCAATCACGGGCGATCCACCCTCGCGCAGGCGGATCTCCGATTGTATCACTGCCGCCGCGCTCAAGGTTTCATGGGTACCCGAAGGACCGCGAAAACGCAGGATGGCGCGGCCTTTCCGGTCCAGCGGCATGTCGCGATCGCCCAGGGCGAGACCATCTGCGCTGGACCGGATATCAACAGCCCCCACGCCTTCCCCGGCCAGCCACGCGCCCAGCGCCAGCATCGGCACCGCCTGTCCGTCGAAGATACGGAATGGCGTGGCGCGGCGAAAAACCCCGTCGGCATCCGGATCGCCCTTCACGTGACCAAGCATGGCCGCCGCCCGCGCAACCTCGGGAACCGGAAACGATGCGCGCGGTTCCTCGAGCTTTGCTTGCGTATGGACGGCCATCCAATCAGCGAGCGCGGACTGATCGGTAATCGGGTGCGGCACGTGCTCCGGCCAACTCGAGGTTTGCCCGGCCTGCTCACCGAGGAAAAAAGCGCCGACGAAATTTTCCGCCGCCGCGATGGACTCGCCGAAGATCACGTCATCCGAAACCATGTAGCTCGACGGCTCGGAATACAGCATATCGTAAGCGATGGCCTTCGCCCCGCCTCGCCGGGCGAAATCGACCGCCACCGCCTGTAGTTCGCGCGGCCATGGCCAGTTGATGCCCAACTCGCGCGACGCCCAGTCGAGGCTGTTCTGATCGATGAGGATGACCTTAATGCTTTCCGTGGCCGGGCTCGGCCGGGCCAACGCCTTCACGCGCCAGTTCCAGGTGATATTTTCCCAACCATCGAGCAACGGCGTAAAAAACCAGACCAACAGGGTGAGTGCAGAGGAGACGATTCCGATCAGGAGCGCCTGCGCGGGCTTGCTTTCCGAAAACGTCTTTAACGACAGGCTCACAACATCGCCACGAATTGCTGGAAGCGAAGCTGGCGGGCTTCCACCGCGGAGGACGGACCTGGGCTGGCCAGTAACGGACGAATCTCATCAATGCGCGAGGTGGCCGGCGGATGCGTGGAGCCGAAGCCGCGTTTGTCGCTCTTCAACACCTCGTCCATGCGGGCCAGCACATCAACCAGCGCACCCGGACGATACCCCATGCGTTGTAAGATATTTACCGCGGCGCGATCCGCTTCGCGCTCCTGACTGCGGGCATAGCCGCCAGTCATCAGCGTGGAGGTAATGTCAGAGATACTGCCCTCAAACGCTTCGGTCACCGCGGCCAGATCCGATCCGCCCAGGCTCTTCGCGCTCTCAAGAGCGAGAATGGTCAGCGCGGAAGTCAGGCGGCTGTTCTTGATCGCCTTGACCGCGTGACGGTGCTGGACGTGCCCCACTTCGTGAGCGATCACCGCGGCGAGATCGTCCTCGCTGCGGCATAAGCGGATCATTCCGCGCGAGATAAATATGAAGCCGCCCGGCGCGGCGAATGCATTTACTTCATCCGTCTCCAGAATCAGGAAGCGATAACCGCGAAAGGTTTCGGGCAGCTCAGAGAAACGGGCCACTGACTGACCGAGCCGGTTGAGGTAGGCATTGGCTTGGTCGTCCGGATAGACGCGGTAGGTGTTCACGATGGTCGCGCCGACCGAACGGCCGATGAAGTATTCCTGCTCCGGGGTGATGTCGGCAAACGTCTTCTCCGCCGCTTCGCCCACGCGGCGGATGGACTGGCCTTGCTGAGGCGTGATGACCCCCGCCGCTTCACCCACCGTGGCCCCGACTTCCGCCACCGTCGCGCAACCGGAACTCACGATCAGCAGTGCGGCACCCGGCAACAAGAACAACGCGAAGAGGATGCGCTTCATTTCAAGCCTCCTTCGCGCAGGAAGTCACCGATCTCCTGCTCGCTCACCGTGAATTTTTCCATCCGGTCGATCCAGGTGAAATCAACGGCGGAATTCTTCGCCTTGAAGTCGGCTTCAACTTGTGAGTTGAAGCCTTTGCCCGCCAGCGCGATTTCCTCGCCACTGGCCGAACGCTCGACATCGGCGGCGCCGGAAACGAGGCGAAGTTGCTTTTTGGTCAGCGCCGATTCGTTCACCCAACCGATCCTTCCACCCACGCGCACTTGCGCCCAACCGCGCTGACGCTGAAGCACCTCGACGCGTTCCGTGTAATTTGCCGTGGCGAGCACGCGACCGAGGTAAGACGGCATTTCACGCACTTGCGTGGATTGCACCTGAACGCTCATCCATTCCGCGGATGCGGCGGTCGCCAAAAGCAGCCACGCACCCAGCATCGCGGCCAGAAAATGTTTACGCATATTCATCCTCATTTAGATGCACCCGCCCGGCTGTTTATTCACCCGGTCGTCCGTTATCTGCCCGGGTTTGCGTTTCGAGCGAACGACGTATTTCCTCAAACAGACTGGCAATGGCCTGGACGGTTTCATCATCGGTTTGATCGCCCGGTTCCAACTGCGCGGCCTGCTCAATCACGCGCAACGCATCCAGGTAATAGCCCTGGGCCATCCAGCTACGGGCGGAGCGGTAGAACCGGTCGGCCGCCGCATCGATGCGATTCGCCTTCAGGTAATTCGCGCCGGCCCGTTCCAACGCCCGCGCCATCTCGCTGCTACGCTCCGTTCGCTGCATCGCCGCGGCCTCGCGATCAAACGCCTCGCCGGCATCGGCCCATTGCTCGTCCAGTTCGGCGATGCGTCCACTCACTTCGGCGATCTTGCCGGAAAGCCCGGCATCCTGGTCGCGGGAGCGCAAGCCAAGCGCGCGGTTCAGGAGTCCTTGCGCCGTGGCGGCATCGCCCCGATCGCAGGCGATTTGCGCGCGTAGCACGTAAGCCTGCCCCTTCATGACGGTGGAGAGCGGACGCGTTTCCGCGCGATCGATCAGCGCCAGGGCCTCGCGCAGGTCGCCTTTGCGCCGGGCGGTCTCGGCGGCCAACAGGGTCACCGCGCCGGGATTTTCCCCCGCCCGCAGCATCTCGCGTTCCGCCTCGGCGAGCAGGCGGGTGGCGTCATCCCATTCTTCAAGCACGATCAGGCAGGCCGCGAGGTTGTAGGCATTGCGTCCAATCTCGCGGCTGTTATCCATGGCCCGGGCGCGATCCAGGGCGCGGCGGTACAAGGTGATGGCGGTGCCGGTCTCCCCCGCCTCGAAGGCCTGACGTGCGGTAGCGGAGAGCTGAACAATCATCGGATCGTTATCGCGGATATCGGGAACATTCTGATGTTCCGGCGACGACGTAGCGCACCCCGTGATCGAGGCGGCGATCGCACCTATGAATATAAACAAGGCTACTTTTTTCATGGAGCACTCTTCTCCCCGGGTTGGACGCCGGATGGACCGGGCGTGCTGATGTCATAAAGCGGAATCAGTTCCGTCGGTTGCTGACGAGGCGGCATCGAACCGCGGAGCAGCCAGTGCTGTTGCACACCTTCGATGAGGCGTTCGGCTTCGCGAATGGCTTCCTGGGTCATTAGCAAGGTCCCGGGCAAGCTATCCAACTCATCGCCGACCTTGCGCGTCATGTCCGGCAATTGCGCAGTGGATGCCTTCACGTCCTCGATCACAGCTTGAAGCTGCTCAATCGCGACGGTCGCTTGCTTTACCGCATCGTTCAGTGCCTCAATCGTTTCATCCTCGCTCAGCAGCTTACCCACCGATCCCTCGCCGCGCTGGATGCTGGCGGTTATTTCCTTCAGGTTTGCGAGCATCTGCTGGAGCGGGCTTTCCGGGTCGCTCAAGCCGGCGGCCAGCGCACCATATTCATCCACCGTGGTTTTCACGCTGTCCATCAGCGGCATGATCGCCTCGCGCAACTGGGTGACCAAGTCTTGGAGCAGCTCGTTAAGGTCGGTGTCCTTGAATGGCGCCAGCCCGGCGCCATCGAGGGGCGATCCACTACCCTTGGTAATCTCAATGAAGGCATCGCCGGCGATCCCGAATTTTTTCTTTACGATGGCCAGGGAGTCGGTCCGAACGAACTGATAAAAGTCATCCTTTACGGTGATGACGCCGGTCATGAAACCAAGCTCGTCCACCTCGATGAGTTCCACCTTGCCCACCGTGGTGCCGAGGATCAGCACCGGGGAGCCGATTTGAAGGTCGAGCGATCCTTCGGAGGGAAAGTCAACATGGATGCGGTGGATGGTTTCGAACCAGCCCTGAGCGCGACCTGCCACGACGATAGCCATCGCCAGCAAAGCCACCACCAGCAATACGAAACCGCCGACGATTTCATTCACATAACGAAACTGGAAGGGCTTATTTTTCATGCAATCGTTTCTGCGATCAGTCTGTTTCTTTCCGTCCGCAATTTCAAGGACGGCTTGAGGTCGGCGTCGCTCCACTCCTGATCATTTCCGCACAACCACAGCACGGCCGTGCCCCTCTCGCGCAGGCGATTGACCAGTTTGAGTAAATCCGGTCGCCAAGCGCCGACGAGATGACGTCCCGGAAATTCCAGCAAGAGCAATTGGGGCCAGGTTAAGGCGGCACGCACCCATTGGGCCCGCATCAGCACCATGCGATCGGTAGCGGCGGGGCGGGTGTGTGGCAGCGATTCAAGTCCGGCGAGGCGGGTCCATTCGTCGACGGCTTGCGCCAGCTTTTCGCTTGTCATGGTTAGGTGATAGCGAGCGGCCAGGGTGACGTTTTCATCCACGTCAAGGTTGCTGACCCAGGCATGATCGCTGAAGACCCGGCCAATTTTTCCGCGGGCCGCCGCGTGATCATCCGCCGGCCTGGCCGACCAGGATATGCCGCAAAAAAGCGCCTCGCCGCGGTCGAGCGCGGCCACGCCACCGATCACATCAGGCAGCGGATGTCGCTCAACATCCGGCTCGATTCGTACCAGCGCCAACTCGCCCGCGTTAAGCCTCAGGTCAACCTCCTCCATACCCGCGTCATATTCATGCGCTTGCTCAAAACAAGCCTTGCGCAGTTCGACCACGGGATGCTCGATGACTTCCGGCATGTTCATAGATAGGTCACGATCGAAATCAGGGCGGAAACCACGAACAGGGCCGTGATGGACTTCATCACCGCGCGCGAGGCCGCTTGGGGCAGATCGGTCGCCAATCCCCGGATGGACAGACCCTCGATGCAGCAGATGGCGGCCATCAGCATGCCGGGGATCAACGTCTTTGCCAGCAGGTTCAGCACATCGGCGGGACGAAGCGCGCCGAACACACTCTCGAAAAATTGCCACGGGGTGCCGGTATTCGCGCCGAGCAGGATGCCGGTGAAGAGGCCGCCCAGGATGGATACCGCTACAAACATCACCGCCAAACCGAACACCGAAATAGCCGAACCAATCACCCGCGGCATTACGAGGTAGATGAAAGGATCGATGCCCTGCGCATCCAACGCTTTCACTTCGCCATGCACACGCATCGCGGCCAACTCACTCGCCATGGCGGTGCCGCTACGGGCGATGACCAGAAAGTTGGTCAGTAGCGGCCCCAATTCGCGAAAAATCAATCCGACCAACACGGGTCCTAACAATGCCTTCTGCCCCAGGGCGGAGGTCCAGACCTGAACTTGCACCACCACCGAAACTCCGAACAGTAAGGCAAGCATGAATACCACGCGGATGGCATGGACTCCGGTAAAAAGAATCTGTCGGGCCAGCACATCGCGCACCGGTTGTCGCCAGTGGCGCGGCTTCATCGCCTCCCCGAGCGCGCACGCCGCCACCGCGACCACATACGCAACCCCCCGCCAGGAGGACCGAACGCGAACACCCAGTTGCCGCAACATTTTCATGGATGGAGTATAACCATCGTAAAATAAAGACCTAGGCTGAAAATACCACGATAAGCGTGTCAACGAATTGCCTCTTCTTCATCCTAACTCGTTAAGCCAATCATTAACCCCCTCGCCAACGCCAACA
>JBMTVS010000091.1:0-8638 GCA_049451655.1 Kiritimatiellia bacterium | reverse complement strand
GTCCTACCTGCTCTGCGGCGACCAGGGGGTGAATCTGCTGCTGGTGAATCCCGAGGCGAAGACCTACAGCCCGTTCAATCCCGGCGAATTTGCCAGCTCCATGATGAACATGATGGGCGGAATGATGCAGTTCAAGAATGCCCGCGTAGAGAAATTGGCGGATGAAGACGCCGGCGAAATGCTGGGGCAGGCCGTGCGCCGCTATCAGTTCAACACCAGCTACGATATGGAAATGAACATCTTCGGCATGCGACAATCCTCCCGCTATGAAAGCAATCAAGAGATCTGGGCCGCTCCCGGCATCGTCGCCTCGCACTTCGATATCTTCGGCGGCGCGGATGCCCTCCCCATCAGCGACGCTTCATTCAAGGACCAGGTGAAGTCGGTGATGGCCGAGGTGAAGGGTTTGCCCTTGAAACAGATCATCAAAACCAAAACCACCGACCCCTCCGGCAAGGTTTCAAATGACCAGTCCACCATAACGGTCACGACCCTGCGCAAGGAAAACATCCCGGCCGCCATGTTTGAGCTTCCCGCCGACTACGAGGAAGTACCCTTCTTCGCAGCCATCGCGAATGCCGCTGGTGAGGAAATGCCGGATGATATGCCCGCGTTCGATCCCTCCGCGCTAATGGAAATGATGAAGCAATTCCAACAGCCGGGCGAATAACGCGACCGGGACAACAGGATGCGCATTCTCATCGCCGGCTGTGGGTACGTCGGGATCCGGCTGGCTGAACAGTTAACCTCGCGCGGTCACGAGGTTTTCGCCCTGCGACGCAACCCGCCGCCGGGCGGACAAACGTTCACCTGGCTCGCTGGCGATCTGACCCGGCCTGGCGACGTCGACCTCCCCGCTTCCATCGACCTGCTGATCCTCGCCGCCGGGTTGCAGCGCGGCGCTGGTGAAAGTTATGCAGAACTGCTTGAAACCGGCTACGCGCGCCTGCTCGCCCACCTGCGCGATGCCGGACATCCCCTGCAACGCATCGTCATGATCTCCACCACCGGCGTGTTCGCCGAATGCGAGGGTGGCTGGGTGGATGAAGACGCGTCTGCAGGCACTGTTTCAATCTCCGGGACGCATTATCATTGCGCAGAGAAGTTGGTGGCCAGCCACGGTATTCCCACCGTGATTGCCCGTCTCTCCGGCATCTATGGTCCCGGTCGCATCCGCCTCATCCGCGAGGCACGCGAAGGACGGGCGGTGCTGTATCCCCCGCCCCCGCACTACCTGAATCACATCCACGCCGATGATGCCGCCGCCGCCGTGGCCCATCTTGCCCTGCATCCGCAACCGCAACCGCTCTATATCGTGAGTGATCGCGAACCAGCGGATCGCAATGACGTGATGGCCTGGCTGGCCAATGAGCTAAGCCTCCCACCCCCGTCCGAAGCCGCACCCGGCGTCTCCGCCCCGCCCCGCCGCTCCGGCAACAAACGCTGCCGCAGCGACCGGCTGGTGGAGAGCGGCTATGCCTTCATCTACCCGACCTACCGAGAAGGCTACCGGGCGCTATTTGGCGAGACGTTGCAGTAACGCGGTGCTCAAGAGAGGCAACGCGATGGTGGCATCGCAAATGACCGAAGCCTCCACGGCTTGTTTGCCATATTTGCCCCAGCTCTTGGATTCGGAAATGGTGCATCCGCTCAACCCGCCAAACTCGGGGCGATCGGTGGTGATGCGAACGCCGTAGTGATAACCGTCGGCATTCACGCGCTTGTCGAAGACCTTCATGTTCAAATACGGATAAACCTGCTGCGCCCAGTTCCGGGGCACCCCACCGCCGATGCTGACCAGGCCGGCCTTCTTCTTCGCCGCCACCCGCGCCGCGAACGCCTCGACATCGCGCAAGGTGCTGAACTCGATTTTTCCGCCCCCCGGTAATTCGCCACGCGCGCCCGCCGCGACTACATTCAGTCCCATCTCGCTGTCGGAAATCGCAGGCACGAAAATAGCCACGTCATGACGCGCCGCCGCGGTGAGGATGCTTCTTCCCGGCAACATCAGACCAATCTGTCGGCAAAATGAGTTCGTCGAAAGCGAGCGCAAACCATCCGCCTCGTGGTCGAAGGTCAGGCGGTCATACAAGCCGGCCATCGCGTGTTCGGCGGACTGGAAAGCCGACTCGGGCAGGTAGGTGTCGTAGATCCGGTTGATGGCCTCATCGCGCAGCACCTCGTCGTCCGCAAATTCATCGCCCAGAAAATGGGCCTGTTCGCTCTTCGCCACCGTGTTACATAGATCATGCGAGAGCGTGGCGCCGGTGCAGATGATGACGTCGACCAGCCCCGCCTCGATGAGGCGGATGATGACCAGTCCCATCCCCGCCGGCACCATCGCACCAGCCAGACTCATCACACGCAGGCAATTACGGTCCTTGACCATGGCTTCCCAGACATCCAGCGCATAAGCAAGTGAACGTCCCTGAAACGAGCAGGTAGCGAGGTTGCTGACCAGATCGCATACGCGACCACTGGCCACCGGATCGATGGGCACGATTTTTCTTTTCAGCGCTTTTGTCTTCGCCATCGTCGTACTCCTATTTCTCGAAGTAGGTGTAACCCCGTAAGCCCGTCTCGTAGGCCATCATGATCTCGCGTCGCTCGGCGGGAGTGATGCGTCCCGCCCGCACCGCCTGCTCCGCGGTCTGGCGCATCTGATGCACCATATCGTTCGGGTCGTATTCCACGTAGGTCAATACATCCGCCACCGTGTCGCCCGCGATTTCGCGCACATACTCGGGCTTGCCATCCTCGCCCAGCCGTACGCTCACCACATTGGTGTCGCCGAGCAGGTTGTGCAAGTCGCCGAGGGTTTCCTGGTAAGCGCCGACCAGAAAGACGCCGAGGATGTACGCCCCGCCGTTCATTTCATGGAGCGGCAGCGTCTTGCGCACGTCGTGCAGGTCGATGAAGCGATCAATCTTACCGTCGCAGTCGCAGGTGATGTCCGCCAGTACCGCCTTGCGTCCGGGCAACTCATTCAAGCGATGCACGGGAAGTATCGGGAAGAGCTGTTCGATCGCCCACGAGTCGGGCAGCGACTGAAAGACACTGAAATTACCGAAGTAGACGTCGGCCAGCGCGACCTCGAGGTCGTCAAGCTCATCCGGCACATACTTGCGATCGCGCACCTCATCAGCAATACGCATGATGATCTGCCAGAAGATTTTCTCCGCGAGGGCGCGATCACGCAGCGTTACGATGCCCTGATTGAGAAGCGAGCGGATCTCATCGCGATGGAACACCGCGTCGTGATAGCATTCCTGGGCGTTCTTGGCGGTGATGGCGGCCAACACCTCGCCGAGCCGCAACAGGTTCTCGTTCGACTCCTCCGGCACGTTCAACTCCTCCGCCTCGCCCACTTTCATCCGGCTGACATCGAAGATGTCGAACAGCAACACCGAGTGATGGGCCACGGTGGCCCGCCCCGACTCGCTGACGATATCGGGATGCGGCACCTCCGCCTGATCGGCGATTTGCTGCAGCATCTCAACGATGTCGGCGGCGTATTCGTCGATGCGATAATTCGCGCTGCTGGAGAAGTTGGTATGCGAGCCATCGTAATCAACCGCCAGTCCGCCGCCCACGTTCATCAAGCCCATACGCGCGCCTTCCTTCACCAGATTCACATACATGCGGGCCGCCTCGAGGGCGCCGGTACGGATGTTGCGGATGTTGGGGATTTGCGAACCGAGGTGATAATGAAGCATTTCCAGACAATCCAGCGCATCGTGCTCGCGCAGGTAATCGACCAGATCGATAATCTGTGAGGCGTTCAAGCCGAACTGGCTGCGGTCACCACCGGACTCGTTCCAGTGTCCCCCGCCCTTCGCCGACAGCTTCGCCCGCACGCCGATACGAGGCTTCACCCCGAGGCGCTTCGCTCGCTCCAAAATCATCGGCAACTCGCTGAACATCTCGATGACCATGATGGTCTGCATGCCCATCTTCAGCGCATAGAGGGCGAGGTCGATGAACTCCTCATCCTTGTAACCATTGCAGACGATCAACGCCTCCGGATTATTGCAGTAGGCCAGCGCGGTGATGAGCTCGGCCTTGCTGCCCGCCTCGAGCCCGTGATTGAAAGGACGCCCGAAGGCCGCCACATCTTCGATGACCTGTTGCTGCTGATTGACCTTGATGGGATAAACGCCGCGGAAGCGTCCCTTGTAATTCACATCCGCTATCGCCTTCTTGAAGCTGCTATTGATCGTGGCTATACGGGAGGCAAGGATATCGCCGAAACGAAGCAGCACCGGCATGCGGATGCCGCGAGCTTCGAGACCATTGATGATTTCCACCATACTGATGGAATCGGACGATCCGGCGCCGCGCGGGCGAACCAGCAGTTCGCCGTTTTCCGCGACATCAAAGTACCCGATGCCCCAGTTGCGGATGCCGTACAACTCCGCTGATTGTTCAGCGGTCCAACGCGATAGCGATTCTTTTTTCATCCTGCTTTTCCTGCTCCTCGAACGCACATCACTTCACCGCCGAAGCACGATGCGATTCGTTAAGCCGCGCAGAATAAATCAGCGGCACCCCAGCACAATGAAAAAACCATCGCTCTCGTAAAAAAATACCGGACATCCATGATGAGACTTGCCGGAAAACCTGATTTCGCTACATTTCGTGGCATTATTCACCTTTAACTTGGAGAACGTACATGGCAGCTAAATCAAAGGTCGTAACCGGTAACATGTTGATCGCTCAGAGCGGTGGTCCCACCATGGTCATTAACCAGAGTCTCATTGGCGCGGTGGTCGAGGCCAAGAAGCACAAGGCGGCCATCAAGAAAATCTACGGTTCGCTGCACGGCATCGCCGGCATCCTCGGAGAGAACTTCATCGACCTCGGCAAGGAGAACGCCTCCACCCTCGAGGCCATCGCCAACACCCCCTCCTCGGCGCTCGGATCGGTGCGCAAGAAGCCGACCAAGGACGACTGCGTGGCCATTTTCAAGGTGCTGCAGAAATACAACATCCGCTTCTTCTTCTACATCGGCGGCAATGATTCCGCCGAAACCACCCACATCATCAACGAGGAAGCCAAGTCCTACGGCTATGACATGCAGTGCTACCACATCTGCAAGACCATCGATAACGACCTGCTTGAAAACGATCACACCCCCGGCTTCGGGAGCGGCGCCCGCTTCGTGGCCCAGGCCTTCATGGGTGACAACCTCGACAACCGCGCCCTGCCTGGCGTGAAGATCAACATTATCATGGGACGCCACGCCGGCTTCCTCACCGCCGCCGCCGCGCTCGCCCGTGTTTATCCCGATGACGGCCCGCACCTGATCTACCTGCCCGAGCGCCCCTTCTCGGTCGACAAGTTCGTTAAGGACGTGAAGGCCGTGTACAAGAAGTACGGCCGCTGCATGATTGCTGTATCCGAGGGTATCGCCGACAAGGACGGCACGGCCATCGCCGCCAAATTCATCAAGGAAGTCGACTCACACGGCAACGTGCAGCTCAGCGGCTCCGGTGCATTGGGCGATTTGCTGGCCAAGGAGATCAAGGATAAGGCGAAAATCTCCCGCGTGCGCGCCGACACCTTCGGTTACCTGCAGCGTTCCTTCGCCGGGCTGGTTTCCGAGGTCGACGCCAAGGAGGCGCGTGGCGTGGGTCAGAAGGCCGTCATCGAAGCGGTCAAAGGCAAGTTCGCCAACGGCAGCATCGCCATCAAGCGCAAGCCTGGCAAAAAGTATACGGTATACTTCGAGCGCGTGCCGTTGAAGAACGTGGCCAAGGAAACCCGCCACATGCCCGACAAGTTCATCAACAAAGCCGCCAACGACGTCACCCAGGCCTTCATCGACTACGCCAAGCCGATCATTGGCAAGCTGCCCCCCATCGGCCGCTTCAAAGGCGTGGCGGTCAAGAAAATCGCCGGTTAGTCCGGGTTTTCATAATCATCGCAACGGCCACCGGCCTTGCATGATAACGCCATCGGGGCAGGTCAGGATCATTCCGGCCTGCCCTGAAGTTTTTTCAGGCCGGGATACTGACCTGTAAGCGGCGATCAAAGAGTGGCGGAGGGAGTGGGATTCGAACCCACGGTGGACTTGCGCCCACGACGGTTTTCAAGACCGGTGCCTTAAACCACTCAGCCATCCCTCCGGTGCGGTCTCACATTTGAATGGCGCGAAAAATACTACAGAGGCAACGGAGCGGCAAGGATGGATGAATACGAAATGGATTCTCCTGTCGATGCCGGAGAGAGTAGGCGTTCGACAAGAGCGATGTAACTACTTCGCCCCACGACTGTCCGGTTAACCGGACAGTCGTGAAACTCGTCATTTATTGGTGCATCAAACTTTACTGAGCAATCGAGTTCGCCGTGTTTACTAGCTTTTATTGTAAACTTTTCACTGTTTTTCGTACTTTGTGGGGCCATTGGGCCAGCTTGTGGTCATCAGCCATTCTTTCGGATAACCAAGCTTGTCATTCAGCCTGCCCGGATAGTTCATGCCACCATCGGCGTAGCGGGCGACGAGTCGGTCGCCGAAAATCTGCCACGCGATGAAGGTGTTACTGGCAGCATTCTGGCAAAACTCCGTTAACCACGCGCGGGCACTCTCGGGGTCTTCTTGATATTTCTTCAGGGCTTCCGGATCGGCGGCGTCAATGGCATCGGAGATTTCCTTTTCGAGAGGATCACGCTTGTTGACGATATCCTGGTGAATCTTCTCGTAGTTCAAACCTGCCCAGTTTTCGACGAAATTAAAGGCCCAAAAGGCGGAGTCACGGGTGAACATCCGGGCATCACAGGTCCGAAATGGCTCGGCGATTTGGGTAATGCCGACGTAGAAGGGCGTGTAGCAGGTCTCGGCTGGCTTGGCGTTGCCAAACCACAGAATGCCGCCGATCGGGTCGGGCAACCAGGAGCGCCCTTCGCAAATGAAGGAGTAAGTGCAATAGTACACGGAAAGGGGACGCTCCCAGGCTCCTTCGTGTTTCTGATTGGGATCAGAGACATCGCCCCCCGCATCGTAGGGGCCTAAAAAGCGATAGGGGCAGCCGAACGGGCCGGCGGCAACACCTTTGGTCATGTCAAATTCGGTTCCTTCATAGTGGTCGCGCATCAGATTCAGCACGTCCAGACGGGCAAGCTTTTTGTCGGGCGTGATGCTGAAGGGATAGGCATGGGTGTAACCATCCTCGACCCAGGGGCTGAATTGCTTGGATGGTGCCAGTTTGTCCAGCAGACGCCATACGCGACGCAGGGAGTAGTACGGGTGGTTGTATTCGCCCAAACTGACGGTCTTGAGCCAGTCGAGCTTACCATCCTCGGGCTTCCACCAGCCTTTGGCCTGCGCAACAGCATGGAGATTGGTGCTAAAGCGTTGGTTGGGGTTGTCGGGATCGAGTTCGCGGATTCGAAACTCATTGGCCGCCATGAAAACCTCTCCGTCGGGAACTTTTTGAGCCACCCAAAGACTGGGCAGGTCGTCAGGGCCGGGAACCATCTCAATGACCCACCCCTCTTTGGGATCGGCCACGGGAAGCGTTTCTCCGGTGCCGTATAAGCCATAGGTGTCGATCAGGTGACCGATCAGGTCAACGGCGTCGCTCGCGGTCTTGCAGCGCTCCAAGGCAACTCGGGCCAGCTCGGAGCTGTAGAAAAGACGCTTCGGACCGGGAAGGGTGTTGTCGGTTTTGGAGCCGTCGGTGCATTCCCCGAACATGAGTTGGTGCTCGTTCATGATGCCATAATTTCCATCAAAGTAGGCATAGGTATGTTCGACTTGGGGGATGAACCCGATGGCTTCCGATTGCGGAACCCCGGGGTTCTCATAGTCGGGCCCCCGGAAGGGCCCGGCATAGCGACAATATCCGAAACTGGCATACTCGGGAAGCTCGCCCATAGAGACGGCGTCGTAGAAAACCGGGCGCAAGGTCCCAGCGGGATGATCAGCAGCCGGCACATACATCAGCCGCGCATCCGCCAAATGGCCGTCGTCGGAATGAAAGACATACATCGCCCCATTCACGGAAGCTCCAGGGGTGACAATCCCCGTCGTACACGCCTCCACTCCGGAAACCATGAAATAAAAAGCGCACAAGACAACCGCCCCGCTCATTCGCATCATAACGACCTCCTTCTTTTTGTATTACGAGGCCAGTAAATCAAACCAGATGCGCAGAAGCAATAACAAGGTTTTGACTATTCACCGCTCCATGCGTTGCTTTCCTTCTTTTCAGAGATACAGGTATGTTAAACATAACAGTACGATACAACAAATAATCGTTGTTAGTAGATGATTTTCTTACATCCGGCGGGACTTTCCGAAGACCTGCGCCGCTTGGGCTATGAGCCCATAGTTGCGGAGGACGGGGTCGCCGCGCCAGAAAAGCTAAAGACCACTCCGGGCATCGGACTGGTCCTGGGGGCTCTTTCGGGGGGAACCTTCGACGGCGACAACATCGGCAACACCTCCCGAATCCGCGCTGAGGCGCGGACGCGACGACGCGCCCTCCGGGTTCTTTTCAGGGAGGTATTGGTCGCCGCCCCTTCAGGTTTGCCGGTCGCACATAGCCGCTTATCCCCTAAATCCCCAGCAGGGACTTAAGGTCGGCCTCCGGACCGATCTTGGCGCCGCCGCGGTACGCGCTCCCCCGGCACCATG
>JBMTVS010000090.1:0-8685 GCA_049451655.1 Kiritimatiellia bacterium | reverse complement strand
TTTTACCTTTACCGGCGCGGCCGAATCCCCCAAAGTTTCAGCCTTTTTACATCCCTTATGACCCTATCTATCCAACAAGAAATCGCCCGCCGTCGCACCTTTGCCATTATTTCGCACCCCGATGCAGGCAAGACCACGCTGACCGAAAAGCTGCTGCTTTACGGCGGGGCACTTCATCTCGCCGGCTCCGTGCGCGCCCGCAAGAACCAGCGTGCCGCCACCTCCGACTGGATGGAACTGGAAAAGGAGCGCGGTATTTCCATCACCTCCACCGTCCTTCAGTTCGAGTACAATGATCACTGCATCAACCTGCTCGACACCCCCGGCCACAAGGACTTCAGCGAAGACACCTACCGCGTGCTGACCGCCGTTGACTCGGTCATCATGGTCATCGACGCCGCCAAGGGCATCGAGGAACGCACCCGCAAGCTGTTCGAGATTTGCCGGTTGCGCGGCATCCCCATCTTCACCTTCATGAACAAGATGGATCGCCCCGCCCAGGACCCCCTCGCCCTGCTCGACGAACTCGAAAAAGTCCTCGGCCTCGAAGCCTTTCCGGTCACCTGGCCGCTGGGCAGCGGCGCCGATTTCAAGGGTGTTTACGACCGCATCAAGAACCAGCTCCACACCTTCGAAAAAACCATCGGCGGCCAATACAAGGCCCCGGAAAAAGTCGCCGGCATCGAGGATCCCTCCATTGCCGGCATGATGAATCCGGAGGATTACGATCTCTGGAAGCAGGAAGTCGAAATGCTCGCCATCGCTGGCACGGCCTTCGACCGCGAAGCCATCATGAGCGGCGGGGTCACCCCGGTATTCTTTGGCAGCGCCATGACCAACTTCGGCATCCAGCTCCTGCTCGACTACTTCATCGAATACGGCGCCGCGCCCGCCCCGCGCAAGACGGCCTCGGATAACATCGCTCCTGAACATCCGGATTTCTCCGGCTTCGTGTTCAAGGTGCAGGCCAACATGAACCCCAAGCACCGCGACACCATCGCCTTCATCCGCGTCTGCTCCGGCAAATTTCAAAAGGACATGCAGGTTGCCGACCCGGAAAGCGGCAAGATGATTCGCCTGTCCTACCCGCAGCGCATGTTCGGACAGGAGCGCGAAACCGTCGAGGAGGCCTACCCCGGCGACATCGTCGGCCTGGTCGCCCACCGTTCCTTCCGCATCGGCGACACCCTCAGCGCCAACCCGGCCATTCGCTACCACGAGATTCCGCGCTTCCCGCCCGAGGTCTTCGGCTTTCTGCGCAATCCCAATCCTTCGAAATTCAAGCAGTTCAATGCCGGACTCGGACAACTGCTCAATGAAGGTGTTATTCAGGTCTTTCATTTGCCGGAGACGGTCAGCACCGTCCCGCTGCTCGGCGCGGTCGGGGCGCTGCAGTTCGATGTCGTGCTTTACCGCCTCGAGACCGAATACAACGCACCCGGCCGCATGGAGCCCGCTTCCTTCAACGTCATCCGCTGGCTCGATCCGGAAACCAAACTCGCCGACGTTGAAAAACTCTACTTCGGCACCGGTGTCCAATACGCCCGCGACCAGCAGGACAATTACGTCATCCTCTTCCCCAACAACTGGACCCTCGACTACTTCATCGAAAAAAATCCCGGCATCAACCTCCACCTCGTGTCGCCTTACAACAAAGCACAACCGTGATTATAAGGAATTCAAACGCGTGCCGGGATTGAAAGTGGCAAACTGGACGACTTAAGACAGCCTGACCGGGTTTCACCTGTTAAAATGTTTTACCCGGCACCCCCCTTCATGTACAAGGGCATACATGTGGGGCCTCTTTTCATCTGCGTGCCGCGGGCTGGCTATATCAAGCGTCATCGCGCTCACCCTCCCCGTCTCCGCCCAGACCTGGCAGACCATGCCTTCACGCGCCGACGACGAGCCCGGTTTTGTTTTCACCGCCTCGCCGGATGACTGGCGCAACATCCCCATCTACCACGTTATCACCGACCGGTTCTTCGACGGCGATCCGCTGAACAATGATGACAACCCGGAGGGCGACACCAACCCCTTCGGCACGGTGTCGATTCACGGCGGCGATTTCGAGGGACTGGAAGCCAAGCTCGACTACATCCAGATGCTGGGCAAGAAGGCCATCTGGATTTCCCCCGTGCAGCTCAACGTGAATGGCTCCTTTCACGGCTATGCCGCCCGCGACTTCAACCAAATCGACCCGCACTGGGGCACGCTTCAAGATCTGCGCAACTTCATCGATGCCGCCCACGCGCGTGGCATTTACGTCATCATCGACGTCGTGCAGAACCACCTTGGCGATCTCGCTGACTCCCGCGATTTCGGCTACCCGAACTTCAACATCAACGGCTACAACCTGCGCTGGCGCAACAGCAGCCGCCGCCATGCCCCACCCTTCGACAACTTCAATTACCTGCACAATTACGGCAATGTCCAAAATTGGGACGACCCCGTGCAATCCATCCTCGGCGACTTCATGGGCCTCGACGCCATCCGCACCGAAGATCCTGAGGTCCGGCAGCATCTCATCACCATCTTCAGCGCGTTGATCTCCGCCACCGATTGCGATGGTTTCCGCGTCGACACCGCCCGTCATGTCGAAATGGATTTCTGGGAAACCTTCCTGCCCGCCATCTACGACCACGCCGCGGTTCTCGGCAAAACCAACTTTCTGGTCTATGCCGAAGCCTGGCGCGGAACCGACGAGGAGGTCGCCCCTTTCACTGCCACTAACCGGTTTAATTCCACCCTCTACTTTCCCATGCGGGACACCATGGAGAGCGTTTTTGTAGCGGGCGCGCCCACCAGTGAACTTGACGGCCGCCTCGCCAACCTCAACCAATACGCGCCCAACGCCCGCAACCAACTGGTCAACTTCATCGACAACCACGACCTCCCCCGCGTGCTTTCCGGCGAGAAGCTCAACGACAACCAAAGCGCACTCGTGCCCGCGCTGACTTTCCTCTACACCGCTTCGCAGATCCCCTGCCTCTACTACGGCACCGAGCAAGGCTTCAACGGCGCGAACGATCCCTACGACCGCGAAAACATGTTCGACGGCGAATTCGAGTTCGGCCCCTCGCTAGGCGACAATTTCAACATGACCCACCCGCTCTTCCGGCATGTGCGCAGATTAAATCTCCTGCGCGAGGCCTACCCGGCCCTCAAGCTCGGTGACTACCAGGAACGCTGGGTCAATGGGTCCGGTCGCGGCATCTTCGCCTACACCAAAACACTGGGGACACAGCAATTGTTTGTTGTGTTTAACACCGCCGACGTGGCGCAAACCCCGGTCTGGAACAATATCGGTCCGCAGACTGGCCAGACCAATGGGACCGTGATGATCGATGTGCTCGGCAACCTGCCCGCCGTCACTGTGGGCGCGGGCGGGGTCGGGGCTGGACATGTCCTGATTAATGTCCCGGCTTATACCTCGGCGATTTTTGTGCCGCAAAGCGAGCTATCAACCCTGCCACCGAGCGTCACCGCCATTACGCCCGCACATGACCAGTACGACGTGTCGCGCGATGCGCTCATTCAGGTCGATTTCGACCAGCCCATGGACACCAATCTAGTCGCGCAAGCCTTCAGCCTCCAGCCTCCGGCATCCGGAACCATATCCTGGACGAACGGAAACCGCACCCTCATCTTCCGTCCCCTCTTCTCGCTCGCCGCCGACCAGTTTTACGCGGTACGGATTGACGCCACCGCGTTGAGCGCTGTCGGCCTGTCCCCTGGAGCGACCTTCGAAAGCCAGTTCTTTACCGGCCAATCCGGTGGCGGGTTATCCCCGCTGGGCAATTATGTGCTCGACGGGGTGCTGGATGACGGCGTGCCGCAAGTGGTCGGCACGAACATGGTCTTGTTTGCCGATTTCGATGCCTCGGTCGGGGCCCTTTATCTGGCGACCTACGATGCTGGTGAAGGCAACGACCACTTCATCTTCATCGACGATAACCTCACCAACAGCCTGCCGGAAGAAATGCCCAACTGGAACAAAATCGGTACCATCGCCTCCGACGGACCCTTCCTCGCCGACGAAAACGATAATGATTTCACCGGTTGGTACCGGGTCAATGCCCCGGCCAATGCCAAAACCGGACTCAACGGCGGCGTTCTTGAGGGCGTCATTAACGTCTACGAACAATTTGGGAGCGGAATCGAGCGGGTTTACATCGCCGTCGTCCCCTACCAAAACAGCGACGGCGGAAGTTTGGTCGCCGAATTCACCACGCCGCCATCCGCCAACTTTGACCAGAACATCGATGCCGCCGAATTCTTGCTCTATGACCTCACCACCGGCCAAATCATTGATGATGGCAACACCGGCGGCGAACCGCCCGGCGAAATCAACCTGAAGCAATATGTCATCACCGGCGCCATGAACGACCAGAAACTGGCCACACTAAAACAGCAAGGTCCCCTGCCCCTATTCGCCGACTTCAACGGGGAACTCCTCTATGTCGCTACCGTGGATGCCGGCGAAGGCAACGATCACTTCATTTTCGTTACGGATGACCTCTCCACCACCTCCTCCGCCCCCTGGGCCAAGAGTGGACAAGTCGCCGGGCTCAAACATTTCCTCGCCGACGAAAATGATGGCGATTTCACCGGTTGGTTCATTGACGACAGCATGGACCTCAATCACCCCGCGGCCACACCCTATAACAACGGTGGACACCTCGAAGGGACACTCAATGTAACCAACATCTTCGGCGGCATTCCCGAGCGTCTCTATATCGCCGTGGTCAACTATGCCACCGCGGATGATGGGGCCTTGCAGAGTGACTACCAAAATCCCGCGGCTGTAATCACCAACGGCAACCTCGAGGCCGACGAGTATTTCGTGCTCGAATTCAGCCAGTTCGACACCGATGGAGACGGACTATCCGACCTGGAGGAAGACCTCAACCGCAACGGTATCATGGATCCCGGCGAAACCGGCGCACGGGTACCGGATAGCGATGGCGATGGCATCCATGATGGTGACGAAATCGTCGGCGGCGGCGATCCCCTCGATCCGCGAGTGGGGATGCGGGTAAAACCCGGTTCATCTAACGCGGAAACCGCGAGCGGCGTCACCTTCGAGTGGTACGGCGTTACCTCCCACCTCTACCGCATCCTCTACTTGCCGGAACTGGGCTTAACCAACACCTGGACCCCCTGGTTCACCAACGACATCCCCGGCATAGGCGCCCTGCAATCCATCGAACTTGAAGCGGACCAAGGCGGCTATTTCCGTCTCGAATCCCGCCCGGCCGGCACGCCGTAATGTCCAGTTTGCAGCGGGCATCCGCAAGCGAAGCCCCTACAAAAACCGCTGAAACCCACACCCGTAGAGGCCGCGCTCGCGCGTGCCTGAAGAACAAGGATAGAAAAAACCACCGCGCGAAGCTCCTGCGCCCCTCAACCACGACAATCCCGCCAGCGTTCCGGCCATGCACCGGCCATTCAGCATCAGCGGGCTTCCGCAAGCGGAGCCCCTACGAGTTTTGCTGGCAGCGAAGGTCGCTACCGCTGTGCTCCCAATATCCTCAAACGTTTTGTCACTATTCCACCCGGAAAAACTTGGTTGAGTTTTCCGGAGGGTAGTAAACGCGCCTGCGCCCCTCACCGGAAACATCCAAAATCCCCGTGCCCGTCACATCAGAGAAAGTCCCGGTTATGGTGTTGGCCGACTGCAAAACATCATCCGGTTTCCACGTGATCCGGGGTTGATTCGGCACATTGACCATGCGCACAAAGCCGTTCGTTGGGTTCACGACCTGCAGTTCCGGGCGGCCTTCAAGATCGATGAAGACCTTCTTGTCGTCGTTGGGAATGCGGTCTGCCGTTGTCGAGACTCCGCCGAGCTTGGCGACTTCCGCATCGCTCATCTTGTAATTCCGCAATTGGACGCCGCCGACTACTAACCCGCCCGATTCTCCGTTGTCATCGCCGAACAATATGGCTTGATCGCTAAGGCTCCACCGGTCCTGCCCGGAATAGGTGAAACCCGTGGCCAATATTCCGGTTGCCTCGAAGGTACGCGAGGTAAGCTCACCCACTTTGTTGCCGTCGATATAAAACGACATCAACTGATCCTGCGTGGCATCAACCGCCACCACTACGCGGCGCAGGCCGTTCGATATGGGCCCAAAATAATTTCCTTTGGTTCCGATCTCTATCGTTTGCGTGCCGCTATGCCGGATGAACACTTCTCCGTCGGTCGAATTATCCAGGCTGTCTACTTGAAGTAAGGATATTAACGTTCCGTTTTGGTTATACGGCCAAGCGTAAATATCCATAACCAGTGTCCACTGATGAAGCCGGATCGCGGAAGGTCCGCCGTTGGGAGCGGATCCTGTGCTCATCTTTATCCCCGGAGTTCCTCTGCTTAAATAAATATTCTCACTAGCCGAAGGAGACACATCGGTACTTATGGACGTGAGATTGCTTCCAACCAGGGCATTGGTCCATTGGGGGTAAGGAAACTCCCACTGCCCGACGACCGAGCGGGTGCTCTCCTGGGTGCAGACCATATCCGGCTTGCGATAGCCGGCTACAATCCATTGCGCAAAGATATTGTTAATCGTGGTACCAGTCACAGCCGCAACCACATTCGAATCGAAATCCATATGGGCAACTGGCACGATATTGGCCACATCACAATAGTAATTAATAACGGTCCACTGATTGCTTGGAAACTGTGCGTCAAAACTCGCTTTTAAATTCGTCACGTTTAGATTGTTGGCCAGAATGTTGCTGACCAGGAAATTGAATACCTGGTCGCTCGTGTAGGCCGGTGGAAGCCGGTGGGATTGGAACAGCACCCCGAACGTTTCTCGATTCACATCATCATCCCCAAAAGGACCTACGGCCGTGGATAAATCAGTCGGGTTGTTCGTTGAAACCGTGTGTGAAAAGGAGAAGAACTTTTCCGATTTCACCACTACTGTGTTGAATTCCGTCGAGGGAATACGCTCCTTGACCAATCTTCGCCACGCGCGAGCTGTGGCCACCGAGCTATACTGAGCGTATACGTTGGTTTGCCAGGGAAGATGAGATGCATACTGGTAAAAAGATGGATAGACCGAGGCAGCATTTGCCTTGTGGCGGAAGTTGAGCGCGACGATGGAATCCAGCAGGCCCGGCCCCGGAAAGTCCATGAGCACAATGCCCGTTTTCTTCAAGTAACCAGGAGCAAACATGTTGTTCAGCTGAGATAAAAGATAGCCATTCATGGCCTCGGCGTGCGTATAGGGATAGTTGCCTGCTCCCACAAAAGCAATATTCAGCCCGGTAACATAAAGATGCGTTTTACTTTTGTCCTCTGATGCAAGTCCGATGTGCATTATGTCTTTAGACTGCTTATCCCCATAGTTATGATTGTCATACTGGTCGCGGGTGGACATGGCAAATTCTCCACCGGGCGGCCAGTAACTTGATAAATTGGATAGAGGATAATGACCGACATATGTCAGCCCGGCGCACTGACCTGTTCTCCAGTCAAAAATCGGATCAGGATTCCACCACATGACCATTTTACCCCGAACCTCTCCAAGCGTTGGCCAATTGTACGAACCATTTAGCGTATTATAAACATTTGTCGATGACGGGTCGGTGGCTTCATCTGCATATGTTGTTGGGGTCACGCCGTCAGCGCGGAAGGCTCCGAGGCGCTGCCACATTTTTGTGTATGTGCTCAATATGGTGGGGAAGTGATTTGCTTGTTTAAACAAGAATTGATCGTCCGGATTTACACTTATCCGAACCAGCACTGTTTCATTGGTATATAAATCAAGAAACAGATTTATTTCATCCAAGACAGTCGTCAAGGTCCTGAATTGCCAGCCGGCATGGTATATTTCCCACCGGTCATTTGTGTGATCGATCCTCAAGTCGAGAAATCGAACACCGGCCATTAACTGGTGAAACACATTGGCGTCTTGCGTTACGGCAGCATTGGATGCAACCGCAGCAGCTTTTGACTCGCATCCTGCGTCATGTGTTCCAGGAATGGAGAGCTCGCTGATTCTCATCGAATCCGGTAAACCCGACATCCACGTAGGATGCAACGTTTTTTCCGTTTTGCCGTCACCATTATATCCGCCTGCCGTTGTATACAGGGACCAGTAGTTTGCATTCACGGGAATTATGGGAATCCACAGGCAAACGGCTATCGTGGCAATTCGAGTCTTCATACTCTACCTCTCCATGCTTAGGCATGCTTGTTCTTCAGTCGGTTCCCAAAAAACCTTGAAGAATAAGAGTAGAGCGGCGAGGTGCTAAGTCCGTCGTCCTGCGGTCACTCGTCAAAGAGTTTGCTTGATAACAAATTGCTCAACCGGCTTTCCGGACATGCGCCCGTGTGATGTGCCCGATTGAAATCTCGTGTGGAGCCTGACAGTAGTGATGTTGATGTCAAGGTTTATCCTAAAAAAGGCGGTTGAGTGGCAGGAGAAATAAGAGATTGGGGTGTACGAGCAAGAAAGAGGACGATTTCCTGCCATTTCCTCCCTACTCGTACACTTTGGAGGGCTAGGCTCCCGAATTCCGCCCCCGGCGCGGGTTCGAGCCGTAATCATCCATAAGAGCATGAACTTGCGCGAAGCTCCTACCCTATCAACCGCGCCAATCCCCCAGCGATGCGGCCATGCACCGGCCATTCAGCATCAGCGGGCTTCCGCAAGCGGAGCCCCTACG
>JBMTVS010000089.1:0-8817 GCA_049451655.1 Kiritimatiellia bacterium | reverse complement strand
GGCATCAACGACCGGGATGAATTGCGCATGGGAACGGATGCCGTCAACGCCGCCAGCCGCATGCCGCCGGTCATCATCTATGCCGATGATCACCAGGTCGTGAATGCGGTTTGGGATGTATCCGGCGCCGACGAAGCCATCATGCAGGCCGCCGGTTTGAGCGACATGCAACAGGCCGAACTACTGCAGCTTTTTGGCAACGTTCCCTATCTGCTCGAAAAAACCGAATCGCTTGGCGCTCCATGGTCAGAAGTGGAAGGCTCCAGCGGTGCGGTCCATCAAGGCTGGCCTGTCTTGCCCGAAAGCGCCGAAGGCCTCCAATACATCCGCATGCGGATGAATCCCTGATCCAGCACTGCCGGCCCATACGCACTTGGGCGCCATGGAGTGGCTTTCCGCCCGCATGAATGCGCATGATTTGCTTCGTGGGGCAAGTTGATGCATGGTATGGCCCGTGTATCAAGCCTCCACCCAGCCACTGAAAGCCTACATTCTCCGCTACCGCCGCCGCGCCCTCGCCGGCTTTGCGAGCGTGTTGGTGGCTATCGTACTTGGTTTGGCGATACCCTACATCCTCCGTATCACCATTGATCGCCTGCAGGCGGGCGACCTTGATACCGCCGGGTTAACCAGCCTCATCGCCATCTTTTTCGTCGCCTCGGTCCTTACCTCGCTCTTTTCCATCTTCATGCGCCGTATTCTGCTCGGCCTCGGCCAGCGCGTGGAATACGACATTCGCGAGCGCGTGTTCGACCATCTCACCCGCATGGATCATGGATTTTTCCAGCGCGAGCGCACCGGCGACATCATGACCAAGATGACCTCCGACCTCTTCTCGGTGAAGGAAATGGTAGGGCAGGGGCTCCTCCAAGGCTCACGCATCGTGATCGGCTTCCCGCTGGCCTTCGGCATCATGTTCACCCTGAATGTCCGGCTCGCCCTGACCATCATGGCGATTATCCCTGTGATTAGTCTGGTCTTCTTTCTGATCATCCGACTCATCCGCAAACGCTACGACGCCGCCCAGGAACAATTCTCGCTCATCCAGAATTTCTGCCAGGAAAACTTCGGCGGATTTCGCACCGTGAAGGGCTTTGGCATCGAAGAGCGCATGAAGGATCGCTTCCGCGTGCTGAACGAAAAATACATCGACCTCAACATGCGGCTCACCCGCGTCGAGGAGCCGGTCTGGCCCTTCATGGTCTTCATGTTCGGCATTGGCACCCTCCTGCTGCTCCTCGCCGGCGGACGGCAGGTCATCGAGGGCACCCTCACTCTCGGCGAATACGTTCAGTTCAACCAGTACCTGCTCTACCTCCAATGGCCCATGCTCGCCCTTGGCTGGACCAGCAACCTCTTCCAGCGTGGTATCGCGAGCTGGCGACGCATCTGCACCATCCTCGACACCCAACCCGACATAAAAAATCCCCCCGATACATCCACCGGATCACCCGCGGTCAACGGGGACATACAACTAAACGCCGTCACCTATACCGTGGATGATCGCACCTTGCTGCAGGACATCAACCTGGTCATCCCCGCCGGCCAGGTGGTCGCCATCACCGGCCCCACCGGCAGTGGCAAGACCTTGTTGATCTCGCTGATCTGTCGCTTGATCGACCCCTCGCGCGGCGTTGTGCGCATCGGCGGCCTCGACCTGCGCGATTTTCCGCTCCAGACCCTGCGCGCCGGCATCGGCCTCGCCCCCCAGGAGGCTTTCCTTTTCTCCGATACCCTCGCCAACAACATCGCCCTCGGCCTGATGCCCGCCTCCACCGGCGAAGCCAATCCGCACGAGGACAAGGTCCTCTGGGCCGCCGGCATTGCCCATCTGCGCGACGATGTGGAAACCTTCCCGCGCAAGTTTGCCACCATGCTGGGCGAGCGCGGGGTAACCCTTTCCGGCGGGCAACGCCAGCGCACCGCGATCAGCCGGGCCATCGCGCTCGATCCCTCCATCCTGATCCTCGACGATGTTTTCTCCGCGGTCGACACCCAGACCGAAGCGAAAATTCTCGCCGGCCTGTTGCCCGTTCTGCGCCAACGTACCGCCATCCTGGTCAGCCACCGCGTCTCCACCCTCAAGCACGCCGACCGCATCATCGTCCTCGAAAACGGTCGCATCGCCCAGGATGGCACCCACGCCGAATTGATCGCGCAGGAAGGTTACTACCGCGAGCAGGATGAAATGCAGCGCCTCGAAGCACGGCTGGAGGGCGACGAGGCATGAGTACCCACGTCGTCGAATCGGATGTGCCGGCCAAGCTCTTCGACAAGAAGCTGCTACGCCGCATGATGGGGTATGTGCGCCCGTACCGTGCGCGCATGCTGGCCGCCTTCAGCATCATCATTCCCATGACCTTGCTGATGAACTACCTGCCCATGCTCATCAAGCAGGCCATCGATCGCTACCTCACGCCCGGCGTCGAGCTCTCCGCCGAAGCTCGACTCGACGGTCTCACCGGCATCGCCTGGACCTTCCTGATCATCGCCGCCGTGGTCTTCGTCATGCGCTTCGTGCATGGCTACCTGTTGACCCTGATCGGCCAGCGCATCATCTTCGACATGCGCGCCGACATCTTCGCCAAGATCATGCGGCTGCCGCTGCGCTATTTCGATCGCAACCCCGTCGGTCGCCTCATGACCCGCATCGGATCCGATGTCGACGCCATGCAGCGCCTGCTCACCGATGGCATCATCGGCCTGGCCGCCGACGTCTTCACGATCATCGGTATTCTCGGCTACATGATTTACCTGAGCCCGCGCCTGGCCAGCATTATCATTGTGCTTTTCCCGGCTTTACTCGGCATACTCGTCTTCCTCAATGCCCGTCACCGCGCCGCCCATCGCGAGGTGCGCAAACGCCAGTCCGCGCTGAATTCCTTCCTGCAGGAAATGATCACCGGCATGCTTACCATCCAGCTCTTCAACCGCGAGGAGCACACCCGCGGCCGCTTTGCCGAATTCAATGGCCGCCTGCGTGAAGCCCTGTTGCAGTCCATCAAGTGGTTCAGCTACTCCTTTCCCGCCACCGAAATCCTCAACGCCATGACCCTCATTCTCGTCCTCGCGGTTGGTGGCTACAGCCTCATGCAGGGCGACGGTGCAGTTACCATGGGTGTCCTCATCGCCTACCTCGCCTACCTGCGCGACTTCTTCCGGCCCCTCGATGATCTTTCCGAGAAATCAAACCTGCTCCAGTCCGCCATGGCCTCCGCCGAGCGGGTGTTCGCTTTGATGGAGGTGCCGGAGGAAATCGAAGACCCGTCCACCCCCGCGCCCCTCGAGCGTTTTCGCGGCGAGGTCGACCTTGATCATGTCTGGTTTGCCTACAACGACGAAGACTGGGTACTCAAGGACGTCAGCGTGAAGATCCGGCCCGGTGAATCGGTGGCCATTGTCGGGGCGACCGGCGCGGGCAAGTCTTCCATCATTAGCCTTATTTCCCGCTTTTACGACGTGCAGCGCGGCCAGGTCCGGGTGGACGGGCGCAACGTGCGCGACTACCGGCAAAGCGATTTGCGCCGTCGCATCGGCATCGTGCTGCAGGATCCGTTCGTATTCTCCGCAAAAATTGCGGAGAATATCAACCTGTTCAACGAAGAGGTCAGCCGCGAACGGATTATCGAGGCGGCCCGCTACGTCAATGCCCACAACTTCATCGAGGCGCGAAACGGCGGGTACGATGAAATCCTGCGCGAGCGCGGGGCGGGCCTCTCGACCGGCCAGAAACAACTGCTCGCGCTCGCCCGGGCCATCGCCCAGGACCCGGACATCCTGCTCATCCTCGACGAAGCCACCGCCAACGTCGACACCGAGACCGAACGTCTTATTCAGGATGCCATGCAAAAACTCATGCAAGGACGCACCAGTATCATCATCGCGCATCGCCTCTCCACCATCCGCCACGTCGACCGCATTCTGGTCATGCGCCACGGCGAAATCGTCGAGCAGGGCCGCCACGACGAATTGTTGGCCGCGGATGGTTACTACAAACGCCTCTACGATCTCCTCGCCCACGAGCCTCGTTGACCAAATCCGCCCGTATCCTTCGCTTGTTGAACGAAGCGCCATGCAGTAAAGTCTCACCCGCAATGAAGCCACTATGCAAACTTGGATTGGGCGTGTTGCTGGTCGGCGCGGCCGCGATTTCCCGGGCCGCCGAAACCCCGGCGTTTGATCGCTACCAGGTCATCATTGATCGTAAACCCTTCGGCGATCCGCCTCCTCCCCCCCCGGAACCGGCCAAACCCCCGCCGCCTAAAGCCGACTCCTTCGCCAAAAGCCTCCGCCTAAGCATGATCATGGAGTCGGACGATGGCGAAATTAACGTCGGCATTGTCGACACCAGCAACAACCTGAGCTTCATCCTCCGGGTAGGGGAACCGGATGGCGATTACGAATTGGTCTCCGCCAGTTTCGACGACGGCGAGGCGGTGTTGCGCCGCGGCGAGGAAATGGCCCTGCTGGATATTACCAAAGCCAGTTTTCAGGAAGTCACCCCCGGTCAACCCCGCGCCCAGCCCGGCGTCTCCAACCCAGCGGACAGCCGCCCCACCTACGCCGAGCGCCGCCGCATGCGGGCCGAACAGTTGCGCCAGCAGGCGGCCCAGCCGCCACCCGAGCCGAAATACACCGGCGAAGCGCTCGAGAAACATTTGCACGATTACCAGATGGAAGTGATTCGTCAGGGACTTCCGCCGCTGCCCATCCCGCTCACCCCGGAGCAGGACGATCAACTCGTGGCTGAAGGTTACTTGCCAGCCGTCAATTAATCGGGAGAAACAACATGCGCATGACCAATATCTGCTTAACCGTTGCCTTGTTCGGCGCTGTCGCCGGAGCCGCCAACGCCAACCTCCTCCAGAATGGAAGCTTCGAGGAATCGGGCAACGAGCCGGAAACCGCACGTCATTGGAAAATGAACGACCCCTCCGAACACGGTGATGCCTGGGGCTCCGCGATTCGCGTGGACTGGCGCGCCAACGAGGGAACGCACATCGGCGCCATCCGCGGAAAATGGGCGGGCGTGGACGAGTATGGCGGCTTCTGGCAGGAAGCGCGCGTCGAGGCGGGTAAGACCTACCGCGCCTCCGCCTGGTTCTGGGCCGACAACGGTTGGGGTGCGGGCGTACAGGAGTTGAAGATTGAATTCTGGGGCGAGGACCGCACCGAGAAACTCGGTGAACGCATCGTCTCGCTCGGCGATGTCGGTGAGAGCTGGACCCTCAAGGAAGTCACCCTCGACGCCCCCGTCAATGCGGCCTGGGGACGCGTAGTCATCAACGTAAGCGAAGTTGGCGAAGAGGGAGCGCTTCAGATCGATCAAGTTGCGCTTGATGCCACGATCTACTGATCCGGGTCCAGCGTCAGGTTATCGATCAGCCGCGCCGAGGGAAACCTGACCGCTAACGCCAGCAGCGTTTTCGCATCGACCGCCTCAACCGGTCTCATCGTTTCGTCATCCACGAAAGCGATGTAGTCCACAACCCCCGCCGTGGCGTTCGCCAGCGCATTCGTTACCAGCTCTCGCAGGCGCGGAACCGACCGCTCGCCCCGCGCCACCGCATCGCTGGCCGCCCGCAACGCGCGATGAAGCCAGACCGCCTGCGCCCGTTCTTCCGGCGCGAGCATCGCGTTCCGTGAACTCATGGCCAGACCGTCCGTCTCGCGCACCGTCGGCCCCGGTACGATCTCCACCGGCAGATTCAGGTCGCGGGTCATGCGGCGCAGTACGCGCAGTTGCTGCGCATCCTTCTCGCCCAGCACGCAAATATCCGGCTGCACAATGTTAAAAAGCTTCGTCACCACCGTGGTCACGCCGCGGAAATGACCGGGTCGCGCCGCACCGCATAATCCCTCGCCCAAAGCCTCCTCCATTACGTAAGTCGAATACCCTGGCGGATACATGGTCGAGGCCTCGGGATAAAACAAAACCTCCACCCCGGCCTCGCGGCATAGACGTTCATCCCGCGCGAAGTCACGCGGATAACGATCCAGATCCTCGCCCGGACCAAACTGGGTCGGATTAACAAAAATACTCACTACCACCGCGTCCGCACGGGCTTTGGCGATTTCAACCAGCGAGAGATGGCCGGCATGCAGGTAGCCCATCGTCGGAACAAAGCCGGTCGTCTTGCCGCTGGCCCGCTGCGAGCGCGACCAGTCCCGCATAGCTTCGATGGAATGAATAAGCTGCATCAGGTCAGGTAGCCATAGTGCTTCAAGGTCGGACCCATGATTTCGTTCAACACATCCACTTCGCCCGCTGTAAAGCTAGCGGACCATTTATCATTTCGACTTTTAATGTCCATACACGCCTTCACCTGATGTTCACCGGGCGGATGATTCAAGCCGCAAAAAGTATTAATTTTATCCAGCATCGCCAACGGGGCGGCGGTGAAATCCTCGTAGCGCGCCTCCATGAATTGGCTGGCCGGCAAATCGCGCCCGTTCGCGGCCGTTCTGTCTACCACCTCACGCCATTGCCGGGCGACCGACGCGACGGGATCAAGCGCAGCGGCGGCCTTCCAACCGGCTGGCTTGGCGTCCCACCACTGGCGTTCGCCTCCGTTTTTTCGCCTTTTTTCCAGTACCGACCGGCACACCGCGCGACCATCGCGGACCAGATGAATAAAGCAGGCGCCCGGAAAGATCGAAGCCAGGAATCCGATGCGTAAGCCATTGCGCGGACACTTGGAAAGAAAGCGCGGTCTGTCGTACAGGCGAAGCACATGACCAACTGCGCGGGTAAAGTAGGCCCGCGCTTCCGGAGTGACATCATCGGCCGTCAACTCATCCGAATCGGCGTTGCAAAAACGGTCCCACATGCTACCTGCCTCCAAGGGCCGGTGCTCCCTGATAAATAGTGCGGCCAACCGCATCAGACCATAATGACCGGGAAACTTACGCGTGACATTGGTCGTGGAACAAAAGTCGTCATGCAAAAAAAGCAGATCACGTAGCGCAGTGGTGCCGCTGCGCGGCATTCCTACGATGAAGACCGGACGGTCAATGACCGGCTCAACCCTCATGACCGCGTTTTTCGCTCCGATACCCAGGCGCGGATTTCCGCTACCGTGGCATCCCAGGTCTTCACATTGTGGCGTTCCTGCACGAACCGGTCGTAGAAGCCGAGCAGCGCTGCGTGGAATCGCCCGATCTGGTTGATGCGTTCCTGAAACGCGGTGACCGCGTCCATCTTCTCCAGCGGCGGCAGCTTCAGCCCGCGGATGACGAAACCGGCTCCGCTGAAAGTACAGCTCCACTGCGCATCGCCCTCGGCGAAGGTGAGCTTGGCTTGCTTCAGCTTCTTGCCGCTGAGCAGGGAGGTTTTTGCCTCCGCGCTCAGCCGGGGCTCGCCGCGCCGCAACACTGCCTCGTGGGCGCCGGTGCCCTCGAGAATAAAATGAAGCGGGCCGTCAATCATCACGGCAAACTCGCCTAAATCGTCCAGCCGGGCGATGCCGCCGCGCGCCTCGGCGTAGAACCACAGCCAGGTCAAAAAGTCCTCGCCCGGATCCTGGCCCGCCTCGCCATCGTCCACCTCCGGCGAAAAACTCACCGGGGCCCATTGTTTCACGTTTACCCCGAGACGCTTCGCGGCGGCGGTTTCCGGATCCACCGGCACCAGGCTGAAGCCGAGGGTTTGGGCGAAGGCGATGGTGAAGGCATCGAGCTGTTTATCGTTCAGGGCGGCCGCGTAGAGCAGGCCGTCGCGATCATCGTAGACGAAGGGAATGCCCTTCAGTTGCGGCGGCATTTGCGGCAACAAGCGGGCGGTGATCTCGTCCTTGATTTCCTTGCGCTCGGTGCGGCTCAAAAACGCCTTGCCCTGCGCTTCCTGGCGGGCAATTTCCTCCATGCGGCATTCCGCCCGCAGGAGCGATTCGGGAATCTTGCGTTCCGCCTTCATCAAGGTCAGGCGCAGGAAGCCGGCGAAACGGGCGTTATCTTCGGTAATCACCCGGTCCAGCAAATGCCGCCCGCTCACCCAGCCATGGATTTCCCCGTCGCCCAGCGTGTTCAGCGGCGGGGCCGCGCGCTCCGCGAACCGGGCCACCGCGTCGTCGGGCATGGTCTTGGTCACATAAAACATACGGAAACTTACCGAACCACTCTCAAAAGCCACATTATTTCTCCTGTAAGATGATCAAAAATTGAATCGAAAGGCTGGTGCGAGCCGCTGGTTTAGTCGAGCAGAAAAGATGCCGGACCGTGCCGGCCTGACACCCTGTTTCCCGGTATTCCCGGGTTTACACCCCCCGCCGGTTCACTTAAACTCCAGCCATGAAAAACGGATACCACCCCATCTTCCTGGCCCTGATGCTGCTAACGGTTTCCGCTCTCGCCGGCATCGAAAAAATCGAGGACAGCGGCGCCTACCTGGAGCTCGACGATGTACTGCCTTATGATGAGCCGGCGGTTGTTTTGTTTTATGTCGGATGGGAGCAGGACTCCATCGATCTCATGGCCGATGTTGAATACTGGGCCGGGCAGTACCCGGATCTGGCCATCCTTTTCGTCGATTGCGCCTCGGTTGGCAGCGCCGTGTACAACCAATTCGCGATGAGCAAGATTCCCTCCATGCTCATCTTCGACGAAAAACAAAAGCAGGTGGGCGATTTTCTGTTCGAGGTTAGCGATCTGGAAAAACGCCTCAAAGACAACAACCTGCTACCGTAAGGTCAACCCGAACTCCGAACAAGCCGTGTACTCGAGCCGGGGTTTACGATTAAGTGTGGGCGATTAAGTGTTTCCGAACCCCCACGAACCCCGAACTCCGAACCCCAAAAGATCTGCATCCTCGAACCGGCG
>JBMTVS010000088.1:0-8875 GCA_049451655.1 Kiritimatiellia bacterium | reverse complement strand
GGGCGCAAGGTGTTCGTCGCGCTGGTGCAGGATCGCGCCTCGGTGCGGGATCCGGCACGCTGGCGAGCGTTCGTGGAGCGTTGGGTGCCGCAGCTGCGCGGGGTGGCCGATCACCTCGAGATTGGCCACGCGGTGAACCGGGTGAAATGGGGGATTTGGGAGGCGCAGGAATACCGCGCCCTGGTGGAACCCGTGGTTTCGGCGGCGCGCGGTCAGATCCCGCTTTGCGGCCCGGGTGTGATCGATTTCGAATACCATTACCTCCCCGCGTTCCTGCGCGAGGTTTCGGCCGGCGCCTTTGCCGCGCTTTCGCATCACCTCTACGTCGACCGGCGTGGTGCCCCCGAAAACCGCCAGGGGCGTTTCGCCGCGCTCGAAAAATTCGCGCTGGCCAAAGCGATCGCCGGCTGGAGCGATGCGGTCGCGGGTGACCGGCTCATCGTTTCCGAGGTGAACTGGCCGGTTCTCGGCACGGGCGAATTTTCGCCGGTGAATTCGCCCTACATCATTCCCGGTTCGCACAGCAACGATCCCAGTGTGGACGAGGAAACCTATGCGGATTACATGATTCGCTACTACGCGCTCGCCCTCTGCTCCGGACTGGTGGATGACGTGTACTGGTGGGGGCTGGCGGCGCGCGGCTTCGGGCTGGTGGACGATACCGACCCGGAGGCGTGGCGGCCGCGTCCGGCTTATCGCGCGCTGCAGGTATTCATCCGCGAGCTCGGAGAAGCGCGTTTCGTGGAGCGGATGCCCGCGCCGGAGGGCACTTGGGCGTTGCGTTTCGAGCGTGCAGGAAAGCCTCCGGTCATCCTGGCCTGGGCGCATCCGGAAGCGGCGGACTTTCAGGCGCCGTTCGCATTGGCGGGCGTGTTGGACCGCGATGGCGCGGAGCAGGCGACGGATCCACGGCGTGCCATCCATTTAAGCGGACGACCATGCTATTTGATTGGAAACTGAATGCGGCGTATGATTCCAGCATGAAGAAAATCTATTTCCTGCTTATGAGCTCCATTCTTTCCTTCGGTTGCGCCACTACAAATCCGCCGCCGACCGTACCCAAGGTCGACCTCGAGCGCTTCATGGGCGACTGGTATGTGGTGGGCGGCATTCTGACCTTCCTCGAGAAGGGCGCGCATCACGCCATTGAAAGCTATCGCCTCGACGAGGAGGGCCGCATCCAGACCACGTTCACCTTCCGCAAGGACAGCTTCGATGGACCGCTCAAGAAATACACGCCGGTCGGTTTCGTGCATGACAAAGAGACCAACGCCGAGTGGCGCATGCAGTTCATTTGGCCCTTCAAGGCACCGTTCCTGATCATCTACCTGGACGACGAATACAAGGCCACCGCGATTGCCACCGACAGCAAACGCTACCTCTGGATCATGTCGCGCACCCCGCAGATGCCGGAGCACCTCTACAACGAAATCATCGCGCTGGTTACGGAACAGGGTTTTGATATCGAAAAAATCGTAAAAGTTCCTCAACCGGAAGAGGGCTGAAGGCGCACCTCCCTATATCGGGCATTCGGCCGCCTGTACTGAATTGAGGAGCCGGAGTGAAGCGTGGTTGGCAAAAACTGCCCTGACTCGCTAAACTTGAACACCTATGAGCAACATGTCCTATATAAGCACCCGTGGTCGCATGGCGCCGATGGGTTTCGAACAGGCGGTAATGACCGGGCTGGCGACCGATGGCGGTTTACTGGTGCCTGAATCGCTGCCCGACGTCCGTTCGCATCTTTCCCGCTGGTCGACACTTTCCTATCCGGACCTTGCGTTCGAGGTCATGCGCTTGTTTGCCGACATACCGGATGAGGATTTGCGGCGGCTGGTCGATACCAGCTACGCCACCTTCACGCATCCGGAAGTCGCGCCCGTGGTGCCGGCCGGGAACATCCACATCCTCGAACTTTTCCATGGTCCGACGCTGGCCTTCAAGGACATCGCCCTCCAATTTTTAAGCAACTTTTTCGAGTATCATCTCGAGAAAGTCGATGGCCATCTCAACATCCTTGGCGCCACCAGCGGTGATACCGGCAGCGCAGCCATCCGCGGCGCGGCGGGACGCGAGCGCATCAAGATTTTCATCATGCATCCCAAAGGCCGGGTCGCGCCCTTGCAGGAACGGCAGATGACCACCGTCCTCGACGACAATGTTTTTAATATCGCCCTCCACGGCACCTTCGACGATGGCCAGCGCATCATGAAGACCATCTTTGAAGACGTACCCTTCAAGGAAAAATATGCGCTCGGTGCCATCAACTCGGTCAACTGGTGCCGGGTGCTGGCCCAGATCGTTTACTATTTTTCATCTGGTCTTCATGTCATGGCGAAAACCGGTGCGGACAAGGTCAGTTTTGCGGTGCCCACCGGCAACTTCGGCGACGTATTGGCCGGTTATTATGCCCAACGGATGGGATTGCCGGTGGCCAAGCTGGTCCTCGCCACAAATGAAAATGACATTCTGGCGCGCTTCTTCAATACCGGCGTCTATAGCAAGGGCAAGGTGATGCCGACCATTAGCCCTTCCATGGACATTCAGGTCGCAAGCAACTTCGAGCGATATCTTTTTGATCGGGTCGATCGCGATGCGGAAAAGCTTCGCGCCTTGATGAGCGAATTCAGCAGCACTGGCGCGTTGCAGGTTCCGATGGAACCGGGAAAGACGGTGGATGATTTATTTGTCGCCGGCGTCGGCACCACGGAATCAACCCTGTCCGTCATCGAGCGTTACTACGAACAGCATGGCTACCTACTCGATCCGCACACTGCGGTGGGCGTGTATGTAGCCGAGCAACACATGCAGAACGACGCGCCGATGATCTGTCTGGCCACCGCACATCCCGCTAAATTCCCACAAGCCATTGCCGATGCGGTCGGCGCCGACATCGCCCGCCATCCCATTCTTGAAGCCATCAAAAATGCCCCCACCCGCTGCGTGGAACAACCGAACGACACCGAAGCTATCCGGCAATACATCGAGACCCACGCTGTTGCTTAAAGGCGTTGAGCTATAGAGCTTGAGCTAACCGACTAGGCTTGTGCCATGCGCTTTTGTTTGCGCATAACCAGGAACATGGAGAGTCCGCCGAGAAGTCCGAAGCCGGCCATGATCACGTACCAGTAGAGCCAGCCGTGCTGATCTTTGGTGGCATCCAGTACGCGTCCGGTGATGATGAGGGAAATGGCTCCGCCGTAATACTGAAATGAATCGATCACCCCGGCGGCGAAACCGGCCATCTTTTTACCGCCGATGTCCATGGGGGCTGCGGCGCCGACGATGGAGTGAGTCGAGTTTGCCGTGAAAGAGATCGCGATCAAGATGCCACAGCCGGTGATGATGCCTGCCGGGGTGGGGCCTACGAGTCCACGAAGAAGCAGGGTGGCGGAGAGACCAATCACGATTGCCTCAAGCAAATAGAGCACCATGGCCACCGGAGAACGATGTCCTTTAAAGAATTTATCGGATACCCAGCCGGAAAGGAAGGATCCCAGCACCGCGGCCAAAGGCATCAGGGCAAGCGTCCAAACCACCACGCCGGGGATATTGGACTTCATGTCCATGCCTAGCTGCTCCTGGAAATACAGGATGGAGAGTTGGTCTGAAGTAGAACGCACGGCACCTGTACAGGCATAAGCGACGGCGTAAAACCAAACCAGCGGATGGGTGAAAATGGTACGGAACGAATCGCGCAGGCTGACGGTCACGCCGGCGGAATTGTCGAGCTCGTCCTCGATGATCCCCGGGTATCCCGCATCATCCGGCGAAGGTTTGGCCGCGAAACTCATGAAAATGGCCACCACCAAGGTGATCATGGGCGGAATGATGAAGAGCCAACGCCATTGGCCCTCGGCAATAATCAGCGCGCCCAGCGATACGCCGTTGAGGATGGCCGGCGAAAGTTTTGAACTCGCGACCTGGCCAAACTGGATCATGAAACCAAAAATGCCCGCGAAGGTCCCGCGCTCCTGCCGCCGGAACCAGGCGGCATTGATTTTGACCATACCGGGCGCGCCAAACGATTGGAACCAACCGTTGATCAGCCAAACCACCGAGATCGCGGCAAAGGCCGGATCGATTTCCTGAATGCCGAACACCCGCGCGGTGGCGGCCAGCGCTCCGCCGATCAACATCAATGGCACCATCCCGAGAGCGAGATTGACCAAAATCGTGCCGAAGGCCCCGATCTGCATCGACCGCTTGCCGCCGATCTTGTCGGAGAGCAGCCCGTTGACCAGTTGGCCGGTTCCATAGGTGAGCGACCAGATGGCGATCATGTCGGCGATCTGGGTGGTGGTGAAACCGAACTCCGCCTGCATGCCGGGCGTTGCGAAGCGGAAGTTGTAGCGGCACATGTAGTACGCCGCATACATAAACCCGAGCGACGACCAGTTTAATCCGCGGCGGGCCCTGAATCCTTTTGGGTAGGATTCATGGAAACGATGAGGCGCTTTTTCAGTTGTCATAGCGGGCATCATAACTGATCCCTTACCAAACGCTAACTGTTTTCTCACAAAAAGCGGATTTTTATCAGCCCCCTCCTGCGCCTGAATCACCTTTGATTTTCACCGGATCGCACCCTATATTTTGAATTACCATTTCTGGAGAGATTGATGAGCGTTGCTTTTGCTAGAAGACACATTGGGCCGGGCGGGGAGGATATAGCCGCCATGCTGGAGACCATCGGGGCGGGTTCCGTGGACGAGCTGATCGACCAGACCATTCCGCCGGCGATCCGCCTGAAGCGCCCCATCAAGGCCCCGGCCGGTTTGTCCGAGCATGACTACCTGCAGCACGCGAAGTCCATCGCCGCGAAGAACAAGGTGTTCCGCTCCCACATTGGTCTTGGGTACTACGATTGCATCACGCCGCCGGTTATCTTGCGCAACATCTTCGAAAACCCCGCCTGGTATACGCCCTACACCCCTTATCAGGCGGAAATCGCCCAGGGACGTCTCGAGGCGTTGTTGAACTTCCAGACCATGGTGAAAGATCTCACCGGCATGGAAGTAGCCAATGCCTCCCTGCTCGACGAGGCCACCGCCGCCGCCGAGGCCATGGTCATGCTGCAGCGCATCCACCAGCGCAAGCATCGCAAGGCGGAGGCGACCACCTTTTTCGTATCTGACGCAGTTTTCCCGCAAACCCTCGCTGTGCTACGCGGACGCGCCGAACCGCTGGGCATCCAGCTCGAGGTCGGCCAGTTCCGCACCTTCGAGCCCGGACCGAAATACTTCGGCGCGCTCATTCAGTTTCCCGACGCAGACGGTTTGGTGTGCGATTACCGTTCGTTCATCGCGCGGGCACAGGCCGCCGGCGTGCTTGTTTCTGTGGCCTCCGACCTGCTCGCCCTGACCTTGCTGACCCCGCCCGGCGAATTCGGCGCGGATGTAGTGTTCGGCAGCGCCCAACGCCTAGGCGTGCCCATGGGTTACGGCGGACCGCACGCAGCCTTCTTCGCCACCCGCGAGGAACATGTCCGCGAAATGCCAGGAAGGATCATCGGCATCTCCATCGACAAATCCGGCCAGCCCGCCTTCCGCATGGCCCTGCAAACCCGCGAGCAGCACATCCGCCGCGAGAAAGCCAAATCCAACATCTGCACTGCACAGGCCCTGCTCGCCAACATCGCCGGTTTCTATGGCATCTACCACGGCGCCGCCGGACTTAAGGCCATCGCGATGCGCGCGCACCAGCTCGCCCGTGTCCTCGATGCAGGCTTGCGCGAGCTCGGCTACACGCAGGCCAACCCTTATTTCTTCGACACCTTGCGCGTGGCGCTGGGCGAGGTAAATCAGGATGCGCTACGCAAGCTCGCGGAAAAACAGAAGATCAACCTCCGCTACGGTGACGACCAGCACGTCGGCATTGCGCTCGACGAAACCACCCGTGCCGCGGATATCGCCGACTTGCTCGCGCTTTTCGCCAAGGCTGCTGGCCGTACCGCGCCGGCGCTCGATATCGAAGCCGAAGCCGCCGCGATCGAATTGAATTATCACGAGGACCTCGTTCGCACCTCGCCGTTCATGACCGCGCCGGTTTTCTCTTCGTACCGCTCCGAAACCGCCATGATGCGCTACATCAAAGGTTTGGAGCAGAAGGATCTCGGCTTGAACGAGGCGATGATTCCGCTCGGCTCCTGCACCATGAAGTTGAATAGCGCGGCGGAGATGATGCCGGTGACTTGGCCGGAGTTCGGCAAGCTACATCCCTTCGCGCCGGCGGACCAGGCAAAGGGGTACGCGCTGATTTTCAAGGAACTCGAGAAGACCCTCGCCGATATCACCGGTTTTCACTCCATCAGCCTCCAGCCTAACTCGGGCGCGCAAGGCGAATACGCCGGACTGATGACCATCCGCGCGTATCATTTAGCGCGTGGCGAGGGGCACCGCAATGTGGCCATTATTCCCTCCAGTGCGCACGGTACCAATCCCGCGTCGGCGGTGATGGCCGGGATGGAGGTGGTGATTGTCGGCTGCGACGACCACGGACGCATCGACTTCGCCGACCTGAAAACGAAGGTTGAGGCGAACAGCGAAAAGCTCGCCGCTTTGATGATTACCTACCCATCGACTTACGGTGTTTTCGAGGACAACGTGCGCGATGTTTGCCGGATGATTCACAAGCACGGCGGACAGGTCTACATGGACGGCGCGAACATGAACGCGCAGGTCGGCCTCACATCGCCTGGCGCGATTGGTGCCGACGTATGTCACTTGAACTTGCACAAGACCTTTTCCATTCCGCATGGGGGTGGCGGTCCCGGCATGGGACCGATTGGCGTGGCAAAACACCTTGCGCCGTTTCTTCCCAAACACCCACTCGCGCAGACCGGCGGGGCGCAAGGCATTGAAGCGGTATCCGCCGCGCCGTGGGGCAGTTCGAGCATTCTGCTCATCTCCTACGGTTACATCAAAATGCTCGGCGGCGAAGGCATGACCGAGGCCACCAAGTTTGCCATTCTCAACGCCAACTACATCAAGGCGCGCCTGGAGCACCACTTCGAGGTGCATTTCGTCGGCAACCATGGACGGGTCGCCCACGAGATGATTTTCGACCTTCGGCCGTTAAAGGAAAAGTCCGGCGTGGACGAGCAGGACGTGGCCAAGCGCCTGATGGATTTCGGTTTTCACGCGCCCACCGTTTCCTGGCCGGTGCCCGGCACCATGATGATCGAACCGACGGAAAGCGAGCCGAAGGAAGAGCTCGACCGTTTCTGCGACGCCATGCTCACCATTCGCGGTGAAATCGACGCTATCGTCAACGGCGAGGCCGACCGGCACGACAACGTCCTCAAAAACGCCCCGCACACCGCCGCCGAAGTCACCGCCGACACCTGGCAACACGCCTACACCCGCGAACAGGCGGCCTATCCGGTGCCCTCCCTGCGCGTTCGAAAATTCTGGCCCTCCGTCGGCCGCATCGACAATCCCCACGGCGATCGCCACCTCGTCTGCTCCTGCGCGCCGGTGGCGGCGTACGCGTGAGTGGATTTTTGATTTTGGATTGCGGATTTTAGATTGTTTTGCGTGACCGAATTGTAGGGCTAAAAGCCCTACAAAAGATCCCGAACTCCGAACCCCCGCCCCCCAATCCAAATTTCATCCCGCTCTCCACACCTCACTCGCCTTATCCTGATACGTGAGTATCACATTCACGTGCTCGTGTCCGGCTTTGGCGAGGGCGCGGCGGGTGGTTTTGAGGGCGATTTCGCCGCGGTTGCAGTCTTCGCTAAGGTGGGCGAGAAAAACCGTGTCGAGATGGGGGCCGGCTATGTCGGTGAGCAACTCGGCGGCGGCGTCATTGGAAAGATGACCCTGGCGGCTCATGATGCGCTGCTTGAGATGGGCCGGGCGGCGGGAGTCGCGTAGCAGGGCCACGTCGTGATTGGACTCTACCACGAGTGCCCGACATTCGCGCAGGCGGGCGCGGATTAAATTGGTGGCAATGCCCATATCGGTCACCACGCCGATTTTCACCTCGCTGATGGAGATGATGAATCCCACCGGCTCGTAGGCATCGTGCGGAACGGAAAACGGTTCCACAGTAAAGGAGCCGACCGTAAAGGCCTGGCCGGTGCTGAAAATGCGACAGGGCACATCTTTTAAGCCGTTACGGCGCTGCATGCCCTCGCTGGTGCCGCGGTTGGCGTAGATGGGAATGCCATGCTGTTGGTGCAAGGTCGCCAAACCGGCCACGTGATCGGAATGCTCGTGGCTGATGCACACCCCCGTTACCTCGTCCAGGCTCCCCTCCGCCGTCTCCATGCGCCGCTTGATTTCCCTTGCGCTCAGACCGGCATCAATCATCAACGCTGAACCGCCATTCCGGATCAAGGTGCAGTTGCCGGAACTGCCGCTGGCTAATACGCATAAGGATAGGGACATAGAATAATCTCGTGGGAAATAGATGATGTAACCACGGAGGTTGAGGCGGTCAAGCGCGGATCAGAGAGGATCGCGGGGGAGGGGTGTTCGGGGTTCAGGGTTCGGGACCGTAGGATCAAGGTTTGCGAAAGGAACAGCGGCCGATGGGCTTTTTATCGAGGTACCAGAGCTCGAAATCGGTTCGTTCTTCGGGCTGGGGGGCAAATGGTTCGATTTCGGTAAAACGCTTGTCGCCCCGCATGGTTTCGGCGATGTCCTCGAAGTAAGGCAGGTGGTCGGTGGCGATGTGCACCACGCCGCCGGTTTCCAGCGTGCGATGCAGGGCGTCGACGAAACGCGGATTGAAAATGCGGTTCTCGTGGTGCCGCTTCTTCGGCCACGGGTCGGGAAAGAAAATGTAGTAGGTGCGAATGCTGTCCGCCGGAATCAGATAACTCACCGCGTAGTAACCCTCGATACGTATCAAGCGAACGTTCTCGAGC
>JBMTVS010000087.1:0-9022 GCA_049451655.1 Kiritimatiellia bacterium | reverse complement strand
TCGCCCACGTCAATGCCCACGATATCGACGCGCGGGGTCATGACGTCGGCGGCCGTCAGATCCTCGAGCGAGACAATGGCTTTTAGCATGGCCAACTCATCTGCATTGAGCGCGCCGGCTTCCCCGCCAATCTCCAGCACCGTTTCAAATTCCTCCGAGCTGATGGATTTGCCGTGGGGACGAATAAGCGGCTCGAACACCCGGGTGATGCGCTCCAGCAACATGCGCATCGGCTTGAGCAGGATGGCAATCGCGGAGAAAAGCGGCACATAAACCAGGCTGATTTTTTCCGCGTAATAAAGACCGATGCGTTTGGGCGCGACCTCGCCGAAGAGAATGAGCAGGATGGTGACCGCCGGAATAGCGATTAATTCACCCCGGCCCCGGAACAGGTTGTCCGCGATGGCGTAGCCGACCGCGGCGGTGGCGACGTTGATAATGGTGTTTCCGATCAGAATGGTGGAGAGCAGGCGCGCGGGCTGATTGACCATCTGGTGCAGGCGCGCGCCAATACCGGGATGGGCGGAACTGATGCGCCGGAGCTGCAGCGGGCTCAACGAGAAAAAAATGGTCTCGGCACTGGAAAACAGCCCCGAGGCCATGAGCAGAAGAATAAGGATTATGATTTCGTTGATGACTATGGTGTTCATGCGAGCGGCTTATGATCCGCTGTTTTTTACCTGCCATAAAAATCCGGATTGGTGAAGTTTAATCGAACGCGCCGTAATCAGGCTGCCCGGAGCCGCGGGCGGTAAATCCGCAAGAATTTCCGCGATGTGTCCGGTAATTGAAGATACAGCCATCCCGGTCGACTCAAGGCGTCTTGAGCAGTTGCAAGGCATCCTGCTCGGACATAATGGTCACACCGAATTTTCTGGCCTTGTCGAGCTTTGACCCGGCGGCTTCGCCGGCGATGAGGAAGTTGGTTTTCTTGCTGACACTGTCCGTGACGATAGCGCCGACCGCGCGCAGCGCGTCCTTGATCTGGTCGCGGGTGAAGTGTTCCAGCGTGCCGGTGACTACGACGGTCTTCCCGAAAAGCGGGTGACTTGTATCCGCTTCGACGGCCGGGGTTTCGTCCACCATGCTTAAGCCGGCCAGTTCGAGTTTATCAAGCAGCATGAGGTTGGCGGGATTTGCGAAATATTGGCATATTGCCCCGGCCATGATGCCTCCGATGTCCGGTACCAGCTCGAGTTGCTCCGCGGTCGCATCGCGCAAGCGTTCCAGCGCATGAAAATGATGGGCCAATTTACGCGCCGCGCCCTCGCCGACATGCGGAATGCCCAGGCCGTGTAGCAGTCGCCAGAGCGGACGCTTGCGACTGCCGTCAATGGATGCGATGACGTTCTCCGCGGATTTTTGACCCATGCGATCGAGTCCCGCTACCTGATCAACGGTCAGCGTATACAGGTCGGAAACCGCGCTCACCAGGCCGGCATCCACGAGTTGATTCACCAAAACATCGCCCATGCCCTCGATATCCATGGCCGCCTTGCTGGCGAAGTGCCGGAGTGTTCGCTTGATTTGCGCCGGGCAGGAAGCATTCTCGCACCGCCAGGCCACAAACTCCGGGTCACGCACGACCGGACCATGGCAAGCGGGGCATTGGCCATGGATATGCTTAAACAGGTCGAAGGGCTCCGCATCCGGTGGTCGTTTGGCGACATCGACTTCAACCACGGCGGGAATGACTTGCCCGGCCTTCTCGATGATGACGGTATCACCGACCCGGATGTCCTTGCGTTTGATTTCGTCTTCATTGTGGAGGGTGGCGCGGGAAATGGTCGAACCAGCCAGCGACACCGGTTCGAGTTCCGCCACCGGGGTCAGGATGCCGGTGCGTCCAACCTGGACCGTGATCGCGTTGAGTCGCGTGGCCGCCTGCTCGTGGGCATATTTATAGGCGATGGCAAAGCGCGGGGCCTTGGCGGTACTGCCGAGCGTTTCCCAGGTGTCGAGCTCATTCACTTTGATCACGCAACCATCGATCATAAAGGGCAGCGACTTCTCCATGGCTTGAAGTTCGCCCGCATGGATGATGACTTCGTCTATATTGGCGCTGGTCCAGAGGCTTTGCGGCACGGGAAGTCCGAGCGATTTGAGTAACGCTATTTCCTCTGCGTGAGTTGCGGGCGCAGCACCTTGCAGTTCGCCAATCGCATAGAACACGGCGCTGAGCGGCCGCGCGGCCACGATTTTGGGGTCGAGCTGTTTCAACGAACCGGCGGTGGCATTGCGCGGATTGGCGAAAAGGGGTTCACCCTGCCTTTCCCGCTCCTCGTTCAGGCGGATAAAGCCCTCCACCGGCAAGAAGGCCTCGCCGCGCACCTCGATGAATTCAGGGATGTTATCGCCCTCGAGGCGAAGCGGAACGGCGCGGATGGTTTTCACGTTCGCGGTGATGTCATCGCCGGTCACGCCGTTGCCGCGGGTGGCGGCAAGCTTCAGCACGCCGTGCTCATAGTGAACGCTCAACGACACGCCATCTACCTTGGGCTCGACCACGTAGGAAATGGTGCGATCACCAAGCAATTTATGGATGCGCTGATCAAACGCGCGAAGTTCGCTCTCATCGTACGTGTTATCCAGCGACATCATGGGCCGCCGGTGGGTAACATGCGCGAATTCCTTCAGTGGCGATCCGCCCACGCGCTGGGTGGGCGAGGCGGGATCAAAAAATTCCGGATAACGCGCCTCGAGATCGCCAAGTTCCTTGATCAGGGCATCAAATTCCCGGTCGGAAATCACCGGAGCGGCTTCGACATAATAGAGGTGATTGTGCCGGTGAAGTTCACGGCGCAGGTGCAGGATGCGTTCTTTGTCCATAGCTGGAGCTTAACCAAAGGGTGGATGGATGAGAAGCGATTGCTGTCTGCCATCATAAAAGGCATGACCAGGCGGCTGGGCCGCAGGGGCTCCGCTTGCGGACGCCCGCGATGGTGGAAAGAGGATGAATGGACGGGCCGCCTGAGCGGCTGGCGTGGTAGGTGCACAAAAAAAGCCCCGCCGGAATCCCGGCGGGGCTTTTGCATAGGGCATCAGGTAAGGCTTACTTGATGAAGAGCATTTCCTGATAAGTGGGCAAGGGCCAGAGATCATCGGAGATGATGCTTTCCATGGCGTCGGCGACGTCACGAACGGCATTCATGGCCGGGATCACCTTATCGCGGAAGAACTCGGCGTGCTTGAGCACGCTACCGGTGGCTTCGTGTCCGATGACTTTTTCAAGTCCGTCGGCCGCGGTTTCCATGGCACCGACGAGTTCGCTGATCCGCTTGAGGGTGGAGTTGTCGCCTTCGACGCCGACCGATTTAACGGAGGCGGCGGTGGAGGCCAACTCGCTCTGGTAGCGGTAGGCGGCCGGCAGGATGTACTTGCGCGCCAGGCTCAAGGTCAGCTTGCTTTCGGTGCTGATATCCTTGCAGTAACGCTCGAGGTAAATCTCCTGGCGGCTGGCCAGTTCGCGCTTGGTGAGCACACCCAGTTTGCTGAAGAGGCTGGCAAAGCCGGCTTCGGTAACCGCCGCGTGCGCGGAAACGGTGTCGCGAAGGTTGGGCAGACCGCGCTTGGCGGCTTCCTGGTGCCAGGCTTCCGAGTAGTTGTCGCCGTTGAAAAGCACCGGCGAAGACTCGGAGATGACGTCTTTCAGCACCTTCTGCACGGCCTTGTTCAGCTTGCTGGCATCGCCCTTGGTTTCCTTCTCGAGGGCGGTGGCCACGTAGTCGAGGCTGTCCGCCACGATGCTGTTGAGGATGACCAGCGGGCCCGAGATGGACTGGCTGGAACCGACCGCGCGGAATTCGAAACGGTTGCCGGTGAAGGCAAACGGGCTGGTACGGTTACGGTCACCCGCATCCTTGGGCAGGGGCGGCAAGGTGTCGACGCCGACGTTGAGGAAGCCGGCTTTCTTCGACTTCTTGGCTCCGCCTTTCTTGATCTGCTCGAAGATATCGGCGAGTTGCTCGCCGAGGAAGATCGAGATGATGGCCGGGGGCGCTTCGTTGGCGCCTAGGCGGTGATCGTTCGAGGCCGTGCCTACAGCGGCGCGCAGGAGCTTCGAGTTTTTGTAGACGGCGCGGATGACCGCGGCGCAGAACACGAGGAACTGGGCGTTGTCGTGCGGGGTGTCGCCGGGATCCAGGAGGTTCATGTTTTCGTTACCCATGGACCAGTTCAAGTGCTTGCCGGAACCATTCACGCCCTTGAAAGGCTTTTCGTGGGTGAGGCAGGCGAGACCATACTTCTGGGCCACGCGGTTCAGGGTGAGCATGACCAGTTGCTGGTGGTCGGCGGCCACGTTCGCGTTCTCAAATACCGGCGCGATTTCGTATTGGCTCGGGGCCACTTCGTTGTGACGGGTCTTGATCGGCACGCCCAACTTGTAGAGTTCACGCTCGACGTCGAGCATGCAGGCCAGCACACGCTCGGGAATAGCGCCAAAGTACTGGTCTTCAAACTCCTGACCCTTGGCGGGGGCTGCGCCCACAAGGGTGCGGCCTGACAACGTAAGGTCAGGACGCGCGAAATAGAAGTTGCGGTCGATCAGGAAGTACTCCTGCTCGGGTCCGGCGGTGGCGAAGATCATGCCCGGGTCGGAGTGACCGAAGAGCTTGAGCACACGCTGGGCTTGCTTGTTCAACGCCTGCATGGAGCGCAGTAGCGGCGTCTTCTTGTCGAGAGCGTCACCGGTCCATGAGCAGTAGGCGGTGGGAATGCACAGCGTGGTGCCATTCGGGTTTTCCAGAATGTAGGCCGGGCTGGTGACGTCCCAGGCGGTGTAGCCGCGGGCCTCGAAAGTGGCGCGCAAACCACCGGAGGGGAAGCTGGAGGCATCAGGCTCGCCTTGGATCAACTGTTTGCCGCTGAACTCGGCAATGGCGCCGCCCTGTCCATCGGGGGAGAGGAAGCTGTCGTGTTTCTCGGCGGTCTGGCCGGTCAAGGGATAGAAAACGTGGGCGTAGTGGGTAGCACCTTTCCCGATGGCCCAATCTTTCATCGCGGTCGCGACGGCATCGGCCACCACCGGGTCAAGTTTCTCGCCCTGCTTGATGGTCTTGCGTACCATCTTATAGATGTGCTTGGGCAGGCGATCGCGCATGACCCCGTCACTGAAGGTGTTGCATCCGAAAATCTCCTTGGTGGGAGTCTCCAGAAAATTGAGCGGAGCCGTGGTCGGCTTGTAGTTGGTGACCGCGGAAATCGCGGCCTGACGGGCAGTGTTCGACTTCATGTTGTTTCCTTTCTTTACTCTCTCACTTTGCTTTAAATGCAGGTTCCCTCAAAGATCGTTAAATTCAGACACAATCCTCGTGTTTGCAAGTGGCTAACAAATCAGCAATGCGCATGCCAAGTGGATCATGGGCGCAAATTATTGATGTAAAGCCATGATTATTAATGTTTTTTGAGCGCTTTCCGGCTTAACCGGGTGGGACGGCTAAACAAAAAATGAATACAAATATGTGCATATACAGCCCTGTTGCCAACAAATTTGTAGATATTCCTGGGTTAAAGATCTTGAATGGGGCAAAAAAGATGGAAAATCCTGTCGATTCGATTCAATCGCTCGCGTATACATCAACCATCATGAAAAAGACGAAGCAGCAAAAAACCACCGTCGGCGTCATTCATCAAGACGTTCTGGCGTTTACCGCGGGTAAGGACATCGAGCTGGACCATGCGCTGGTCCGGGCGGATTGCCTCGGTTCGGCGGCCCATGTCATGATGTTGTCGCGGATGCCGGTAAAGCCGCCACTCTTCACTAAAAAGGATGCGAAGCGGGTGGTGGACGCTCTGGCCGGCATCATGGAGCAGGCACGGAAGGGCAAATTCAACATCACGCTGGAAGACCAGGATGTGCATCTGGCGGTGGAGCGGAATCTGACGGCAAAACTTGGCGACCTCGGTAAGAAAATCCACACGGGGCGCAGCCGGAACGACCAGGTAGCGCTCGACCTCCGGCTTTTCGCCCGGGAGGAGTTGCTGTCCGTTATCGAGGAGGCGGCCGGGTTGGCCGCGGTAATGCTGGCCTTCGGTCGGGAACATGTCGCCGTGCCCATGGTCGGCCGGACTCACATGCAGCCGGGTATGCCGAGCTCGGTCGGACTGTGGGCCACCTCGTTCACCGAGGCCTTGCTCGATGATATGGCGCTGCTCATGCAGGCCTACGAGCTGAACGACAAATCGCCCCTCGGCTCCGCCGCGAGCTACGGGGTGCCGCTGCCGATCGACCGGAAGCTGGTCGCCGATTTGCTGGCCTTCAGCGAGCCTTGTCACAACGTCCTCTATGCGAACAACAGCCGGGGCAAACTTGAGTCGGTGATACTGATGGCGATGAGCCAGGTCATGCTGACCCTTTCGCGGCTGGCCCAGGACCTGATGATCTTCACCATGCCGGAGTTTGGCTACTTCAACCTGCCCGCCGCTTTTTGTACCGGCAGCAGCATCATGCCGCAGAAAAAGAATCCCGACGTGCTCGAACTGGTGCGGGCCAAGGCCAGCCGGGTAAAGGCAAACATGGTAGCCGCCTACGATTTGGTGAAGGGTTCGCCCACCGGCTACAACCGCGACTTGCAGGAGGCGAAGGAAGTCTTCATGGAGGGCATCGCCACCACCCGGGCCTCGCTCCGGATCATGGCCGCGATGTTGGCGGATACCACCGTGAATGCGGACAAGTTGATTGCCGGTTTCACCCCGGATGTTTTTGCCACCGACCGCGCACTGGAGCTGGTGGCCTCCGGCATGCCCTTCCGTGATGCCTATCATTACGTGAAGAACAACCTGCATGAACTTGAAGCGGAAAATCCGCACCAGGCGATTGCCCGCAAGAAACATCTCGGCGCCACCGCCGGGTTGGACTTCGTCGCCTATGAGGAGCGCATGGCCGCCGCCGCCGGATTCATCGAGCAGGAGCGGAGCGACATCAACGCGGCCATCAAGAAACTGTTCGGCCGGGTGGTCTGATGACCCGTCGCGGCGTCTTTCTGTTGGCGCTGCTGGTCATGGTGGCCGTGGCCTTCCTGGTGCGCGACGCCCGTCAAGGTGTCGCAGATAAGCATCGCCGGGCCTGCATCGAAAATTTGCGGGATATTGAAGGTGCCAAGGAGCAATTCGCCTTCGATCATGACGGCACCGCGCAGGAGAACATCACCGCCCTGATTCCAGCCTCCCTCGCGACTGCGCCAACCTGTCCATCCGGCGGCACCTACACCTTCGGCGATCTTCAGACCCGGGTCAGCTGCAGCGTGGATGACCATGGAATGACGGACAGGTAACGCATACCGGAGCATACAGCTCGAACGTATTGGCCGCTTGCCGTTTTCAGTCTAATGATTCAAGAATTATTATCATTGAATAGCGTAGACAATGCGCGTGGGTAATTTCACTCTCAATCCCAGCAATGGCCTGAATTTGAAAAATGCAGTGTGTTGTTTTCGCATTGAGGGCATTTGTAATCCCCGTCTGTCAATATCAACTCCCGTCCGAGTTGCTTCTTCATATCCCAGCTGGCAGTTTGATGATTCCCTGCTCGCCCGATCAATCGGGTGTCATCATATGGAATTACTTTTGTTGCCTGGCATTTCGGGCACTGAATCCGTTCTGCAAGCAGATTAATCTGAACGACTGCTCGGCAATGCTCGCAGAGACACGGAAAAAAGCACGTGTCCATGAAATTTGCCATCCCGCCGCCAATGAGAATGGTTGATTTTAAGCCGCATTCACAGAGTGCTGTAACTTGTGATCCCATCATATTTCTTTCCGGGCGCAACGCCCATGTGCGATGCAATTAGCGCATTTCACCGCTAACCGGAGCAGTCCAGCTGCGGTTCTATAAGCTCTTTTAGCGAATTGATAATCCGTTCTATCGACGGAATCAATTCTACTATCCTTGGGTTCCACACCAACCAGAGCGTTTCGTGGATAGGCAGTTGGTGGTCCAGCCGAATGCTCTGCACCCCGGTTTTACTAAACTCACCGGCGGCATGCACCGGCAGCAGGGCCCCCGCCGCGCCGCTCTGCACGATACGCGCCAGGGCTGGCATGTGTTGACAGAGGTAGGTGGGCACAAGCGGAATTCCAAACAGCTTTTCTGTGATCGTTGCATGGGTTCGCCGCCGCGAGGCCCGAACGATATCGACTTTCCGGTCGTGCTCGAGTTCAGGGGAAATCACGTCGTCATCCGCGCTCTTCGCCAGAATCTTAAGGATATGACCTTGTTCCTCGTTCAGTATTCCATCACTTCTGTCATGTCGTCATCATCTGTGCAAAGCACCGACTTTTTCAGACGCTCAAGCGCCAAGTGGTGCTCGTAGATCATGATGTTCAAGCGCTCGATTTCGTCCAGCAGGGCATCCCGACGGATTTCGAAGCTTCGCATTTCATGACTCATATTGTGCGAATAATCAGCGGTTTCATCAATCATACTTGCCATGTTACCAAATCAACCCTGTGAAATGTCGACAGGGTAAAGTAATAGTTAAAATTTATTCTCTGAATGTTTCCAGGTGGACGCTAACATTCTAACTGGTGCATGATGAGCGCGTTGCGAGAGAGCTATGCCCTTTAAATTCAAGCCAACCTATCGACGCGTGCTGGACATCGACCGCCGGATCAGGGCGATGGAGTATCCAAATGCACCGCAATTGGCGCGGGACTGGGAAGTGCTGGAGCGGGCGATCATGCATGATCTCGCTTTCATGCGTAATGAGTTGGGCGCACCGATTGTTTATTCCGCCAAGCATCGCGGTTTTTATTACGACAAGCCCAACTGGTTTCTTCCTTCGATCATGGTGTCGGAGGGCGAAGTGTTGGGGATTCTATTGGGCCAGCAGCTTATAGAGACTTACGAGGGGACGCCGGTCGCCAAGGATCTGAAGAAACTTTTCGCCAAGATGGAAGCCATGCTGCCGGAAAAGATTGCTATCCGGCCTGAGTTTATCCAGTCGCGATTCACTTTCTGCAAGCCGCCGACCCGGCCGATCAAGCAGGCTATCTGGCTTTCCATCATCCGCGCCACCATCCG
>JBMTVS010000086.1:0-9087 GCA_049451655.1 Kiritimatiellia bacterium | reverse complement strand
GGCCGTGTCTTCCTGAAACTTGGGCCAGTTCCGGACTAAATATTCTACTAACTTGATGATCACCTCCCCAACTTTAGTATGGGAGAGGCCGAAGCGCGGTTTACGCCTTATGCAGGGTGCAAATTCCATGTTACTCAAAAAAGCCGATAACATTCAGCAGATTTACCAGGATGGGATGCATGTCCTATTCAGTCCTGCGCTCAAGGCTGCTTCCTGACCATGAGCGCGGTGCTAATCACGGTAGCATTCGCCCTCGGATTTCTGGCCAAGCAAATCGGCTTGCCGCCGATGACCGGGTTTCTGGTGGCGGGGTTTGCCCTGAGAGCGATGGGCGTGGAGGCCGATGATTCGCTCACCGAAATCGCCTCTTTCGGCGTAACGCTGCTGTTGTTCACCATCGGCCTGAAATTACGGATCGGCGACCTCGGCAAGCCGGTAGTCTGGGCCGGCACGACCTTGCATCTTCTCGTAACCACCGTCGTCATCGCGGCGACCTGTCTCGGTCTTGGAAAACTGGGGTTGCCGCTCTTTGGCGAGCTCGACCTGCTTGGGAGCCTTCTGGTCGGTTTTGCGCTCGGTTTTTCCAGTACGGTATTTGCCATCAAGGCGTTCGACGAACGGGCAGAGCTGGGTACGCGTCATGCATCGACCGCCATCGCCATCCTCATCATGCAAGATGTCCTCGCAGTGGGTTTTCTCTCCGCGTCCGGCGGGGAGTTGCCCTCGCCCTGGGCTTTGCTGCTCGTAACCATCCCGTTCATGCGGGGCTGGATTTTTTCGCTGCTCAAACGGGTCGGGCATGGCGAACTGTTATTGCTGATGGGATTTGTGCTGCCACTGGCGGGGTACGGGCTATTTAAGGCTGTGGGCCTCAAGGGCGATCTCGGCGCCTTGGCCGCTGGCATGATGATTGCATCCCACCCGAAAGCCGGGGAAATGGCCAAGGCCTTGTTCGGATTCAAGGACCTGTTTCTGGTCGCGTTTTTTCTCGAGATTGGACTCACCCAGGGGCTGACCCTGGATGCCACGCTGGCCGCGCTGGTCTTGATAGGCTTGGTGGCCATCAAGATGGCCGGTTACTTCCTCGTGCTTACGCGGTTCCGCTTCCGCGCCCGACCTGCTTTTCTTGCCACGTTGGGGCTGGCGAATTTCAGCGAGTTCGGACTTATCGTCGGCGTGGTTGCCGCCTCGGCTGGCTGGCTGCAAGGGCAATGGCTGGTGGTATTTGCGCTATTGCTGGCGGTCAGCTTCATCGCGGCGGCCCCGCTCAACACCCACGCGGTCGGGCTGTTCGACCGGGCCAAAGGCTGGCTGGCAAAATTCGAACACAGCGAACGCTTGCCTGAGGATATGCCGGTAGCCACCGGCGATGCCGAGGTGGTCATTTTCGGCATGGGGCGCATCGGCGTAAGCGCTTACGACACGATCGTACGCGATGAAGGTATCGCGGTAATTGGCGTTGACTCTTGTCCTGAAAAAGTCCGTCGCAATCGCGAAGCCGGACGCGAAGTAGTTCACGGAGACGGCACCGATGACGATTTCTGGGAGCGACTATCCATGGGCAAGCACATTTCCCGCGTGCTCATCGCCACCGCCAACCACAAAGCCAACATGCTTATTTCCCAGCATCTCAGAAGCCTCGGTTACGCCGGCACCATCGCCGCTCTCGCCCGCTGGCAGGACGAAGCCGACGAACTCGCCAAACTCGGCGTCGACGCCGTCTACAATCTCTTCAGCGAAGCCGGTGTAGCCTTCGCCGAACACGCCGCCCGCGAACGCGCACCCGCGCGCTAACCGGAAAAAAAAGAGGCACTTACATCGCTGTAAGTGCCTCTTAAGTGGTAGCGGGGTTGGGATTTGAACCCAAGACCTTCAGGTTATGAGCCTGACGAGCTACCAGGCTGCTCCACCCCGCAGTAAATTGTTTTGGTAGCAAGCTGAGTTGAGAAGTTATCAAATGCCGGACAAGTTGCAAGGGTTTATTTTAAAATTCTGCGCAGTTGAAGACAATACGGTAAACGCAGGTCTCGCTTCGGCAAACGAGCTTGCACTTTTCATGCAGTAACCGTTCCCCGCAAACCGGACAAACCGGCTCATCCGTGTTTTGAGTTCCCGGAAGGTCGTCTTTTTCATCATTGCCCATGCGAAAAAAACTAAACCAAGGACGGTAAGGCTGCAAGTTATTGAAAATCATCAAAATGCAACCACCGAATACTTGCCTTTTGGGGCGGAAGGTTTTACCTTTCGCCACTTGCTTCGCAGGACGGGCGGGAGACGTCGTGTTAGCTTACCGGCAGCGCGCCAAACCATGCATGGCAATCAGGAAAGGCTTTGTTTTATGACCGAAGATCAATTGGAAGCACAACTCGAACAGGACAAACTGGAGACCAAGGACTGGCTGGACTCGCTTGACGAAGTCATTGCTCGTCGCGGACGCGACCGTGTGCGCGAGTTGATGCTGGATCTTCAGATAATGGCCCAGAAAAAGGGCGTCAAATTGCCCGTAACCTCGGTAACGCCCTACGCCAACACGATCCAGCCCGAACACCAGCCTCCCTTCCCCGGCGACCGGGAAATTGAGCGCCGCATCAAGAGCATGATTCGCTGGAACGCCATGGCTATGGTGGTCCGCGCCAATAAGCAGGACGCCAGCGTGGGTGGCCATATTTCCACCTATGCATCCGCCGCCACGCTTTACGAAGTGGGCTTTAACCATTTCTTCCGGGCGAAAACCGACACGCACCCTGGCGACTTCATCTATTTTCAGGGTCACGCCTCACCCGGTATCTATGCGCGCGCATACATTGAAGGGCGCCTCTCCCCCAAACACCTTGAAAACTTCCGTCGTGAACTGGCTGAGGGTGGCGGTCTTTCTTCCTACCCCCACCCCTGGCTTATGCCCGAATTCTGGCAGTTCCCCACCGTATCCATGGGGCTTGGACCCATCATGGCCATCTACCAGGCCCGCTTCATCCGGTACCTGGAAGACCGCGGCATGATTCCGGAGACGGATGCGAAAGTGATCGCCTTCCTCGGCGACGGCGAAACCGACGAACCAGAGTCCCTCGGTGCCATTTCATTAGCCACCCGGGAAAAACTCGACAACCTCATCTTTGTCATTAACTGCAACCTGCAGCGACTCGATGGTCCTGTGCGCGGCAATGGCCAGATTATTCAGGAGCTGGAAGCCAACTTCCGCGGTAACGGCTGGAATGTCATCAAGGTCATCTGGGGCAAGGAATGGGACGATCTCTTCGCCAGGGACAAGGACGGCATTCTGGTCAAGCGCATGGGTGAAGTGGTCGACGGCGAGTTCCAAAAGTACTCCACCGAAGACGGCGCCTACATTCGCGAGCACTTCTTCGGCAAGTATCCGGAAACACTGAAGATGGTGGAGCACCTCACCGACGAGCAACTCACCCAGATGACCCTGGGCGGTCACGACCCCGAAAAAGTATACGCTGCTTTCCGTGCCGCCTACGAAAACAAGAGCGGTTACCCAACCGTCATTCTGGCGCGCACCATCAAAGGCTACGGCCTCGGTGAAAGCGGTGAGGGCAAGAACATCACCCACCAGCAGAAGAAACTCAACGAGGATGAATTGCGTATCTTCCGCAAACGTTTCGATATACCCATCGCCGAGGACGATATCGGAAAGGCACCTTTCTATCGTCCCGCCAAGGACTCCATCGAGATGAAGTACCTGCTGGAACGTCGCCAGAAACTCGGCGGGTTCCTGCCCAAACGTTCGGAAACCGCGGGCAAGATCAGCATGCCCGAAACGTCCATTTTCGAGGAGTTTTACGGAGGCACCGAGGGTCGCGAGGTTTCCACCACGATGGCTTATGTCCGCATGCTGACCAAGATGCTGAAGGACAAAAACATCGGCAAACTCATCGTCCCCATCGTGCCCGACGAGGCCCGCACCTTCGGCATGGAAGCCCTCTTCCGTCAATGCGGCATCTACGCCCACACAGGTCAGCTCTACGAGCCGGTCGACAAGGAAAGCCTGCTCTACTACAAAGAGGCTACGGACGGCCAGATCCTCGAGGAGGGCATCAACGAGGCCGGCTCAATGTGCTCTTTCATCGCTGCGGGTACCGCACATGCCAACTACGGCGTTAACTCGATTCCATTCTACATCTACTACTCGATGTTCGGCTTCCAGCGCATCGGCGACCTTGCCTGGGCGGCGGGCGATTTGCGTTGTCGCGGGTTCCTGATTGGCGGAACTGCCGGGCGGACCACTCTGGCCGGCGAAGGTTTGCAACACCAGGATGGTCACAGTCATCTGCTCGCCTACCCCATTCCGAACTGCGTTACTTACGACCCCGCTTATGCCTACGAACTGGCCATCATCATTCAGGACGGTTTGAAGCGGATGTATGTCGACGAAGAGGATATTTTCTACTACCTCACCGTCGGCAACGAAAACTATGCCATGCCGGCCATGCCCAAGGGTTGCGAGGAAGGTATTCTCAAGGGCCTTTACAAACTGCTGCCCGCGCCCAAAATCAAGGACAGCAAGCTGAAGGCCCAACTCATCGGCAGCGGTGCCATCCTCAACGAGGTGGTCAAGGCTCGCGATATCCTCGCCGAAAAATATGGCGTCGCCGCGGATGTCTGGTCCGCCACCAGCTACAAGGAACTCCGCCGCGACGGCATGGAGTGCGACCGATTCAACCTCTTCAATCCCGGCAAGAAAGCGAAAGTGCCGTATATCACACAGATGCTGGCGGATACCCAGGGCGTTATTGTCGCTGCATCCGATTATGTAAAGGTGATGTCCGACATGATCGGTCGCTGGATTCCGCGCCCCATCATTAGCCTCGGCACCGAGGGTTTTGGTCGTAGCGAAAACCGCGCCATGCTGCGCGACTTCTTCGAGGTCGACGCACGCTACGTGGTGCTGGCCACGCTGCACGGACTCGCTCGCGATGGCGAAATCAAGACCTCGGTGGTCACCAAGGCTATCAAGGACCTCGGCATCAACCCGGACAAACTCAACCCCATGGTCGACTGACCCCGCGTACGCATTTTTGAAAGGACCTGAACATGGCAACTGAATTCAAACTTCCCGAACTGAGCGAAAACGCGAAGGAAGGAACCGTCACCTCCATCCTGGTCAAGGTGGGCGACACCATCGCCGTCGACCAAAACCTCCTCGAAATCGAGGCCGGCAAGGCCACGGTGGAAATTCCCTCGCCCTACGCCGGAACCGTCACCGCCATTCAAGTCAAGGAAGGCGATACCGCCGCGGTTGGACAAGTTGTGATGACCATCGATGAGGCTGGAGGTAGCGCTGCAGCGCCTGCTTCCAAAGCCAAAGCAACCAAAGAAGAAACCAAAGCTTCCGCGCCCAAACAAGAAGCTGTGGCTTCAGCTCCGACCCCCGAACCTGCTGCACCGGCTCCGGCGCCTGCTAAAAAGTCCGCCCCGGCTCCGGCACCCAAGGCAGCCTCCAAGTCGGCTATTACCGGAATTAGCAGCGCGGGTGTTCCGGCATCGCCCTCGACCCGTCAATTTGCCCGCGAAATCGGTATCGACATCAACGAAGTACCTAGTGAGGCACCGGGTGCCCGCATCACGATGGAAGATGTCAAACGCTATTCCCGCGACACCCGCGCGCACGGCGGCGGAGGTGGTGGTCCGATTTCCGCCCCGCTGCCTGACTTCACCCGCTGGGGCGATGTTGAGGCGGAACCACTATCCAACGTGCGCGCCGCTACCGCTCAACACATGGCGATTTCCTGGAGTAACATCCCGCACGTCACCATTAACGAGTCGGTCGACATCACCAACATTGAGAAATTGCGCAAGTCCCAGAAATCAAAGGCCGAGGCCGCCGGCGCCAAACTGACGCTCACGCCGTTCCTGATCAAGATTCTTGCTTCGGCACTCAAGGTATTCCCGCGCTTCAACGCGAGCCTGGATCTCGAGCACAATCAACTTATCTACAAAAAGTACGTTGGCATCGGCGTGGCCATCGACACCGACCGCGGGCTATTGGTTCCGGTTATTCGCAACGCGGATCAGCTCAGTGTCATTGAAATCGCCAGGGAACTCGGCAATATCGCCGACCGCGCCAAGGCACGCAAGATTCCGCCCGACGAAATGGTTGGCGGCAGCATGACCCTGACCAACATCGGTGGTATCGGCGGCTCCTTCTTCACTCCGATTGTGAACTTCCCCGAAGTTGCCATCCTCGGCGTGGGCCGCGGCTCGGTCCAGCCCGTGCTGGTTGACGGTTTCTTCCAGCCGCGTCAGATGTTGCCGCTTTCGCTTTCCTTCGATCATCGCGTGATCGACGGTGCGGATGGCGCCCGTTTCCTGCGCTGGATTTCCGATGCGCTTCAGCAGCCTGAACTTCTCATTCTGGAGGGTTGATCCTTGAGTACGCCTACCCATTCTCAACTTATTGTCATCGGCGGTGGACCCGGCGGTTATCCCGCCGCTTTCCAAGCCGCCGACCTCGGCTATCAGGTCACCATGATCGAGATGGAGAAAAATCCCGGCGGGGTTTGTCTTTATCGTGGTTGCATACCGTCGAAAGCGTTGCTTCACGTAGCCCGGGTTATCGAGGAATCACGCGAAGCCGAGCATTGGGGTCTGACTTACAGCGAGCCCAAGATCGACCTCGACAAAATGCGCAACTGGAAGAACGACGTGGTCAGCAAGCTCACCGGCGGCCTCGGTTCGCTCACCAAGGCCCGCAAAATCAACTTCGTCAAAGGCAAGGCCACGTTCAAGAACAACAAGACGGTAACCATCGAAAAATCCGATGGATCGTCCAGCGAAATGACCTTTGATAACTGCATTATCGCCACCGGATCCAGCCCGACCATTCCCCCGCCACTGGCCATAAAGTCCTCGCGGGTCATGGACTCCACCGGCGCGCTGAACCTGGAAGATGTTCCGGGACGCTTGTTGGTGATTGGCGGTGGCTACATCGGTTGCGAGTTGGGCAGTGTTTATGCCGCGCTCGGCAGCAAAGTCACCGTGGTGGAGATGACCAACGGCCTGCTCATGGGCGCCGACAAGGACTTGGCCGACATCGTGACCGCCCGTCTTACCCAACGCTTCGAAAAAATCCACCTCAAGACCAAGGTCTTATCGCTCAAGGACACAGGCAAAAGCATCAAAGCGGTTCTGGAAGGACTCGACATTGAGAATCCTGAACAGGAATTTGATCGAGTCCTGCTTTCCGTCGGACGTTCACCCAACTCCAAGGGTCTTGGACTCGAAAACACGCGAATCAAGCTCGATCAACGAGGGTTCATCGTGGTCGACAAGCAACGCCGGACGGACGAGCCCAACATTTTCGCCATTGGCGACATCGCCGGTGAGCCCATGCTCGCCCACAAAGCGTCGCACGAAGGACGCGTTGCCATTGAGGCTATTGATGGTAAGCCATCCGTATTCGACCCGCGTGCTATCCCGGCCGTGGTCTTTACCGACCCGGAAATGGCCTGGTGCGGACTCACCGAAACGCAGGCAAAAATCGAGGGTAGAACGGTCAAGATTGCCAGCTTCCCCTGGAAGGCTTCAGGACGTGCCACCACGCTGGGTCGCGACGATGGTCTGACCAAGATGATTCTTGACCCGCACACCGAGCAAGTGCTCGGGGTGGGAATCGCCGGCGTAGGCGCGGGAGAATTGATTGCCGAAGGCGTGCTTGCGGTGGAAATGGCCGCGCGGGCCAGTGATCTCAAGGCGACCATTCACGCCCACCCCACCCTTTCCGAAACCATGATGGAAGCCGCGGAGATTTTCTTCGGTCACGGCACCCATGTGTATCATCGCAAATAACCAAAATAGACCAGGCTGCATCTCGGCCGGATGAGCATGATGCAGTCCATGCTGCTGGTTTTCGCGGGGGGCGGACTTGGCTCGCTCACACGCTTTCTCTCGACGGAGCTGGCCGCCAGATTGTTGGGCAAGGGTTTTCCCTGGGGCACGCTCTTCGTAAATCTCAGTGGCTGTTTTCTTATAGGTTTGCTTGCCGGTTTAGCCGAGCGATCGCTTCACCTGCCATCCTCACTACGCATGTTTCTGCTCATCGGATTTCTCGGGGGTTTCACCACCTTCTCCACCTACGGCCTCGACACCCTCCACGCTGCACGAGCCGGAAGCCTCTGGATTTTCATCCTCAACATCATCGCCAACAACGCTGCAGGATTGCTGCTGGTGGCAGCAGGGATGATGCTGGGCGCGAAGTCAGGCTAGGCCCGAATCATCAAAAGACTCATGGCGTTTTCGCTTACACGACGGCCGCTTCGTCATCCGTCGCAGCGACCCAAGACATCATCTTCCTGCAGGGCGATGCGAAGTAGCGCTTGCCTTTCATTCATCCCGGCAATTCGGTGCCCTCGCTCAAGACGGCCAAGTGGTACAGGCGGGGACATAGAAGCTATTTCTTGCGTAAGTCGTTGATTTACAATGGTTGGAAAAACTCATCCGGCAAATTTCCAACCATTGGAAAATCCAGCCATTATTTGTATGTCCCCGTCCGGGGCGCGCTGTGTTTGACAACTATTATTAATCACCATACTTTATACATCATGCATCGCACACAAATACAACTGCCTGACAAGCTTCATGCAGCGGCGCTGGATTTGGCGAACCGGAAGGAGATTTCGCTGAGCGAATTGATTCGCCGTGGCTTGGAGTACATGCTGGAGGTTTCACCGGGTACAGTTGCCAAAGCTGGCGCGTGGGAAATACCGGAAGCCGCCGACTTGCAGTCCTCGGATGTCTTCGTCGACGAAAATTGGCGCGCGAACCTGAACCTGGACCGCCTGCAAGCCGCCGAGGAGAGATCTTGCTATGGGGACGAGAAAAACCAGCCATGATGTCGTGCGACACCAATATACTGTTCCCCGCCTTTGACAAGAGCTCAGCTCAGCACGAAGCCGCCCGCAGCTTTTTAGCCATTCACGCCCGCAACGAAAAATTCTGCCTCTGCGAGCAGGTTTTGATGGAACTTTACGGCCTGTTGCTTAATACCGTGGTTAACCGGAACCCCCTACCCTCCCCGCAAGCCGTCGCCATCATCCAGGGACTGCGTGGCAATCCTTCGTGGCGCAT
>JBMTVS010000085.1:0-9203 GCA_049451655.1 Kiritimatiellia bacterium | reverse complement strand
TCCGCGCTTGGTGGTCGTGTCTCCAACAGTCAGGGTATCCTGCAGTTCATCTCCTTCGATACCGGAGCCGGTGGAGCGGCCAGCAATATGTGGGCGAAATTCGACACCTTCACGGGTTCGGAGCTGCCAGACGTTCAAGTAGGTTTGCGCTCAGACCTGTACTCGTCCTACATCAGTCGCGCGGTGGATGGCGTTTTCGCGGGTGATGCCGATATCGGCACCACTAATTATAACTCCACCGCAGCCGCTGGCGTGGAAATCGCCAAGGGTGAGTTGAACGCCGCCAGCTCGCTGTATGGGGTAGGGGACATAGATAGCTACCTCAACAATCCATCGGTTACCTTGAACAACTACATCGGTCACGACACCTCGCGCGACAGCTTCTACGAGATGTCCATCCCGTTGAGTTGGCTTGGTGTCACCCGCGCACAGATCGAGGCGACGGGCATCGGCGTGTTCATCTACGCCGGTTCGGCCTCGGCCATCGACTCAATCCCGAATGACCCGGTCACCCTTAACAGCCCGGGCGTTACCGAAAGCAACTCAAGCTGGGAATGGGAAGACGGCGACCAGTTCAGCCGTCCTTTCGCCCGGATCGGCGGAAACTAAATTCGTCTGTGCTGCGGAAGTTTCGCGCTGCCGGACGCGGCAGGCGGATCTGGATGTATGAACAAAAACTGGCTGGATGGTCCTTTGACCAATCCAGCCGGTTTTCTTTCCCGGTTATCACATCCAGGTGTTCGCGAGAATCCGCCCCCTGATTTTTACGCCCGTCTCTTTATTTTTTTTCCGGTTGGCTTATTGTTCCTGCATGAAACGAAATGACAAACTCGCCGGCATCACCATCTGGTCGCTCAGTATCTTCGTTTTCGTGGCTGTGGTGATTCTGGGTATGCTGCCGGAGTTTCCAGGAAAACCCGGGTGGGTTTACAAATTACCCCTGCTAAATGCCACCCTGAACACTTTCTGCACGATCTTTCTGGTTGCGTCATTCATTGCCATTAAAAACAAGAAGGTCAAGTTGCATAAGGTCTTGAATTTGACCACCCTGGCTCTTTCGGCTGTTTTCCTCGTTTCCTATGTGATCTTTCACGCCCTGGTCGAGCCTACAACCTATCCCGCTGGCGAGGCATGGCGAGGGACCTATTACTTCATTCTCTTCAGCCACATCCTGCTCGCCGCCGTGGTCATGCCCATGGTGCTTTACACCTTCTACTGGGCGTTGACCGGGGAGCTCGCAAGGCATCGCAGGCTGGCGCGTTACACCCTGCCGATCTGGCTTTATGTAACGTCCACCGGCGTGGTCGTCTACGCGATGATATCGCCTTACTATCCGTTTTGAGCGAAACCGGGTTAGGCCGGACGCTCAAAACTCATCAACTCACCGCCCGTAATCGAGGCGCCACCGTCGACGTACATCACTTGCCCGGTGATTTTTTGGGCGAATGGCCCGAGCAGGAATGAAACCATGTAGGCTACCGATTCCTTTTCCTCCAAGACATCCCAAGGAAGAGGACTCATCTTTTCCCAGGTATCGGCGATGGCCGCAAAGTGGGGGATAGACTTTGCCGCCTTGGTCATGACCGGGCCGGAGGATACCGCGTTGATGCGGATCAGGTCCCGGCCATGCCGGCGGGCTAAACCGCGCACAATAGCTTCAAGCGCAGCCTTGTTAACACCCATCCAGTTGTAGAAGGGGAAGGCCATACGCGACTCGAAGGTCAAGGCCACCACACTGCCACCCTTTTTCATTTTCGGGTAGGCATGGCGAACCACCGAGGCAAGAGAGATACAGCTGATGTGGTAGGAAAGTTTTAAATCGTCGATGGCATCGGTGTGAAAATCCTCGCCCAGACAGGTTTTTGGATTCGCAAAGGCGATCGAGTGCACCACGCCGGCGATTTCGCCCAGGCCGCCGAAAAATTCAGCGATTTCGCTTTCCACCGTGATGTCGCAGTAACGAATGTCGAGGGCGTTCTTCTCTTCCTCGCTTAACCTGCTGCCGCGGTCGAAAAAGATGCGCTTCATCCGCTCGCTTTGAACGGTGTAGATCACCTTTCCGCCCTGCTGGGTAATGAAACTGCCTATGGAATAAGCGATAGAGTCTGCGTCCAGCAGACCCATCACCACGTAGGTTGCGTCCTTTTCGATCATGTGAATTCCTTGGTTATCTCGTTAATTTCCCGCTAAGATAATGAACAGGTAAGCGATTGGCAATGGCGGTATTATTCCGGTAACGGACAATAAAATGATCCATGCTGATATCATCCACAAACTATGGCCCTCTTTGCTTTTTGCTGGGATAATCATGTGCCATGCCGGGCTGCCCTTGGAGGAACGCCTGATGAGTGATCGATACGCGATGATGGAGTACCATCTTAAAGGTCGTGGCATCACCAATGAGCTCGTGTTGGCGGTCATGAACAAGGTTCGGCGGGAGGCTTTTGTACCTGAGGAATTCCGTCATCTCGCCTACCGTGATGGACCGCTGCCTATTGGCGAGGGGCAGACCATTTCACAGCCCTATATCGTGGCGGCCATGACCGAGCTGTTGGAGCCAGAACCTGGCGATCTTGTTTTCGAAGTCGGGACGGGAAGCGGCTATCAGGCCGCCGTGTTGAGCGAACTGGTCAAGGAGGTTTACACGGTTGAAATCATCGCCGAATTGGGCGAGCAAGCCGCCGCCTTGCTGGATGAGCTGGGCTACAGCAACGTCGTGGTGCGTGTCGGCGACGGTTACGCAGGATGGCCAGAGCATGCGCCCTTTGATGGCATCATCGTCACTTGCGGAGCGGAACAGGTGCCGCCCCCGCTACTTGAGCAACTCAAACCGGGCGGGCGTATGGTCATTCCGGTCGGTCCCAACCTCATCGCCCAGGATCTATTACTAATCGAAAAGGACGAGCAAGGCGCCATCAGCGAATCCCGCATCATGGGCGTCCGCTTCGTCCCCATGACCGGCCATGCCATGGAGGATTAACCTTCACCTTGAACCTTGAACCTTCAAACTTTAACCTCCTGTGTTAATGAAAAAACTCCTCGTCACCGGTAGCAGCGGCCTTATCGGCTCTGAAAGCGTCACCTACTTCGATCAACGCGGGTGGGAAGTCCATGGCATCGACAACAATATGCGGCGCGATTTTTTCGGGCCGGACGGTGATACCACCTGGAATCTGAACCGGGTCAAGGAATCCACAAGAAATTTTCACCACCACGAATTGGACATCCGCAACCGCGATGGACTGCTGGCGTTAATGGCCTCCGTGAAGCCGGATTTCATCATTCATTGCGCCGCCCAGCCCAGTCATGATCTGGCGGCCTCTCGTCCCTTCGACGATTTTGATGTGAACGCGGTTGGCACCATGAACATGCTCGAGGCGGCGAGGCGGGCCGTTCCGGAGTCGCCGTTCGCGCATCTTAGTACGAACAAGGTGTATGGAGATGCCCCCAACTTCATCAAACTCAAGGAGCTGGCAACGCGTTGGGATTACGACGACCCTGCTTACGCGGGCGGCATCGCCGAGACCTTCTCCATCGATCAGTCCAAGCACAGTATCTTCGGGGCCAGCAAAGTGGCGGCGGATGTCATGGTGCAGGAATACGGCCGTTACTTCGGCATGAAGACCGCCTGCTTCCGCGGGGGATGTCTCACCGGCCCTGCGCATTCGGCAGCCGAGCTGCATGGATTTTTAGCGTATCTCGTAAAGTGTGCGCACGAAGGACGAACCTACCGGATTTTCGGCTACAAAGGCAAACAGGTGCGTGACAACATTCATGCTTATGATGTCAGTCGCGCCCTGGAGGCGTTCTACCATGCCCCGCGCTGCGGCGAGGTCTACAACCTCGGCGGCGGCCGTGGCAATAGCGTATCGATTCTAGAGGCCATAGCCCGTGCCGAAGATGCAACCGGTAAAAAGCTCGTGCATGAATACGTCGACCAGAATCGCTCCGGCGATCACATCTGCTACATCTCCGACCTCACCAAGCTTCACCAGCACTTCCCCGGCTGGGGCATCACCAAAACTCTCGACGACATCTTCCAGGAAATCGCCCGGGCTATTCACCGCTAGGCTGGAAAGGACATAGCAGCCATCCCGACATTTGCTTCATCCGTTTAGTCCGTGTTGTCCGCTCGGGGGGATTACACGGACGAAACAGACAAAACGGTTTGAGTGGAGACATAGCATTTAGGGTCGTATTTTCTACGCCCCTGCACGGAGGTAGGCCGACGTGGATTGTTTGCGCTGGATGTCGGCGATGATGTGGGCGGCTTGGTCGGGCAGGATGCCGGCGGTTTCGGCGATGTCGGGGAGGGGGAGGCCTTGCTCCCAGCCCTGCCAGACGCTGTCCAGCACCGGGAAAGGGGCCCGGTAAAAGAAGTCGAGATGCGAGTGCTCGGCGGTGTAGGTGTCGGGCGTGGGCGGGCGGTCGATGATGGGCGGGGGAACGCCTAACGCTGATGCAAGCTGATAGACCTGCGTCTTCAACAAATGCCGGATCGGCGTCATATCGGCTCCTCCATCGCCGTACTTCACAAAAAAACCAAGCTCATGCTCGTTGCGGTTCGAGGTGCCGATCACCGCGTAATGACGCGACTCGGCATAGTAGTAGAGTGTACACATGCGAGCGCGTTGCTTGAAGTTGGAGGCGGCGGTGATTTCGAGGTATTCCGCCGTCGGCAGCCTCGCAGTGAGGGTCTCGCCGTCCGGCTTAACCATGGTGAGATCAAATATGTTGATCCGGTCCTGTTCGACGGAACATTCAGGCAGACCAATTCTTATCCGGCAATGCTCGTCGTAATCAGGAAATAATCTGCGCACCGCTTCATCCCGGCGGCGGTAACAATCAAATCCATTCAGCGCGGGCGTGATGTCCTCGGTGATATGCTCAACCCCCAACTGATCAACCAGCATGGAAGCGAAGGAATGGCTAGCCGGATCCGATTCGCGCTCCGGCATCAAGACGGCGAGTACGCGCTTTGGACCAATCGCGCGCACGCATAGGGAAAGCACCACGGCCGAGTCAATTCCTCCGCTTACCCCTACCACCGCGCCACGCCGGCGTAGTTTGGTGATGAGCTCGTGCTTGATGCCGCGGGCAATGGCTTGGATTTCCTGTTCAGCGTCGAATTGATGTGAATGATTCATGATACAGTTTCCATTTCCTGGTGTTGTTTTAGGGCATGCTTGTCGATTTTTCCGTTTTCACTCCGGGGCAGGACGGCATGAAAATGAAGCCGCGCGGGTTGCATATGCGCCTCCAGCCGATCCGCGCAATGACGCCGTATGTCTCGTTCGCTGAGTTCCACGCCATTTTCGAGGGCAAGGTGTGCTTCGATAAGCGAGCCGTCTATTTCGTCTGGCAAACCGATCACCGCCACTTCCATTACTCCGGGACAGTCAAGTAAGGCTCGCTCGATTTCCAAAGGACTGACTCGCTCGCCGCGCACCTTAAGCAAATCATCACCGCGGCCGGCAAAATACATGAATCCGTCACGATCGTAATAAAAGCGGTCGCCCGTGTGCAGGGTCACGCCGTCGCCTGCCGGATCATGATGAAATACCTTTGCCGTCAACTCCGGGTCGCGCCAGTAGCCGGCCATGACATGCGGACCGCGCACGAGCAGGTGTCCGACCTCACCTGGCGGCACCGGAAACCCCCGGTCGTCGGCAATTACGATCTGGCATCCTGGCATCGGACGCCCGACCGAACCCGGTCGAATATCAATGTAATCTGGATGCAAGTAGCTGACCCTCTTGCATTCGGATAACCCGAACATCGAATAAAAACGGACCGCCGGAAATTTGCGCCGGAAGCGCCGGATCAATGACACCGGCAAGGCGGCTCCGGTGTTGGTGATGTAGCGTAATGACGATAGATTCCGCAGGTCGAGCGACTCTTGCTCGAGCAGGGTGCCGAGGATGGTCGGCATGACCGGTAATCCCGTGACATGCTCGCGTTCGATAATCTCCAGCATGCGGGCGGGATATAGGAACGATGTTTCTAAAATGACGGTTCCACCGAACATCACCGACATGAGCACCTGATACAGCCCATAATCGAAGGCGAGCGGCAATACATTCAGGATAATGTCGTTCGCATCATTCTCGAGGTACTGGATGATGCTTCCGGCAGCGGCGATCATACTGCGATGTGGACACATGATGGCCTTCGGGGAACCCGTGGAGCCTGAAGTGTAGATCAACGCGGCAATGTCGTCGGGCGAACCATTCGGGACCAATGGCATGTTCGATTCGCCGGGTACGTCCTCGAGCCAGTCCAGACCATCACGACTCGCGGCGGGCGCGGTTGACGCATGCGTAGGAGCACCGTCGATCCAGATGATATGCCTCAGCTCGCCGAGGCCCGATACAGCCGTCACGATGCGCTGTTGTTTGTGGTGCGAGGTGATCAGGGCGACTGATCCTGAATCCTCCAGCATGTAGCGAAGGCGAGGGGCCTTGGTGCCACCATGCGCGAGGATAAAGATGCCGCCCGCTTTTAGAATGCCATAAAGAGTCGCGACGGTAGCAATGCTGTTGTCGAGCAGCACCATGACACGGTCACCGGGGCGAACACCCAGCTCCATAAGCCGGGTTGCGGTATGGTCTGCCATATGTTTCAAGCGAGCATAGGACACGCGTTGATTTTCGTGGATCAACGCTGTCCGGGCTGGCGTTGTTTCCGCCCGTTGGTCGAGAAAGTCCTGTAATCGTTCGGTCGGCATGCCTTTGTTTCTCAGGCGGGTAAATCATTCAGTCGCAGATGCAGATAGTCGGCGATGCTGGCCGGCGTGGCGAAATGCTCGGGAATCAAGTCCTCGTCCGGAACATGCAAGCCATACTTTTCCTTGATGAACGTGATAATCTCCAGCACGCCGGTGGAGTCGATGACACCGCTTTCAAAGAGCGGAACGGTTGGCGCAATGTCACCATCACCAAACAGGAATCGTTCAAGGATAAAGTTTTGAATGTCATGCAGCGGATTCATATTGCTTCCTTTCAAATTGGCGACGAGCTCGCCCGAGAAGTTTTGTTTCGTGGACAAGCTGGCGAATGCGAAAACCAAGGGAGGTGAAGGTGTTTAGCGCGGGCAAATTATCGACCCGAATCAGGGCGAGGCAGCGCTTTGCTCCCTTTTTGCCCGCATGATTCATCAATCGTTGCGTGACTTCCGGCAACCATCCGAGAGCCCGGTGGCGAGGAAAACAAAAGGCATTCTCGATAAAGGCATCGTCCGGCTTTAACTTTGGAAAGCGACCGGGATATTGCTGGCTTAATACCTCGTTATCTTCCGGCAAGACCAGCCACTGGATAAAGGCAGGTTCCCCGTAAGCATCGTTGACCAGGAAGCAACCCTTGATGCCGCGGCGGTAGAAAAGTATGCGGGTGATCAATGCCTTGCGATCATCCACGTTCAGTCCGGGTAGAGAGGTTTGGAGCCGTTCGATATCCGCAGGTTCTGCCTTGCGGATGCTGTAACCCCGGCGCAAGGGCTTTAGCGGGATTGTCCCGTTCAGGCGATATTCAAGATAATAGAAAAGATTAACCGCAGCCCAGTTACAGGCCATCACATCAAGGGCGCCTTTTACGCCCAGCTGGCTTAGAAGATTTATGCTCATGCAATGATCATCACTAAACAATGATGAGAGCATGCATATGGCCATACCGACCCGCACTAGGGCAGATCCCTATATCGATGGTAGAAGATGCTGACGACGTCGTGTGTGCGACTACGGCGACGCGAATAAGGCTATCCGCCGCCCAGGTAAGAGGCTTGCACGCCCGGATTCGCGGCCAACTCGTTGGCCGGTCCTTCGAGTTGAATCATGCCGGTCTGCAAGACATAGCCGCGATGAGCGATTTGCAGGGCATGCCAGGCGTTTTGCTCAACCAATAAAATGGTTTTGCCGGCCTTGTTCAGCTTGAGAATGGTCTCGAAAATCACATCGACCAATACGGGGGCAAGTCCGAGTGTCGGCTCGTCCAATAACAATAAACGCGGGTCCTGCATCAATGCGCGACCTATGGCCAGCATCTGTTGTTCACCACCGGACAAGGTGCCGCCATCCTGACGTCTTCGCTCGGCCAGACGCGGGAAAATGCTGAATACCTCTTCCTTGCGCTGGTTGATTATATCGGGCGAGCGCTCCAGATAGCCTCCGATATCCAGGTTCTCCTCGACACTCATCTGCGGAAAAATCCGTCGCCCTTCCGGTACGTGCCCGATTCCCAGCCCGGCGGTTTGGTGCGGGGGCAAACCCGTGATGGGTTTTCCCTGAAACAAGATCCGCCCTGCGCTTGGTTTAATCATGCCGGAAATAGCGCGAAGCGTCGTGCTCTTGCCGGCACCGTTGGCGCCGATCAAGGTGACAATTTCGCCGCAACTGACCCGTATATGAATCGACTTGAGCGCCTCCACCTTGCCATAACCGGCATTGACGGCGTCCAGCTCAAGGATGCGCTCCGTCGCGGGCAGGTTGCCTTTGTCGCTCGGCGTTCCGGTCACGATGCAGCTCCAATCGCAGATTTACCAAGATAAGCCTCGATGACCGCGGGACTTTTCCGTACGGCCTCCGGCGTGCCCTCCTCGATCTTCTTTCCGTAATCGAGTACCGCCACCGTATCCGAAAGCGTCATGACCATGTTCATGTGATGCTCAATCAGCAAAATCGTGAGGGAGAAGTCGGCGCGGATTTTGCGGATAAGATCCCTCAAATCCATCGTCTCTTGAGGGTTTAGTCCGGCCGCCGGCTCGTCCAGCAGCAACAAGCGTGGCTGAAGCGCGAGGGCTCGCGCGATTTCCAGTTTACGCTGCTCGCCGTAGGGCAGATTGCGGGCCAGCTCCCCGGCGCGATTCTCAAAACCGAAGTAACCCAATAAATCATAGGCCTTGCGCGATCCTTCTTTTTCCTGCCGCTTGAAACGATGCGTGCGAAGGATTGAATCAAACACGTTGTATCGAAGGTGGGCATGTTGAGCGACGAATACATTTTCAAAAACGGTCATGGCACCAAACAGCCGGATGTTTTGAAAGGTGCGGGCCACGCCGCGACGGGCGATCCATTCGGGAGCCAGGCCGGATAACCTGCGATTCTCCCAGGTGATCGTACCGTTATCGGGTTGGTAGACGCCGGTCAATACATTGAACAAGCTGGACTTGCCCGCACCGTTCGGCCCGATTACCGAGAAGATGCTGTCACG
>JBMTVS010000084.1:0-9211 GCA_049451655.1 Kiritimatiellia bacterium | reverse complement strand
GGCGGGTTCGATAAGGTGTTCGAGATGAACCGCAATTTCCGAAACGAGGGGTTGAGCCGTTTCCACAACCCCGAGTTCACCATGATTGAGGTGTATCAAGCCTACGGCGATGTCCACACCATGATGCGCATCGTGCAGGACATGATCATGCGGTCGGCGGAAAAGGTGATGGGCTCGCTTAAGGTCGGCTCCGAGGCCCAGCCGATCGACTTGAGTTTGCCATGGCGCGAGGTGCCTTATCATGATCTGGTGCGCGAAGCGATCGGCGAAGACTGGTTCGAGCTCGATATGGACGCGGCACGGGCGCGGGCCCACGAAAAGCACCTGCATGTCGATCCGGCGTGGTCGATGATTGAACTGACCCAGGAGGTTTTCGAGAAGATGGTGGAGAAGACGCTGATCAATCCCACCTTCGTGACGCGGCTCCCGGCGGAACTCGTTCCGCTGGCGAAGCCGTGCGATGACGACCCTTCGCTGGTGGATGTGTTCGAATTGGTGATCGGCGGGCGCGAAATTGCTCCCGGATACAGTGAACTGAATGATCCCCTGATTCAGCGCGAGCGTTTTCTCGAACAGGCTGGCGGGGACTTGAGCAAGATCGACGAGGACTTCTTGACTGCGCTGGAGCACGGCATGCCCCCGGCGGGCGGCATGGGGGTGGGAATCGACCGCCTGGTGATGATCCTGACCGGTGCAGAGTCCATTCGTGATGTCATTCTGTTCCCGCAACTCAAGCCCAAGGGCTGATCCTCTCATGCGGTTACCTTTTTCCATGTACCTGGCCCTCAATTACATGAGGCCGAAGCGTACGTTCATTTCGGTAGTCACGGTAATTTCCGTTATTGGCGTCATGCTAGGGGTGGCGGTTCTGGTCATTGTTCTTTCGGTGATGAGCGGGTTTGATGAAATGTGGCGGGAGAAAATCCTCAGCTTCAACGCGCATATTACGGTTCAGGAATACGGCGTGCTGGAGGATCCTGAACCGCTGCTGGAGGAAATCAATGCGTTACCGGGGGTGACCGGGGCGGCGCCGTTCGTGCAGGGGCTGGTGTTTATCGTGAAGGATGACCGCGTTTTCACCCCGCTGGCGCGCGGATTTGATCCGCGTTACGAGGGCAAGGTCAGCCGCGTGCCGGAGCATATCGTGCAAGGCGAGTATAGCGTTCAGGATGGCGGGGTGCTCATCGGCATCGATCTGGCGCGTCAAATGAGCGCAAGGGTGGGTGACACGCTACTGGTTTACTCGCCGCAGAGTTTCAACATGGCGGACGAGCTTTACCTGCCCGAGGAGTTGACGGTGCGGGGGATTTATGAGCTCGGCATGTGGGAGTTCGATTCGAGTTTTATCCTGACCTCGCTGGAAACGGCGCGAACCCTCTACAGGTTGGAGACGGGCGTGCATGCGATTCAAGTGATGACCAAGGACGCTCTGCGAGCGGGCGACACATCAACGGCGATTCGCGAGGCGATTGGTCCGGGTTACTCCATCACCACCTGGATGCAACAGAACCGCCAACTCTTCGCGGCGTTGCGGGTGGAGAAGAACATGATGTTTCTGTTGCTGATCATCATTACCATTGTGGCTGCTTTTGGTATCTGCAACACGCTGATCACGGTGACGGTGCAGAAGACGCGGGAAATCGGCTTGCTGAAGTCGCTCGGCTTCAGTTCCGGGCAAGTCATGGGCGTGTTCATCTGGCAGGGCTTCGTGCAGGGCATCATCGGCACGGCGGCGGGCATCGGGCTGGGGCTAACCTTTTTGCGCTACCGCAACGATATCCTGCAATTCTTCTCCGACCGCTTCAACATGGAGCTGTTGCCTAAGGAGCTGTATCACTTGAGCGAGATTCCGGCCGCGACTTCCGCGCATGATGTGTTGCTGGTCGCGTTGTCGGTACTGATGATTTGCACGCTGGCGGGGGTGTTGCCGGCGTATCGCGCGGCACGGTTGGATCCGGTGAGGGCGTTGCGGTATGAGTAGCGGCGGATCGACCAGCAGCGGCATCCGTGTGGAGCGGGTGACCAAGGAATACCATCTCGAGCAGACCCGCATCGAAGTGCTGCGGGGCGTGTCGCTGGACATCGCGGCGGGCGAACAGGTGTCCATCATGGGGGCAAGCGGCGCGGGGAAAAGCACATTGCTGCATACGCTGGGTGGGCTGGACGAGCCGAGTAGCGGAACCGTGACCTATAACGGCGAAAATATTTATCGCATTCCCGCGAAGCGCCGGAATCAGTTGCGGGCGCTGGATTTCGGGTTTGTGTTTCAGTCCTTTCATCTGCTGCCGGAGCTGGATGTGCTGGCGAATGTCAGCCTGCCGGCGTTGAGTCAGCGCGGTGCGTTAAGGCGTCGCGCGGAAATCGACACGCGGGCGAAGGAATTGCTGGAGGCGGTTGGGCTAGGGCACCGGTTACGACATCGTCCGCTGGAATTGTCGGGCGGGGAACAGCAACGGGCGGCGATTGCCCGGGCGTTGATGAATCGTCCGCGCTTCGTTTTCGCCGACGAGCCCACCGGCAACCTCGACTCGAAGACAGGCGGCGAAGTGCTGGATATGCTGTTCCGTATGGCGGGCGACGCGGGGGCGACGCTGGTCATGGTGACCCATAACGCGGAGGTGGCGGCGCGTTGTCCGCGGCGTTTAATTTTGCAGGATGGAAGTTTGGCAACCCATGGATTATAGTGAGGTAAAGGAATTCGTATGCACATCTACTTGAATGGAAAAATCGTGCCGGAGAAAGAAGCGGTGGTGTCGGTATTCGACCACGGTCTGCTTTACGGTGACGGCGTTTTTGAGGGTATTCGCACCTATCACGGCAAGGTTTTTCGTCTCGAGGATCACATCGACCGCTTGTACCGGTCGGCCGCGGTGATTGCCCTATCCATTCCCATATCCAAGGAGGAGATGGCCAAGGCGGTGGTAGAGACCTGCAAGGCAAACGATTGCATGAACGGATACATCCGCTTGATTATCACGCGCGGGGTGGGCGGGCTTGGCTTGAATCCCTACCTCTGTAAAGAGCCGCAGGTCATCATCATCGCGGGCGCGATTCAGCTCTACCCGAAAGAGCTTTATGAAAAAGGTATGGCGGTGGTGACCGTCGGAACCGTGCGCAACCAGGTCGAGGCCATTAATCCTCGCATCAAAAGCTTGAACTACTTGAACAATGTCATGGCCAAGATCGAGGCCATCAACGCGGGCGTGATGGAGTGCATCATGATGAACCCGCAGGGCTTTGTGGCCGAGGCTTCCGGCGATAACATTTTCGTCATTCGCGGTAAACAGTTGCTTACGCCGCCGGTCTGGTGTGGCGCCCTTGAGGGCATCACGCGGCAGGTGGTCATGGAGCTCGCGCCTTCCTGCGGATTGACCGTGAAAGAGGATGTGCTGACCCGTTACGATTTATTCACGGCGGACGAAATGTTCCTTACCGGAACCGCCGCAGAGATTATCAGTGTAACCAATGTCGATCGCCGAACCATTGGTTCCGGCGTGCCCGGGCCCTACACGCAGGCACTGCTGGCAGCGTTCGGCGAGGAAACCAAGAAAACCGGAACCCCGGTTGCGTAAACAGCGATGGTGTAAACGGCCGCTGACTGAGCGGATATGCTATGTGAAATCTGTAAAGTAGAAGAAGCGACGGTCCATCTGACTCAGGTCATTGATGGCTCGATAAAAAAACTGCATCTGTGCGAGCAATGCGCCCAGAACAGCGGCTTCGATTTGCAGGGCCCGATTTCCATTACCGACATCCTGCTCGGCATGGGGGGGAAGCGTGAGGACAAGGCGCCATCGGCGGAACGATCCTGTCCGCGCTGCCACATGAGGCGATCCGATTTCAAAAAGAGTGGCCGCTTCGGTTGCGCTACCTGTTATGAAACTTTTTCGGATGATTTGCCGCCACTCCTGAAGGCCATGCACCGCAATGACCGGCATGTCGGTAAAGTGCCGGCCAGCGAGGCGGTGAGGCTGGCCTCGGCGCGGGAGCTTCAGGAGCTTCAAGCGGCGCTGGCCAAGGCGGTGGCCGACGAAAATTACGAGGCGGCGGCGGCAATTCGCGACCGCATCACCACCGCCCGCGAGAAAACGGGGGCGCATTGACATGGACGAGAGCATTCAGCCGCTGATGGACAACGCGGGGGCATGGATGTCCTCAAGCGATCCGGAGCAGATTGTCATCAGCAGTCGTATCCGGCTGGCCCGCAACTTCCGCGAGCATGCCTTTCCGGGTTGGGGTGGGGAGGACGAATGCTCGCGCATCTGGTCAGCGCTCCGCCCGAAATTCAGCGGGATCAAAGCGCTGCAGCCGGAAATAGATTTCGCGATGGATGAGTTGGGCGAACTCGATAAACAAATTCTGCTCGAGCGGCATCTGATCAGCCGCGAGCAGACCGAAAAGGGTCGGGGCAGCGGGGTGATTATTCGCACGGATGAATCGCTGTCGTTGATGGTCAACGAGGAAGATCACTTACGTCTACAGGCACTGCAACCCGGGTTGGACTTGGAGGGTTGCTGGAAACTGGCTGACGAAGTTGACAGCCAGCTTGAAAATATCGAGCCCTATGCCTTTTCGTCCACGCTTGGTTATCTGACATCCTGTCCAACCAATGTGGGCACAGGTATGCGGGCCAGCGTAATGATGCATTTGCCGGGACTGGTTCTGCTGGAAGAGGTTAATCCCATCATCAAGGGGCTCGGCAAAATCGGACTCACGGTCCGGGGGTTATGGGGTGAGGGCACGGAGGCGGTGGGCAACATGTTCCAGGTGTCCAACCAGATGACCTTGGGTGAAAAAGAAGAAGATATTGTGAAAGAGATCACCCAAATCTGCCTTGAAATCGTTGAGCATGAAAAAAATGCCAGATTGCGGTTATTGGAGAAAAAAGAGCTTTATTTGCGGGATCATATCGGGCGGGCTTATGGTATCCTGACCAATGTCCACCTTCTTTCCACCAAGGAAGCGCTTGATTTGTTGTCTGATTTGCGTTTGGGCATAGAAATGGGTATCTTAAAGGGGTTGGGCAGAAGCGTAGTCGATGATTTGATGATGCTGACCCAGCCCGGTCACCTGCAGAAGCAGGAAGGAAAGACACTGAAGCCGAAAGATCGAGACCGGGTTAGGGCGAAACATGTCAGGGAGCGACTCGCCAAGACCACTGGCAAAACTAAAAAGACTGGCAAATCACATGAATAATTTTACACCGCGCGCGCAACAAGTTTTGCAGTTGGCCAGAAAAGAGGCTGACCGGTTCAATCACAATTATGTCGGCACTGAGCACCTGTTGCTGGGAATCATAGCCTTGGGCCAGGGTGTTGCGGTGAATGTTTTGCAGCGTCTGGACGTCAATCTGGACGCGGTGCGTTTCGAGGTGGAAAAAGCCGTTGGGGTTGGACCGGAGACCAAACAGGTTGGAAATCTTCCCTTTACCCCTCGCGTGAAAAAGGTACTGGCACTGGCCGGAACCGAGGCTCGTTCGTTGAATCATGCCTACGTCGGCACTGAGCATATCCTTTTGGGTTTATTGCGCGAAACGGAAGGTGTGGCCTCGCGAGTTTTGCGTAATTTGAATGTCGACCTTGAAAAGACCCGGGTCGAAATCATGAAGGAACTAGACCCTAACTACGAACCCGAGAATGATGTTCAGGCGGCAGCGGCCGGAGCAAGTGGCGGGCAGGCAAGCGCATCATCCTCGCCGCGCGACAGCAAGACGCCAGCTTTGAGTACCTTTGGGCGTGATTTGACCGATTTAGCCAATAAGGGAGAACTCGATCCGGTCATCGGGCGGGCTACTGAAATCGAGCGGGTGATCCAGATTCTGTGCCGCCGCAGCAAGAATAACCCGGTGCTGATTGGCGAGGCGGGCGTGGGCAAAACCGCCATCGTTGAGGGTTTGGCCCAGGCGATTGTGAAGGGCGATGTGCCGGAATTACTGCGCGACAAGCGGGTCATCACCCTCGACCTGGCCTTGATGGTGGCGGGAACCAAATATCGCGGCCAGTTCGAGGAGCGCATCAAGGCGGTCATGGATGAAATCAAGCGCACCAAGAACGTGATTCTATTTATAGATGAGCTGCATACCATCGTCGGCGCTGGTTCGGCTGAGGGCGCGATGGACGCGTCAAATATCATCAAGCCGGCGCTGTCGCGCGGCGAAATGCAGTGTGTCGGTGCGACCACGTTAAACGAGTACCGCAAATTCATAGAGAAAGATTCCGCTTTGGAGCGCCGCTTCCAAACCGTGACCGTCCGCGAGCCGACGATCGAGGAGACGATCGAGATTCTCAAGGGTCTTCGTGGTCGTTACGAAAGTCATCACCATGCTAAATTCCTGGATGAGGCGTTGACTGCGTCAGCCGAACTTTCCTCGCGCTATTTGAATGACCGTTACTTGCCCGACAAGGCCATTGATGTGATGGATGAAGCCGGAGCCAGGGCACGTATCTCCTCCATGACCCGTCCGCCGGACATCAAGGACAAGGAAGCGCAGATCGAAAAAATCCGTAACGACAAGGAAGCAGCGATCAAGGCTCAAAAATTCGAGGAGGCAGCTTCGTTCCGCGACGAGGAACGGGTTGCAACCGAGGAAATGAACAAAATCATGGAGGAATGGCGGAAAACCCGCGACGCCACAGTGGTCACGGTGACCGCTGAAGATATCATGACGATCATTTCCAAATGGACTGGTATTCCGCATTACAAAATGGAAGAGAAAGACACGGCCCGTCTGCTCAAGATGGAAGACGAAATCGAAAAAACAGTCATCGGGCAGCACGAGGCAGTCGTCTCCATTTCGAAAGCCTTGCGGCGATCACGAGCTGATCTGCGCGATCCCAAGCGGCCAATTGGTTCTTTCGTATTTCTTGGCCCGACCGGGGTGGGTAAGACTCTTCTGGCCAAGGCGCTCGCCGAATTTATGTTCAACGACAAGGATGCGTTGATTCAAATCGACATGTCTGAATACATGGAAAAATTCGCAGTCTCCCGTCTGGTCGGATCGCCTCCTGGCTATGTCGGTTACGACGAGGGTGGACAGCTGACCGAAAAAGTTCGTCGTCGTCCCTATTCGGTAGTCCTGTTCGATGAGATCGAGAAAGCCCATCCCGACGTCATGCACATCCTGTTGCAGATTCTGGAGGAAGGAAAGTTGACCGATAGCCTCGGCCGTTCGGTCGACTTCCGGAACACCATCATTATCATGACCTCGAATATCGGCGCGGATCTGGTGCGCAAGGGCACGAGCCTGGGCTTCGTGGAAGAGGCGAATACGGCCGATTACGACCGCATGAAGCGCTTAATGCTTGAGGAATCCAAGCGGGCCTTCAAGCCGGAGCTGTTGAACCGCATTGAGGACATCATTGTCTTCCAGTCGATGACCAAAGAAGTGGTGATGAATATCCTCGAGCTAGAGGTTGCGAAGGTGAAAGATCGCCTTGCAGCCAAGGGAATCGATTTGCACATCGGCGATTCAGCGCGCGAATTTCTGGTCACCAAAGGTTTTGACCCGACCTATGGAGCACGTCCCATGCGGCGCGCGGTGGAGAAGTATCTTGAAGATCCGCTCGCCGAAGAAATCCTGCGCGGCACGATTCACAAGGACGAAACCATCGAGGTCAGTTCCGATGGCCAAAAGCTGGTGTTTAACCAGCTGGCTGGCGCGAGCTAGACTGCAACTGATCTTCTTGCTTGATTGGCAAAAGCTCACCCGGCAAGACGGTTTTCAGAGCTTTCTTCGAGAGGTTTGTTCTGATCGACCAACCTTAGGTCTATGTGATGGAGGACCAGTACCGGCTTCTGAGCGTCAGATGGATGTGAAAAGGAGGGTAATCCACTTGCAGGTGCGATGCGTGACCATGCATGCAATCAATCGATCACATTCTGGAGATCATTCTTTGCGGCTTATTGGAGACAGATCAACCTATCGAACATCAGTCGTCAACCATCGCCTTTAACCCGAGCCACTGCCCAGCGTTAGTTCGTCTCATTGAACTTAAACCATTCCATATCACCTATACAAAAGGCGAAATATCGTTTAATATGTTCTAAACGAAAACAACGCAGGATGAGCGGCGGGAGCAGCATATCTGCCCTCCAATAATTTCTCGCTATGCGCTGATTGACGGTTTGCAATGCATTCCATGCGCGTGCAGGATTGTTGTGCGGATTATTTACGGCGTTTTTTCGTTTGTATGAACTCGAATGCAGGTTGCCCCGGGGTAGTCCCGGGATGCGACCGGAACGAAGTGTGTAAAATACCTCAGTCTAAAATCGCCCCAAAAAGAGACATTCCATGAACCTTCACAAATCCTATAGACGTAAACGCGTGCTGGTAACCGGCCACACCGGCTTCAAAGGCTCGTGGCTGACGGTCTGGCTTCATCAACTCGGTGCGGAGGTGCATGGGTTGGCTTTGGCCCCGGAAAACCGGAAATGGCTGTTCGCGCAGGGTGGGCTGGATGAGCTTTGTCATCACACGGTGGGCGATGTGCGCGATCTGGCGCTGGTGAAGAAGGTGGTGAAGCAGGTGAAACCGGACGTGGTGTTTCATCTCGCCGCCCAACCGATCGTGCGCGCCTCCTATACTGATCCCGTCGGCACCGCCGCGACCAATATCATGGGCACGATTCATGTCATGGAGGCGGTGCGGCAGTTGAATCGCCCTTGCGCGATGGTGATGGTGACCAGCGACAAGTGTTACGAGAACCGCGAATGGCCTTATGCCTACCGCGAAAACGATGCGATGGGCGGTCACGACGTCTACAGCATGTCCAAAGGCGCCGCCGAATTGACTATTTCCTCCTACCGCCGCTCCTTCTTCCAGTCCGGCGGACCCATCGCCATGGCCAGCGGTCGGGCCGGCAACGTCATCGGACCTGGCGACTGGGCGCAGGACCGCATCGTCGCCGATGCCATGCGGACCCTGCTGAAAGGCGACACCCTCGTGGTGCGCAACCCGTCCGCGACCCGCCCCTGGCAGCACGTGCTGGAGCCGCTATCCGGCTATCTGACCCTCGGCGCCGCCCTGCTCGACAAGAAAAACGATTGGGCCCGTGACGGCTGGAACTTCGGTCCCGGTCTCGACGCCGCCCGCACCGTCGCCGAACTGGCCGACGAAATGATCAAGGTCCTCGGCCGCGGCCAATGGACCACCGACAAGAAAGGTAAACATCCCCACGAAGCCAACTTCCTCCGCCTCAGCATCGAAAAAGCC
>JBMTVS010000083.1:0-9228 GCA_049451655.1 Kiritimatiellia bacterium | reverse complement strand
GCGCAGAGCTTGCGACATTAGACGCGCCTGCAAGCCTACGTGCGAGTCGCCCATTTGTCCCTCCAGTTCAGCCCGCGGGGCAAGCGCGGCCACCGAATCGACCACCACCACGTCCAACGAGTTGCTGCGCACCAGCGTTTCGGCAATGTTTAACGCCTCCTCACCGGAATCCGGCTGCGAAACCAGTAGTTGGTCGAGGTCGACGCCGATCTTCTTCGCATAACCCGGATCCAGCGCATGCTCGGCATCAATGAAGGCACACATGCCACCCTTCTTCTGCGCGTTGGCGATAATGTGCGAGACCAGCGTGGTCTTGCCGGAGGATTCGGGACCGAAGATTTCGATGACCCGTCCGCGCGGAACCCCGCCCACGCCCAGCGCGATATCGAGGGTCATGGAGCCGGTGGGAATGGCCGGCACCGAGATTTTGTGATCTTCGGCCCCGAGTCGCATGATGGCGCCATCGCCATACTCCTTCTGAATTTGAGCGAGGACGTTGCTCAACGAGGCGGGCAGGCCCGCGGTTTTCTTGTCGGTCTTGGTCGGTGCAGTTGATTTAGCCATGGTGTCTACTTCCTTGTTAGATGTGCCGGATGATGAACAGCGTCCTGGAATCCCGCCCGCCGGGTCGGCTGTGGTTGATCGTACGGTAACCTGTTTCCTGCCCGGCGAAAGATGCATTGTAAAAGGAGGGTTTTCCCCCTGTCAATGCATCCGCCGTTGCAGCATAAACGGGCCAAGTACGGGCTTTCATTTCCTGTTCCATATGAACCTAAAGCAACGAGGTGCTCTTTTTTGTACAAAAAAATGCAAAGGGGCTCATTTTTTTTCCAGAATGCAGCCAATTCCGAACAAAGTCAGGGTTTTATCGATGCGGGAAGCGGGCCGGATGCCGCTTAAAACGCGATCGGCGAAGCCTCCGGTGCCGCAAACAACCGCCTGCCGCAGAGCCGGGCTTTTCCGTAACTCGGCCAGGATTTCCCGCACCATGCCCCGGTAGCCCCAATGCGCACCTAATTGCATGGCCTCGGCGGTGCTTTTGCCCGTCCGGTGGCGCGCCGGCGGATGGTTCCAGGCGATGCGCGGCAATTGGGCGGTTCGCTCGGCCAGATAGTCGAACATCAAGGGCAACCCGGGAGCGATGATCCCGCCGATATACCCGTCACGCCGGGTAACCAGGTCAAACGTAACCGCCGTGCCGAAATCGGCTACGATCACCGGGGCCCCGAACTTGCGGGCCGCACCCGCCGCATTGGCCAGGCGATCGGCGCCAATTGAAGCCGGATCGGGATAGGTAATTTTTACTCCCAGCGGACTATCATGATGGATCCAATAAGGTTCAACGCCGCAGGCATCACGCACGGCCGACTCCCACACCGGATTCAGCAAGGGCACCACCGAGGCGATCCCTGCCTCGCCGATCCTTGTCCTTCCCGCAAGTTTCCGGATCGCCGCGGACACCGTGGTGAATGTCTGCTCCACCGTCTCGATTCGTCCTACCCGGCCGACCTTGCCCGCCCGGTAAATACCCAGTGATGTGCTGGTGTTGCCGATATCAATGACTAGCGATGCGGAGCTTTTCACCCGCTCATCATCCTCAACCCCCGCCACAAATCAATCAGCAAAGCGGCGTCCAAGCCATCCTTTACAACTCCCCCAGATCCCGCGCGCGGTTGATCGCCTCGGTGCGGTTGTGGGCCTGCAGCTTGGTGTAGATATTTTTGATGTGGGAGTGAACGGTGCCGGCGCTGATGTTGAGCGTTCGGGCGATACCGGCCCGCGAATGCCCCATGGAAGTCCACTGCAAAATTTCCCGTTCCCGGTCGCTTAATAACATCTCGCGCTCTTCCTCGCTGTCCTCGGCCGGCTCCTCCGCGCGCGGCTGCAGTTCGCGGATAATTTCCCGCGCGATCTTGGGCGTCATCGGCGCGCCTCCCTGCAGCAACTCGCGCACCGCCGTCACCAGCGCGGATGAAGAGCTCCCCTTGACCAGATAACCCGTGGCCCCGCGCTTGATCGCCGACAACACCGTCGGCCGGTCCTCGGCGATCGTATAGACCATAATCTGCAGGTGCGGATATTTCACCGCCAGCCGCGTGACCAAATCGACCCCGTTCATGCCCGGCAGTTCGATGTCAACGATCAACACCTGAATCGTCGCCCAATCCGCGTCGCGCAACGCCCGCTCCGCAGTCAGGTAGGCACCGGCCACGGTAAAATCGGGTTCGCGTTCAAAGGTTTCGCGCAACCCGCTCAGCAAGACCTGGTCATCCTCAACAAGACAAAGACGTGTGCTCATAACCTAAACCACCTCGCGGAGTAAATCCTGCAACGGTAAGGGAATCATCATAGTCACGGTGACCCCGCTCCGGCTTTCAAATGTGACCGTGCCGCCAAGTTCTTTTACCCGGCGCCGGATGTGACCCAACCCTCGACCCGGCTCCAGATCCTTCGGCAGGCCGCGCCCGTTATCGACCACCGTCACCGTCAAATCCGCTTCATCAAAGTCCGCTGTTACGCTTACCCGGGTGGACTCGGCGTGACGCGAGATGTTATGCAGACATTCCCGGCAGGCCCGGTGCAGCGACATCACCGAAACCAGCGGCAGAAAACCCTCTGGCGGCGTGCCCTGCACATCCAGTTCATATGCGATTCCTGCATTGTCGAAGAGCATTTCCCCGTAGCGTCGCATTTCCGCCAGAAAATCCGGCCAGGTCACTTCATTGCGCTCGATCGACCCCATCAAGGTGCGCACCTCCATGTTGCCCTCGCGGGCCAAACCGATAATTTGCCGGAGTAAATTCTTCTCCGCTTCCAAATCATCGGCAAGGGAGGCGTGGTCCGCCAGCATGGCCACCTTGGCCATGATCCCTCCCACCCCGTCGTGCAAGTCGCGCAACATCAACTCCTGCTGGCGTACCAGTTTCTGTTCCTCATGCTCGCGAATGCGCCGGGTAACATCCTCCCATATATGCACATACGCGCTGATCTCGCCGCTCGAATCCCGCATGGCCTGCGTCGTAATATCGAAGTACCGCGTTTCCTCCCAATGCGGCAGCTTGACCGGCGCCCCGCTCTCCTCGCCTTCAACCGGATTTTCCAGTCGTTTCCACACCGGCTCGGGAAAGCCTAACGCCCAGGCCTTTTTAATCGGCAGCTCCTGACGCCCCAGCATGCGCAGAAAGGCATCGTTGAAATCCTGAATCAACCCGCCCTGGTCGATCATGATGTAGGCCTTGCGGCTCTGGTCGAACAACTGGTCGCGCGCCCGCGTCACCATGTCGAGGGTTTGCAAATCGAAGGCGGCCACGAACAAGGCCGGTCCGGTGATCGCAAACAACCAGGGCGCCACGTTAATCCCCGCCACGAATTCAACCCCGGCGAATTGGATCGCATTGATTATTCCGGGAATGCCAACCGCCGTGACCATCCATGCCGCTTTCTTGCGCACGGTGCCCCGCGCGGTGATCGACGCATGCACCAGCACGCCGATATTCAACAAGGCCAGGAGGTTGAACCAGACGATCAGTGGCATATCGAAAACGCCACGCTCGAAATTCAGCACTTGAAGATTGCCCACGGGTGCCAATTCGAAATTGAACCGGAATCCGCCATGCCAGAAGGATGAAAGAGAATAAACCGTCCCCAAAAAAGCCGGCACGGAAATTAACCACCACATGGCGCCCTTCAGCCAGGATGGCCGGCCGGTGATCTCGCGGGTGATCCGCAGCAGAAAATACACGAGAAAGTTGGTGAAGCCGAATTTGATTCGCATCGCCGCAACCCGCAAATCGTACGAGGCCGTCAACTCCACGTAATACAAAAATGCCCACACCGACATGCAGACCGCCATGGCCGCGAACAACCGGTTGATGCGCGAGGAAAGTTGTATCCACGAATAAATCGCCAGCATACCCAGGGCACCGGCGATAAAGAGCAGGCTGTTGAGCGTGCTAATCATGATAAGGACGATACACCATCACGAGACGCCAAGCGCGGTCGTGCAATGTCACCGTCATCCAGCGCGCCACCTTCACCGCCTTCTGCCCGCTAAACGCGGACATAAAAACATAGTCGCCCGTGCCTTCCGGTTCCCGCTGCATGCGTTCGCCGAGATCCAACAGACTGCCCATGCCCGCGTACAGCGGATCGGTCAGCAAATTGCGGCCAATTTCTTCCTCATTCGCATCGTAGATGTGCGTGCCATCCTGCTCGATCGCCCAGATTTCGTAACCGGGCCCCAGAAATTCACGGGCGGCCTGCTCGATGATGTCACCGGGCACGATCACCGAACGGACGACGGCATAAATATCGCCTTCATCGTTATAGAGCGGATGCATCAACTCAGCGGAGAATGCGCCGTCTGCTGTGCGCGCGGCGTGCAGCAGTGCCGGCAACTGAACGCCCGGACCGGGATCAACCAGGCTGGCCTCCCGGATATGGGTATTTCCATCCGCCATGCTCATCAGCGCTGGCTGAATTTCCTCCATCGAAGCGGTCTTGTTCTGCCAGGGCTCCAAAGCCTCGATTATGTGTTGATCAATATGCGTCAATACCGCCTGCACGTTATGCCGTGCCCGTTCCAACCGCAGGCCCAGCTGATTGAGAATTTCGGTGTAGCTACCTGCCTCGACTTCGGCCATTACCAGCCACCAGTCGATGCCCGGGAGTTTTCGAAACAATCCCACCCGCGGTTTGCCCCCGATTTCATAGCTGATGGGGCCCGACCCGGAAGCGTACGCGCGCTGGGCGGCTTCTCGCAACGTGGGTCCGCCATCCTCCAAAACGCTCATGAAAATGAAGGCTGCATCGCGATCCAACAGGGTCAATCCGTTGGTGTTCATGACAAACCAGGTCAATTGGGCCGGCAATTTCAAGGCTTTACCAATGCCGGCTTGCCAGACCTCGAGAAACAACGACATACCCACGGCTCCGCTCGTTGAACCATCATCGCCGGTCACCGGCACGGCGAAGAATGCAGACTTCTGACCGGTTGAACGGCCCGTCAGGGGAAATCCGGACACTGGCTCGCCGGCAAAGAGGCCTGAAAAGTAAGGGCGATCAACCAGACTAATTCCGGTCAACCCGTCTCCCACGCGGTAATACGAACCATCCGGCTGAATATAAAACCACGCACCCGGTGCCCCTGCACGCTTGCCCGCTTCCAGCAGGAGCGGTTCGATGGCGCTCCAGTCGCCCGCGCGCGCTTCCGGGGAATTCGCCACCCCGGCCAGCTCCGCCCGGATTCGTTCCTGCGTCCCGTCCAGAAATTGCACGAACGCATCCAGCGCCGGTTCCAGATTCGCGGTCTGACCCCGCGCGCCGGGTAGGATGAACAGTGCAACAAGCATGAATAACAAGCCGTTCTTAATCATGACGTTCTCCTTTCATGTTCCCAGCATGCTCCATCAGAGCCGTGGGCAGATGATGTTATTTTTGCATGCGTATTTCTTCATCTTCAACCCATGCTTCTCGAACGCGACCTGGAGGGCTCCGCTCCGCCGGAGCCGTGAGCATGAAAACGAACATGCACACTCGGCTCCATACGCTCACGACCATCAAACCAAACATCAAACCAAAGATAAAGCGACATTCCTGAACGGACGCCCCGCCCCCTTGAACGTTGTATGTTGAATGTTGGATGTTGGATGTTGGATGTTGGATGTTGCCCGCCGAAGGCGGATCCGCCTCCGGCGGAAACGTTACCTACAGCTCCCGCTTCATCACCCGCTCCAACCTAAACCGCGGCTCCACTGTCCTGAATTCATCCCATCCCTCCGGGTCCGTTACCAGATCGCCCCACCAGTCGCCGACCTCGCGCCGGTCGCGGGGCTGGACGTTGGCGATGTAAACCCAGTCGAACTCCGCCCCCAGCTCGCGCATCAACTCGAGGTCCACCGTGCGCTGGGGTAGCCATACCGCACGACGCTGGCCATACCAGGCCACCAGCCAGGGCGCATCCGTCAGCACCACGTCATCGGCCTCGCCGTTGTTGATTATATAAGTCAGCCCGGGCGGAATTTGCGGACGCTGACGCGGCATGCGTTGCTTGTTCATCCGCACCTCAATCAGCGGCAACGCTACCAGCAGCATGGCCAGCGCATACATCTGCTTCCGCCGGGTGTTCCGATGGATGCGCTTCAGCGTGGCCAGAAAACCACGCGGACCCTTCATCCGTGTCGTCTCTACTTCGGCGTCCGGCAGCACGGCCAGCATCTTCTCCGTTCCCGCCGGATTCTGGCTGTGAATAAACACCTGCGCCGGACGGTGATCCGGATGCTCCGCCAGCCACTTCGCCACTTCGTAACCGGTTCTCGTGCTCCCCCACGACGGCTCATGCATGGTGCCGCCGAGGTCATGATCCAGGTAGGCGATATCAAACGTCTCCCGCTCCAGCGCCTCGATCGCTTCATCCGCCGTCCATACGTGCTTGATGTCGTTGAAGTAGAACTTCTTGTCGAATAAAACATGCCGCTTCTCATCGTCGTCCAGTACCAGCATCCGCCGCCGCGGCGGGGTATAGCGGGCCCAGATGAGTTGCGAAAGTCCGGTCACCGCCACTGCCGTAACCATCGGCGCGAAGACCAGAAAGTTCTTCGCGTCCACCGACCACAGGCTGAAAAAGATCACCGCCAGCGCGAACATCCCGATCATGGCCCCGCGCACCGCGCGCAGCGCCCGCTCGAGGTTCTGGAACAACCCCACCACGAAGATCAGCATTGGCGCCAGCCCGGCAAACTGGAACAGCGTCGCCGGCAAGCGTGGCAAGGCCCCCAGCGTATCGCGCAGCGCGGGCAGGAAATGCAGAATCCAGAAGGTCGCCGCCGTCTCGCCCGGGGGCTTCACGTAACGAAACACCGAATCGCCGGGATAGGCATCCGAATACGCCAGCGCGGAATACGAGCGCAGTACGCCCGGCAAATCCGGCCAGGTAATCAGCAGGCTGCGGAGGTACCAGGGCAGTACCACGATCAACAGCGGACTGAACAAAACCGCCGCCAGCCGCACCGAATATCCCGTGCGCGATCCTTGCTCATTTCCATACTTGATACTGGTCTTGGGCGGGATGTAGAACGGCGCCACCTGCGCCCGGTGGGGCCAGCGCACCCAGAAGATGATCAGTGGAATCCACACCGCCGGGGTCAGCGCCGGTTCGCACAGCGTCAGCAAGCCCGCCGTCACGCCGCTGGCCACCGCCCAGCGGTACGGCATCTCGGCCAGGGTGCGCGGCTTGTTCCAGTGCTCGCGCCGCGCGTCATCCGCCCTCCGCTCCCCGCGCAGGCATAACCACAAGGTCGCAGTCAGCAGTGCCGCCGACCAGGTCACATTATCGCCGGACACCCCAAAGGATCCGCCCGCCACGTTCACCGCCCAGAAAGCCGCCGCCAGATAAGCCAGTCCCTTCTTGCGGGTCAGATCCAGCGTCAGCCCGAAAATTAACAAGCCGCACATGATCCAACCCAGTCCCGAAGCCAGCGCCACCATCCGGTCGCCATCGCCACCGATATTGAATAACACCGCCATCAACACCGTCATGAAGGGAGCATTGATAAGGTCGGGATGCTCCTGCAGGTCCTGCACAAAGGAAAAGCCCAGCGGACGGATCACCGAGGTAATAAACCCGTCGCCATGCGCCAGATGCCGCGCCGCCTGCGCGCTATCCATCGCGTCCCGCAACCCCACCTCGCGAAACAACAAGGTCACCCAGATCATCCAGGCAATAAACAACCCCACCGCAAGCGCCGCCCATGGCACAAGCTGGCGAAGAAAATTGCGCACCTCATCGGCGCGAATTTCCGGAGGACCATTGGACAGGGCAGAAGCAGGAATGGAACGAGGCATGGGATTTTGGATTTTGGATTTTGCCCGCCGGAGGCGGATCCGCCTATGGCGGAGATTGTCGAAATTGAATTGTAGGGCGGGAAAGGTCGAAGATCTTCCCGTCTGGTTCCCATCCACCGGCCCATTCATCCTCCAAGATTCCGATTTGCGTGAACGAACACGTATCGATCACATCACCGTACTCGTACACCCCAATCTCTTTCTCAACCCCGTCCGGCCCGGGCGAGGAAGCATCAACCCCTTTAGTCGTTCCGTCTCATTCATGTTCCGTCCCATGCCCCCCACCTCTGGAGGGCGAGGCTCCCCGTGGCCCGCCTCTGGCGTGGGTCCGAGCCGTGAGCATGAAAAGAAACATGAGCCTCGCCGGGTTGCCATTCACCGGCCCATCCATCCTCCACGTTTCAGATTCGCGTGTATGAGTACGTGTACGATTACGTGTGAATGAAATCTCCGTACTCGTGCACGTACCTCGTACACTCAAATCCCTTCATAACCCCGTCTAACGCAACCTCCCCCGCCGCAACAAAAATTCACCCCTCCCGCCGAAACCGCCGTCTCGACGCGCTCAAAATCGCCACGCCGATGGTCAACATCGCTGCCGTGCCCGGCTCCGGAACCGCGGATCCGCCTTCACCGCCACCGCCGCCGCCCTGACCTGCAGTGATCGGTGCGCCTTCGTTAAATGCAGAAGCCAATAGGATGGCATCACGATCCACGTCGTGTTGGACCTGAATCCATCCATATCCATACCCGGAACCGGCATCATACCGTATGCCGAAATAGTCGGTGTCACCTACGGGCATGTCAAAGAAGCTCTTAAAACCACTGCCCCACGTTCCACTTGCGGCGTCAATGGTTTCGGTGCCATCCATCCGGATGATCGAGGAGCCATTGGAAGTGAGAATTTGCCCCCCCCCCCCCCCCACAACCGCATAATCGCCCGGCACGATTTCCAGCCCGAAACCGCCAGGTCCAAACGCACCGGTGCCGGTCAACGGGTTGTAGGTGTAACTATTGGGATCATCAATATCCACATCAGCCACGTCGTAATACAACAACGCCCCGTTCACGCTTCCCGTCATCCCCGCTGCCAGCAGCAGCGCCATCAACACTTTTTTCAAATGTTTCATCATCGTCATAACCGGTTTCCCCTTTTGGTTGTGCGTGACCCTAGAGCACCCGTCCAAATTCCGCCATACCCCAAAGGGGGTATTTTTGGGGTATTTTTTGATTTTTTTTTGCGGCGGGGAAGGCGGGCGATTTTGGATTCTTAATCGCGAATAGTAAGGCGGGGATGGTCGAAGACCTTCCCGCCTGGTTTCCGTTCAAAGGCCGACTCATCCTCAACTATTGAGATCAGCGTGTACGAGTAAGTGTACGATTACG
>JBMTVS010000082.1:0-9305 GCA_049451655.1 Kiritimatiellia bacterium | reverse complement strand
ATTGCCTCCCTGTGCCAGTTTTTCCGCGACGCCATGGTCAACGGCCAAATGCCCCACGCCATCGTGGTCATGGCCAACGGTCTCCCGAACAGTATGTGGTGCGACAGCAAGAACGGCACGAGTCCGGTGGAATCCATTATCATCGGGGAGTTAATTCCTTATGTGGACCGCACCTTCCGCACCATTGCTTCGCGGGCGGGACGCGTCGTGGAGGGCTTCAGCATGGGCGGACACGGAGCCGGCCGCTTCGGGTTGAAGTATGCCGATCTCTTCCGGGCTTGCTCGTTGCTTGGGGCCGGGCCCTTGCAGCTGGATTTTCTCGAAGACGATCCCAACCTGGCGCCGATCGAGTCGCGCCGCAGACTTTTCGAAGCCGTCTACGATAGCGACAATGATTACTACCTCGCGCAGCATCCGCAGACCTGGGCTACAACCCGTGCGGGGCAACTTCCGTCCGACCACCGCATCCGCATCAAGGTCGGCACGGCAGACAGTCTGCTGGCGAACAACCGCAAACTGCGCGACCACCTCATGTCATTAGGCATCGACCACGAATACCTTGAACTGAACGGCGTGGGACATGACCCGCTGCCAACGCTCGCGGGGGGTGCTAACCAGTGGGAATTCTACCAGGAAACCCTATCTCCGGCAGCGGACGTAACTTCACCCTGACCAGCCAAGCCACCGGGTCCAGCACGGCCACGATAGTGACAAAATGTCGCAAGTGCGGTAGGGTAGTCTCATGAAATCGGGTTTTTTAGATAAACTCATCGAGCGGCTGGATAAGCTGGATGCGGGGAGTTTGCAGACGCAGTTTCTGCGACTGGCGGGGGAAAAAGGGCTTCTTGAGACGATCTTTCATGCGATTCAGGAGGGGTTGATTGTGCTGGATGGCCAGGGGCGCATCACCTACGCGAACCGGGCGGCGGAGAGCATGCTAGGCTTCGACCTGACGAATGCCGCCGGTACGAAGGTGTCGCGTTTTATTCCGGATATCGAGTGGAGCCACATCCTGAAACTGGACGAGCAGGAGTGGTCGCGCCTGGTAAGCCGCGAAATAGAAATCAATTACCCGAAACACCGTTTCCTCGACTTCTACGTGGTGCCGCTGGCGGCGGTAAATGCGAAGGAGCGCGGTGCGGTGATGATCCTCCGCGACATCACCCGCGAGCGTCATGCGGAAACCCAGACCATTGAGTCGGAACGCCTCCACGCTATCACCCTCCTCGCAGCCGGGGTGGCCCACGAGATCGGGAACCCGCTGAACTCCCTGACCATCCACCTCCAGCTCCTCGACCGCGAAATGAAACATCTCGCCGATGCCGACCGCGAGCCGCTGCAGGAACTCGTGCATATCGCCCAACGCGAGGTGACCCGCCTCGACCAGATCATCACCCAGTTCCTCCGTGCCCTCCGTCCTAGCCAACCCCAGCTCGAAACCCGCAAGCTTAACAGCGTCCTGGAGGAAACTCTGGCCTTCCTGCAACAGGAAATCAAAGACCGCGACGTACTGGTCGAGGTCGAACAAGCCGACGACCTCCCCGCCACCCGCATCGATCCGAACCAGATGAAGCAGGCGTTCTTCAACATCATCCGCAATGCCATCCAGGTCATGCCCAACGGCGGCCTGCTGAAAATCAACCTCGGCTTCAACGATCGCTTCGTATTTATCTCCTTCACCGACACCGGACCCGGCATCCCCGCCGGCGATCTCGGCGCGATCTTCGAACCCTACTTCACCACCAAGAACGAAGGATCCGGCCTCGGCCTGATGATCGTCCAGCGCATCATCCGCGATCACGGCGGCGAACTAGAGGTCCATAGCGAACCGGATGCCGGCACCACCTTCACCCTCTACCTCCCGCGTGAGGAGGCCCGCGTGCGCCTGTTAAAGGCGCCCAAGCCGGCCGACGAGGAAAAAGCTGCCACCATCATCGAAGCATCATCATGAGCAAGAAACCCTCTGTCCTGATTGTAGACGACGAGAAAAACGCACGCGAAGGCCTGGCTCGTGCCCTGCAACGCGGCTACACCACCCTGATCGCGGAAAACGGACAGCGCGCTCTCGAAATTCTCAGTACGCACAGCGTCGATGCCATGCTGAGTGACGTCCGTATGCCCGGCATGGATGGCCTTGTCCTGCTCCAGCGCGTCCTTGCCCTGCCCCAGCCTCCAGTCTGCATCATGCTGACCGCCTACGGCTCAATCGACATGGCAGTCGAGGCGATGCGCCGCGGCGCTTACAGCTTCATGACCAAGCCGATCAACCTCGACCAGCTCGACATGACCCTCAAGCAGGCCATCCGCAGCCATGCGGTCGAGCAGGAGAACCGCTCGCTGAAGCAGCAGCTCAACGCGAAGTTCGGCCTCGAAAACATCATCGGCCAATCCCCCGCCATGCAGGAGGTCTTCGACACCATCAAGCAGGTCGCCGACTCTCGCGCCACCGTCCTCATCGAAGGCGAAAGCGGCACCGGCAAAGAGCTGGTCGCCCACGCCATCCATCGCCTAAGCACCCGCTCGAAAGGGCCCTTTATCGCGGTGCATTGCGCCGCGCTCAGCGAGCATCTGCTGGAGAGCGAATTGTTCGGCCACGAAAAAGGGGCCTTCACCGGGGCCACCGAGCGGCGGCGTGGCCGTTTCGAACTCGCCGACGGCGGCAGCCTGTTTCTCGATGAGATCGGCGAAATCGATGCCGCCATCCAGGTCAAAATACTGCGGGTGCTGGAGGAACGGCGGTTCGAGCGGGTCGGCGGGCAGGAGACCATCGAAACCGACACCCGCCTCATCGCCGCCACCAACCGCGATCTCCGCGCCATGATGGAGAAGGGCGAGTTCCGCGAGGACTTGTTCTTTCGCCTTTTCGTGGTGGCCATACGCATGCCGCCGCTGCGTGAACGCATGGAAGATATCCCGCTGCTCATCGATCACTTCTTGAAAATAAGCGCCCGCGAGAACAACCGGGAAATCGACGTCATCACGCCCGATGCCCTGCAGGCCTTGCAAAGCTATTCCTGGCCGGGCAATGTCCGCGAACTTAGAAACGCCATCGAACGGATGGTGGTCCTCTCCCGCAACCGCCGCATTACGTTGCGCGACCTTCCGCCGGAGATCCGCGAGCCACAGCCCCGCCCGGCCGCTGGCGGTGGTGGTAGCACCTCAAGCGTGCGCCCGGTGGCCGGAGCCTCGCTTTCCATGGAGGATGCAGAGCGAAACGCCATCACCCAGGCACTTCAAGCCTGCAACGGCAATCGTACCAGGGCCGCCAAGCAGCTCGGCATCAGCCGCCGCACCCTGCACCGGAAGTTGAACGAATACGGACTTCATGAGCTCACTTGATTTTTACATCGAAACTATTGCCCTAATGGCCCGTAACCGTTAGTTTTTTCAATTGTGAAACAGGAACCGGTAAACCCTAAAAATTTCGAGTCGCGCGTACAGGATCTCATCTACAACGTGGATGAGGGTATTGGCAGTCTGCTGGCCAAAGCCGGGATCTACCTTTTCGCGGTGATCGCGCTGATGTCGGTTTACTGGATCTCGCAATTCTGGGGTTTAAAAGATGCCGATGCGATGGATCAGGCCCAGATCGCCCGCAACCTTATGGAGGGTGAAGGCTTTACCACCAAGGTCATACGCCCCGCCACCACCTGGCACTTCGAGCAACATGGCGTTGACCCCCGCACCATTATGCTCCAGCAGCCGGATATCATTCACCCGCCGGTATATCCCTGGCTGCTGGCCCAAGCCTTTCGTCTGGTTGGTGGATCCTTTGACCCGGGGCAGAAAGTACGCGCCTATCCACCGGAGCAACGGGCCATCGTGCCGCTAGGTAATTTGTTCACCATTTTAACTGGAATCCTCATTTATCTGATCGCCCGCCGTTTCTTTGAACCGCGAATCGCGCTGCTGGGCGCCAGCGTGTTTTTCCTGACCGACCGCGTGTGGGCCACCAGTATTTCCGGCACCAGCCTGCCGCTCGCCACCCTGCTTGCTACCCTGGCGGTTTACCTCGCACTCATTCTTGCTGAACGTTTGGTGGAAGAGGAACCGCTGACGCGCTGGATACTGCCCCTTGTTTTCACCGCCATCGCGTGCGCCCTCGCTTTCCTTACCCGCTATGCCGCCGGATGGATTCTGGTCGTGATCGTCGTGGCCATCTCCTTCATGGCACCGCGGCGGGGATGGCAGGCGGCGTTGATGTTGATTGCGTTGACCGCGCTTTTTGTTTCGCCCTGGATCATCCGCAACATTCAGGTTGTCGGCATGCCTTTCGGTATGACGACTCACCTCATCCACAATCAGCCAAGTGACATTCTCGCCCGCTCGTATGAACAGGCATTAAAGCCCAAGCCGAACGCCGATGCCTTGCAGATCAAGTGGAAGGCCAATGCGGGCAAATTTTACGAGACCGCCCTGCCCGCCGCGGGAACCGGCATCATGGCCGCGTTGTTTGTCGCTACCTTTTTCTTCCGCTTCACCCGGGAAAACGTCCACATTCTCCGTTTTGGTTTGCTCGCGGGCATCATCGGCTTGTTCCTCAGCGCCTGCTTTTTCGGCGAATCCAGCATGCAAACCATGGCGATTTTCTGGCCGTTAATGATTCTTTACGGACTATCCTTTTTCTTCATCCTGCTTGACCGTCTGCAAATCATCATCCCTATCGTGCGGGGCGCGGTGATTGCCGCGTTGGTTTTTGTGAATTCGGTTCCACTCATTTTGACCTTGATGCCACCGCGCACCGGCGTTCCGTATCCTCCGTATTACCCAAGCTACATCGCCCTGGTGACCAACATGATGCAGGAGGATGAGCTGGTGGGGACCGACATGCCCTGGGCGACCGCCTGGTACGGCGACTGTAGCTCATTGTTTATACCCTACACGCTGGAGGAGTTTTACCAGATTAATGATATCCAGAAGCGAGTCAGTGGACTTTATTTTACTACCCTAACCCGCGATTTGCCTTATGTGAGCGGTATTGTTACCGGACCTTATCGTTCATGGTATCCGATCTTCCGCGAGATGATTCCGCTCGACTTCCCGCTTACCGAGGCCTTCTTTATCAGCGGCCGCGATCAACTCTTCCTTACCGACCGCGCCCGCTGGCCACAGCAACAGCGGTAAGTTTCGTCAATCTCGCTGATAGCGATCGGCATCGATTTGTAGGGCTGTAATGGTTGTAGACCTTCCAGCCGGGCTTCGATTCAGGACAGATTCATTCAGAGAGGGCCAATAAATCCCGGGGTAACGCATAGCGATCCTGCAGCACCTCTCGATAGAAAACGCTCACGACATACCCCTCATACCTTCGACGCTCCCCCAGCAAACTTGTCTCGCGTTGACGATGTCCTTTAGGCACCACATAAGCGGCGGAAACAGTTCGTGACTCGCCGGCGGGCCAATCTCCCTCTACCTTCAAACCACCGCCATGTACCCGCATCAAACTTGAAACAACGTCGCCCCCTCCTTCAACGCGGTCGAAAAATTGAACAGTGACACGCACCTCTTCGCCATCGATCATTCCTAATTCGGGTGTGGTTCGAATTAAAATCCTTAATCGCCGCATTTCTTCATATTCATCTGATGCCGGGAAGCGGTCGCTCTCCACGTTAAAGATGCTTATCCGCTGCTCGTTTACGGTAGCTTTCATTCGCACGGATACATCTTCCGCTACGCGCTTCATCCTGTCCCTCGCCTCCGCAATCTCCGCCCTCGCCTCCTGCTCCTGCTCATAACCGACAGGTTGCGTGACCTCTGACGCAGCCTCTTGCGCAGAAACCTCCGGCTCGGTGCTGGAGGGTGGAACCCCGGCAAGCTCTTCGGGCGGAATCTCGCTTGTTTCTGGTTCAGGCTGCGCCTCCAAGGCCTCGGCATTTTCACGGTTGGATTGAGGTGTTTCAGATGATGCCGGCGGAAGCTGCTCCGCCTGCTTCGACGCCACGTCCAACGCCGCGTTTCGCTGCCATATTGGGAAAAGGAGAACAAACCCCACCTGCAAAAGAACGACCCCGCCAATGGCCGCGATCGAGGTAGCCTGCATTTTACTAAAGCGCCGTCGCTGATGCGGGGGCGTCCTGGCCCCCGGCGCATGAAACTCGACAATCGTATCGCCGATCGCCAGACGGTCACCGTGGCGAAGCCGCTGTTCAACTACCGGGTGGTCATTCACCTCCACCTTGTTCAAGGCACCCAAGTCACGCAGCGTCGCTTGACCGTGCTTGTATTCCAACACCGCGTGGTGGCCGGCCACCCTCTCATCATCCTGAATACGCACATGACAATCTTCGCCGCTGCCAAAAAGCAAATCACCCTGTTTGATGGTCAGGCGCTTGCCCTTCAGGTTGCCGTTCATGAAAAGAAGTCGGTACATAGTTTGTAAATGTACCAATCCTGCGGATAAATCCAAAACGCAAATGCGGGTGCAAGCTTGACCCTGCCGCCCCATTTGGCCCACCATTTGCCCACTATGACGACAAAATCCGGTAAAGCTTTCATGGAAGAACTGGCTGCGCTATGCAAACGCCGCGGGTTCGTGTTTCAAGCGTCCGAAATCTACGGTGGACTCAATGGTTTCTGGGACTACGGACCGCTTGGTATCCAGCTCAAAAATAATATCCGTGATGACTGGTGGAAGCACATGGTCGAGTGCCCGCCCATTGGCCCCGACGGCGACCCGCTGCAAATCGTCGGCCTCGACTCCGCCATCATCCAAAACCCGCGCACCTGGGTCGCCTCCGGCCACGTCGCCGGCTTCAACGATCCCATGATTGACTGCCGCGCCTGCAAGGCCCGTTTCCGCGCCGACCAGCTCGACAGCTATGAATGCCCGCGCAAGCCCAGCAAGAAGGCCGGCCAGCACACCGATTGTCAGCTCACCGAGCCGCGCGCCTTCAACCTCATGTTCGAGACCTATGTAGGCGCCATTCGCGACGAGGAGGCCAAGGCCTACCTGCGCCCCGAAACCGCGCAGGGTATTTTTCTCAACTACAAGAACATCATGGACACCATGCGGGTCAAGGCGCCTTTCGGTATCGCCCAAGTTGGCAAGGCCTTCCGCAACGAGGTCACGCCGCGAAACTTTATTTTCCGCTCGCGCGAGTTCGAGCAGATGGAGATGGAATGGTTCTGCCATCCCGACGACTCGTTGCACTGGTACGATTTCTGGAAGCAACAGCGCATGAAGTGGTGGCGCGGGCTGGGCATCAAGGAGGAGAATCTTCGCTTCCGCGATCACGAACCGGACGAGCTCGCTCACTACTCCAAGGCCTGCGTCGATGTTGAATACCTCTACCCCTTCACCGCGCCCGACTTCGGCGAGCTCGAAGGCGTCGCTCATCGCGGTTGTTTCGACCTAAGTCAGCACCAGGAGCACTCCAGCCAGAAGCTCGAGTATTTCGACCAGGAAAAGAACGAGCGGTACATTCCCAACGTCATCGAGCCGGCTTCAGGCCTCACCCGCGCGGTGCTGGTGGTTCTGTGCGAGGCTTTCGCCGAAGAGTGGGTGCCTAAGTCGGAGCAGGGCGGCGGCCCCATTCCCGCCGAGGAAGGCAAACCCGCGCCGGAGGGTTACGAGGTGCGGTCCGTCATGCGTTTCCTACCCAAGCTCGCGCCCTTCAAGGCGGCGGTCTTCCCGCTGCTCAAGAACAAGCCCGAACTGGTCAACCTCGCCCGCGAGGTCTACCAGGAACTGCGGCCGGAATTCCCCACCTTCTACGATCAGGCCGGCGCTATCGGACGGCGCTACCGCCGTCAGGACGAGATCGGCACCCCCTACGGCGTCACCATCGACTTCCAAACCCTCGAAGACCGCACCGTCACCCTCCGCGACCGCGACACGATGGCCCAGAAGCGGGTTAAGATTGATGAGTTGATTCCAGTGATCAGTAAAGGATTAAGGGGTTAAAGGGAGAAAGGGAGAAAGGGTAAAAGGGGGACGGAGTTCGGGCCGCTATGGGACATATACTTTTTCCGGCATGCATTTGGAGTGCGGCGGCAACGAGTCCTCGAGGCGACGCCGCTTTTATCCGCGGCTACGAGCTGAAGCCCGCTTTATGCAGCATGGCCGCGTGAGTCGGACGGGTATAACCACAGAATACGCGGAAAACACAGAAAAAACGTCCTGTATCCAATCTGTTTAGCGGAGTCGAGTGACAACTACGAAATAGGCGAAATATTCGAAAAGGCGCTGGAGCAGCGCGGCCCGGTGAGCGGTGACTTTTTATCTTATTCGGCGCGAGGATCAACCGGACGCATCATCCTGGAAAGAGTTGTTCAAATTTCGGCCGCTGTATCTTTGTCCCCATACCGGTGCCAATTTCCCCGCCGATTCTGCGATGAGGCGGGGTGGACTCGTCAGCGGCGCGGAAGCACTTTTTTCCACCACGGCTCGGGCTTTGCAGGGGCATTGGTGCCGGGATCTTCGCCAGGCGGGCCGCTCCACACGTAACCATCGGTTTGGCGCAGCTCGGAACCTGCCGTAGCGGTACGCCTCAGCCAATCAGGATCACTGGCCCAGTTGCCGCGTACGGCTGCTGCGCCCTGAATTTGGATGAGGTCGCGCTGTAATTCCCTGGACTCCCGGGCGGCGGATTGCTCCGGTGTGATCAATGGAAAGGTCAAGGTTTCCCCCTCCGGGAAAGGTGCACCCGGCTTGAGGGTGAAAATATTTTTGGATACGGTTTCTACAGCAAAGCCCTCCTGATACAAGGCGAAGGCCAGACGAAATGCCGTTTCCCCTGATGGCTCAGCCTGCCATTTCAAGATTTCCGTGGGCGACCAGATCCGCCAGTCCTTGTGGACATACCCTGCTGCGGGCAGAAATTGCAGCTCTTGGGCAAGTCCAATCGGCAATTCGAAAGGTGTTACCCCTACTTTTGCGCCCAGGGCTCCATCATCCCGTAACTCATAGAGCGCTGAGCCCGAAGGTAGCGAATCGATGGTAAAAGACAACTCTCTTTGGGGGCGTGAGGGTATCGTAGACTCAAGTAAAACAGTGTATCTTTTGCCCGCGGCTGCAGGCGAGATGTTAGCCACCAAGCGGTCACGAATCACTTCCGGCTGGAATCCATCCTTCATTATAACCGCATTCATTTTCAGGTCGCCATTCGCCGCGTGACTCCACAACGCTTTGGATTGGCTGTCGGCCCATCGAATCCAGTTGGTGATGATATTCTCTTGGGAGCGTACACCCGCCATGCCAAGATTGAACTCCAACGGTAATGTGCCAATCTTCCCGCCAAGTTTTCCTTCATCGCTAAATTCATAGAGTTCGGCTGCTTTGGGCTGGCTATCCAAGGCGACCTTGA
>JBMTVS010000081.1:0-9443 GCA_049451655.1 Kiritimatiellia bacterium | reverse complement strand
CTGAAATTGCATGATGACCCGGAGATTATCTTTTGTAGCATATCCCCCACCATCTTTACCTATCGGCTCGCGATGTTGCCTTGATCCATGTCGCCGACTCCACAAAAAAACGGCGCCCGCGAACAGGCGCCGTTTCTAAAAACATTCCTGAATGGAATTTTAGCTGCCGTAGCCGCTGGCCGCGTCGAATTTGACACGCTGGTCGTCAGACAACACCTCGCGGATTTTTACCATCGAGTCGTCGCAGGACTTCTTGCCATCGCAGGATTTTTTGCAATCGGCCTCAATCGCCGCGACTTTTTCCTTTTGGTCCGCGGTCAATTCAATGCCGCTCAAGGCGCTGCCGCACTTGTCCCAGCCGGACTTTTCCGCGCTCTTTTTGGCGCCGCTCATCGGGCAGCATCCGCTGCCGGCCCAAGCTTGACCCGCCAATACCATCATGCCCGCAAGGGCCGCTACCATCATATACTTCTTCATCGTTGCTTCTCCTGTGGTTGATTAGGTAAACCCCTATCTTTCCCCTGTAAGACGCTACAAGATACCCCCGCGCTCACTTTTTTTCCACTTTTTCCAGCCACAAAAATTCCATGGCATGGGGGTTTTTCCCGTCCGCTTCCCGCTGTTCCCGCCCCCGGCAGAACCAATCCGCCCCCGGTGGCCAGGCAGGAAACCACGTATCACCCTCGAAAGCGCCATCAACCAGGGTTACCACCATCCGGCCCGCCAAAGGAAGAAACGCCCGGTAAATCTCCGCCCCGCCGATGACCATGATTTCCCCCGCCCCTGCCAATAACTCCTGCACCTGTTCAATCGAATGGCAAACATCGACGCCCTCCGCGGAAAATTCGTCATTGCGGGTCAACACCACATTCCGCCTCCCCGGTAGCGGTCGACCGATTGAGGCAAAGGTCTTTCGGCCCATCAAAATAGGTTTCCCCAGCGTGACTTTCTTGAAATGCGCCAAGTCCGCCGGCAAACGCCACGGCAAATCACCCGCGCGCCCGATCAAACCATTGCGGTCAAGCGCCACGACCAACGTGATCATCATGCTCATACCGCAATGGGTGCCTTGATGGCGGGATGACTTTGATACCCCTCGAGCTTAAAATCCTCGAAACAAAAATCGAAAATTGACCGGACTTCAGGATTCAGTTTCATCACCGGTAGAGAATATGGCTCGCGCGTCAACTGCAAGCGCGCCTGATCAAGATGGTTTGCGTAAAGATGAGCATCGCCCAGGGTGTGAATAAAGTCGCCCGGCTGCAGTCCCGTTACCTGAGCCATCATCAAGGTAAGCAAGGCATACGAGGCTATGTTAAACGGCACGCCCAGAAAAACATCCGCGCTACGCTGGTAGAGTTGGCAGGAAAGCCGACCCTCTGCCACATAAAACTGAAAAAGACAATGGCATGGCGCCAGGGCCATCCGGTCCAGCTCGGCCACGTTCCACGCGCTGACGACCAGACGGCGCGAGTCGGGATTGGATTTGAGCTGCTGTGCGATCCCCGCAATTTGATCTATCGTTCCGCCGTCCGGCGAAGGCCAGGAGCGCCATTGGGCTCCGTACACCGGTCCGAGGTTGCCGTCCGCATCCGCCCACTCGTCCCAAATCGTTACGCCGTTCTCCCGCAAATACTTGATGTTGGTGTCACCGCGCAGAAACCACAGCAACTCATGAATGATCGAGCGGAAATGAAGCTTTTTGGTCGTTACCGCCGGAAACCCATCGCCAAGATCGAACCGCATCTGATAGCCGAAAACACTGCGGGTACCGACCCCGGTGCGGTCGGTTTTTGTGGAGCCGTGCTCTAGCACGTGCCGCATAAGGTCGAGATAAACTTTCATAAACGCAGGATTTTTAGCAGGGAATGCTGACAATTGAAGCGCAAAATATCCTTTACAGACGTTTCGATCCTGCTATTTTCGCCAACCTTATTGAAAGAAGGGCACGCCGCAAAACGTGCCCGGGAGAAAAAATCATGAGAGCTGACATCCATCCTACCCTCAACCATGTTTGTTTTATCGACGCCCCCACCGGCAGTCGCTTGCTGACCCGCTCCACCCTGTCCTCCAAGGAGCGTGAAACCATCAACGGTATTGAGTACCACGTCGTGCATTGCTCCACCAGCGGCGCTTCGCACCCGGCCTACACCGGCCAGAAGATGATGCTTGATACCGCAGGACGTATCGACAAGTTCAACAAACGCTACGCCCGCAAGTAATCACGATTGCGAAAGCGCGGCTTTTCCAGCCGCGCTTTTTTGTGTCTTTTCGACTAAATGTATTTAGTCGAGCCATACGAAACGCAGGGTTTGCAAACCGAGATGCTCACCCCTGCGGACAATTGCTGATGGCAAAAATTCCCGCCAGGCTCCCTGCTCTGCACCCCGGATGCCCAGCGTGGCGCACGTATTGCTTCCCCGACGCCAGGCGCTGACCCAATCGACCAGTCGTTCCACCACCGGCCACTCATTCAGCGGCGTATCCTCGTGCGGCCGCACGTGTATTTTTTTCAAGTTGACCATCAACATCCGCCCGGAAGTATCGACGTCGGAGGCGACCGGATAAACCAGACCACGACGAAACGCCTCGTAAAGCGCCGCCGGATCATTTGAAGCGCGCAAAGCGTTCAGTAAATCGCGATGGTCCACCAACGACTCGACATTCTCGCAACGAAAACCCGAGCGCTCGATCAGGAACAAGTGATAGTCGCGATGAACATCCTCGCCGCCATGACGCGCGCGGCAAAAGGTCATGATGGCGCCTGCAACGTCTGACGCACAAACCGGATCAACACCGGCGAGCAGCACCAACTCTTCCATATTGCTCTGCGCAGTCGCTTCAGCAGTTTCAACAAGATGCATCGAATTACTCGCGACTGATCAACGATTCCACTTCGTTCAAGAACTGATTCACGTCGCGGAAGCGCCGGTAGACTGAAGCGAAGCGGACATAAGCGACCTCGTCCAGATCCTCGAGCTGATCCATTACTTTCTGGCCAATCACCGTGCTGGGTACCTCGCGCTCATATTCAGCTTCAAGCTGTCCGAGAATGGTATCGACTACCGATTCAATTTGCTGAACGCTGATGGGACGCTTTTCGCAGGCGCGCTCCACGCCACCGAGCAGTTTTCTGCGATCAAGATCCTCATGCCGCCCATCACGCTTGATGACGCGCAAACTGGCTTTTACCACTTCCTCGTAGGTCGTGAATCTATGCCCACAGTTCAAGCATACCCGTCTACGACGAATAACATCGCCATTCCGGATGGACCGACTATCGATTACCTTGTCGTCCAAATGACTGCATTTGGGGCATTTCATGGCGTGGGACCACCCCGATACCCACTACATCTTGTTGGCATGTCGTTTCTCTAGCCCACATTTCGTGGCCCTGTCAAGTTGCATCAAGAAAGTCTTTTCCGGTTACACGACCCCGGGTTACATAAAGCACTAGAAAAAAAACAAATGACGGTCATCGACTTGGAGCGTCTCAGACCGTCATTTGATGTGATTCCCTAACGGGAATCAACCGTACGTGAATACGGTTTTATTTTTTCGCCTTGGCCTTGGCCTTTTTGGCCGGGGCCTTTTTCGCGACCTTCTTGGCCGGGGCTTTCTTCGCTACCTTCTTGGCCGGAGCCTTCTTGGCGGCTTTCTTAGCTGCTTTCTTTGCCATGTCTGTTTCCCTCCCTTCTCATGTTTTAGGGGTTACTTTTTCTGTCTACAGATCGAGGAATCATGCACGTTCGCGTTCCTGATGAATTAACGGACGTCTACTTGTCCGGCACGATGCGCGATGATGGTTTCGATACAAAGACCCGCGCGCATGAGATGGGCGTCTTGAACGCGTTGCGCAACCGGTGAGGTAAGCGGGAAAAAGTTTTCAAACAATGAAAAGGTTGAAGACATGATGCGTGTGACGATCAGTTCCTGAAAAATATTTTTTGTTGAACTCGATTCACGATGCAGATCTCTTTTGTTGGTTGAAGAATAGGAACGAAAAATTTTGTCGTCAACCATGGACATGAAAAATTTTTCAAAAAATATTTTTGCGCAAACAATTCATCCGCGATGCCGCTCGACTATTTTTACGTGCGACGGTGATGTTCGGCGATGATAATGGAACGCAACGTGTCATACGTCGCATCAAGTCGATCATTGATAATGAAGTAATCATACTCGCGCCAGCAGGACAACTCTTGCTCGACTTGTTGCATGCGTCTTTCGATCACTTCGTCTGAATCCTTGCCGCGCCCCTTCAAGCGCGCACGCAAAACGTCCAGTGAAGGCGGCGCGATAAATACATCCACATAAGCCCGGCGCAAGGCTTCATGCTGCGCACCGTGTTGAATCGCCTCGCGAATTTGGGCTGCACCCTGAACATCAATGTCCATCAACACATCAATGCCCTGATCCAGATTTTGCAGCACGGCTTCACTCAACGTTCCGTAATGCTTTCCATGCACCATCGCGTGCTCCAGAAACGCGCCCTCACTGATCCTGGTTTGAAATGATGCTTCATCGATGAAGTGATAATCAACACCGTCGATCTCCCCGTCACGCGGCGAACGGGTGGTGCAGGAAACCGAATACTTCATCGACCGGAACTCGGAAATCAAACGATCGCAAAGTGTGGTCTTGCCCGTGCCGGAGGGCGCGGAGATCACAATCAACAACGGACGATGTTCAGGATCAATCATTCGATATTCTGCGCCTGTTCGCGCAACCTTTCCAATTCCGCCTTGAATTGAACAACCACGGAGGAAATCGTCGCGTCGGCTGCCTTTGAGCCGATGGTATTGATTTCCCGGAACATTTCCTGGGCTAGAAAATCAAGGGACCGCCCCGCCGGTTCATTTTGCCGCATCATGCCGCGCGCCTGCTGTAGATGACTGCGCAGACGGGTCAATTCTTCGCTGATATCCGCCCGGTCGGCAAACATCACCACTTCCTTCTCAATGCGTTCGTCGCCGATGGCGATATCGCCGGCAAGCATTCGAATGCGCTCGCGCAACATCGTCCGGTAATGCGCAGTCAGCGCCGGGGCGCGTCGCCCTATACGATCTGCGAGAACGGTCATGGTTTCGATGCGTTTCGAAAAATCCCGGGCCAGTGCCTCACCCTCGCGCTTGCGCATCAAAGCAAACGCCCGCATCGCGCGGTCGAGCGCCTTTTCAATCGCCGGTTTGACCTTCTCTACATCCTCCCCGGCTTCGCGGAGCACCAGCACACCATGAATGCGCAACAAATCAGACAGGCCGACATCATCCTTGATGCCAAGTTTCTTCGCCACCCGGCGCATCTCTTTCAAACTTGCCATCGCCAGGCGGTCGTCCACCTGAACCTTGGTCGCGGCGACTTCACCCGTAGCCTGCAAGGCAACCTGCACCTGCACGCGACCACGCGATACCGCATGTGAAATCTTTTCCACCACCCACGGCTCGAGGGTAGCAAGCGCACGCGGAAGATTGACTAGGACATCGAGTTGCTTGCGATTGACCGAACTGATTTCGACATCGGCGCGCAAACCGCTCACGTGTGCGAATCCCTGGCCGAAGCCAGTCATGCTCTTCAGACTCACTTCCGGACGTCCTTCCCCTTCTTGCTGGTCGCAACAGCCGCCTGAGCGGCATCCCATTCTTCCATTTGCGCGACATCCTTGTCGCCGCGACCGGACATGTTGACGATGACCAACTGCCCCTTCTTGAAGCGCTCACGATGATGCAGCATGTACCCGATGGAGTGGGCGGTCTCCAGCGCGGGTAAAATACCTTCAAGCCGGCTAACCGCATTCACCCCGTCCATGGCCTCAGCATCCGTTGCATAGGCATATTCAACCCGACCCCGGTCGCGCAGCAAGCTGTGCTCCGGACCCACCGCCGCGTAGTCGAGCCCGGCGCTAACCGAGTGGGTCAGCATGATTTGCCCGTGCTTGTCTTGCAGCACGTAGGTCTTCGTACCTTGCAAAACACCCAGCTTGCCATCAGCGAAACGTGCGGCATGGCGACCCGGCTTGATGCCATCGCCACCCGCCTCAACGCCTAGCATCTTGACCTTCGCGTCCGCGAGAAAGGGATGGAATAAACCGATGGCATTGCTCCCCCCACCCACACAGGCCACCAGCCAGTGCGGAAGCCGACCTTCGAGCTTCAAGATCTGCCGGCGCGCTTCGCGTCCGATGACGCTCTGAAAATCCCGCACCATAAGCGGATATGGATGCGCCCCCAGCGCCGAGCCGATGATGTAATGCGTGTTGCGGACATTGGTCACCCAGTCGCGCATGGCCTCGCTGATCGCTTCCTTGAGCGTTTGTTGTCCGGCGGTAACCGCGACCACCTCGGCGCCGAGCCGCCGCATGCGCGAGACGTTCAGCGCCTGCCGCTCCATATCGACCTTGCCCATGTAGATGACGCAATCCAGACCGAACATCGCCGACACCGTAGCCGTGGCTACGCCATGCTGACCCGCTCCCGTTTCGGCGATGATGCGCGACTTGCCCATGCGCTTTGCCAATAGCACCTGTCCCAGGGAATTGTTGATTTTATGAGCTCCGGTATGACAGAGATCTTCGCGCTTGAAGTAAACCCGCAAGCCGCCCAGCTCCTCCGAAATACGCCGCGCGAAGAAAAGTGGCGTCGGACGACCGACGAATTCACGCAGATAGTAGGCAAGTTCCTTCTTGAAGGATGGATCCTTACGCGCCTGTTCATAGCGCGCGGCCAGCTCGGTGAGCGGCGCCATCAACGTTTCCGGCACATACATGCCGCCGTAAGGGCCAAAGTGCCCGCGCTTGTCCGGTTGAGTTACCAAGTTCGACATAGCCGTATAAATTCCCTTACCTGTTCCAAATTTTTCTTTCCGGGACGCTCTTCAACGCCACTACTGACATCCACGCCCCAAGGGCGCACCACACTGATTGCTTCGCGCACATTAACCGGACGCAAGCCGCCAGCAAGCAAGACTGGTGTGGAACTCGCTTGCACCAATGCCCGGATGGCCTCCCAATTTCCGGTTTTACCCGTGCCACCCGGCATTTCCTTACTATAAGTGTCGGCTACGTAAGCGTCAACGCGCCCGCGCAATCCCGCTTCGCCGGGTTTCATCCGGTCGGCATGAACCGCCTGCCAAATCTTGACGCCATCAATATCCACGGCTTGCGATTTGATGTCCCCGTGCACCTGCACCACATCCAATCCGATGCGCCGGGCGAGGCGGGCCGCCTCCTTGAGGTCAGGGTTTACGAAAACGCCGACCTTCAAAGCGTTCGTAGATATGGAACGCAACCATGATGCGAGTGCATCAGGATCGACATTTCTCGGCGAACCGGGCCACAAAATAAAACCGAGGGCATTCGGCTTCATGGCCGCCACCTCCTCAAGATCGCCCCGGTTGGCGATACCACAGATTTTTACAAAGACATCCATGCCGGCTCCATGAGCTCGCCTACAGCCCGGGCGAGGTCGTCCTTGCGCAAGAGATGCTCACCAACCAGCACAGCCCTGGCGCCCAAGGCTTGAACGTGACGCACATCCTCCGCGTTGCGAATCCCGCTCTCACTGATCACGAACGCATCAGGCGGCAAGTTCCTTGCAACCTGTCCTGTGGTCTCGAGCGTAGTAACGAAGTTTTTCAAATTACGGTTATTAATGCCGATGATCGTGGCACCCACCTCGACCGCGACACGCGCCTCGTCCTCGTCGTGCACTTCCACCAACGCTTGTAAACCCGCCTCATCAATCACATCCATAAGCGCGCGCAAGTCCTCCGGGGATAAGGCCGCCACAATCAACAGCACCGCCGAAGCGCCCAGCGCCCGCGCGTGCCAAACTTGCCAAGCGTCCACGACGAACTCCTTGTAGAGCAGCGGGAGGCATACCGCCGCGCGCACCGCGCGGAAATCATCCGCGCCGCCGCCAAAATACTTGCCGTCCATCAACACCGACAAAGCCTGCGCTCCGCCCTGCTCATACGCACGTGCGATTTCCGCCGGGTCGAAGGGATCACGAATCATGCCGGCGGATGGCGAGCGTCGCTTGACCTCGGCAATCAAACCGACCGGTCGCGCGGACAATGCGGCGCGAAAATCCGGCGGCGTCGACCGCGCCAGCGCCTGCTCGCGCATGGACGCTAGCGAGACCTTTTCCCGCGCGGCGGCTATTTCTATTCTTTTGTCGGCTATGATCTGCTCGAGGATGTTCATTTTTTCGACTTCTTCATCTTGAGGTAGCTCTCGATAAACAGCTCGAGATCGCCATCCAATACCGCGTCCACATTGCCGGTTTCCGCATCGGTGCGGTGGTCCTTCACCATCTGATACGGCTGCAGCACGTAAGAGCGGATCTGGCTGCCCCAGGCAATCTCACCCTTGTCGCCGTAGAACTTTTCCATTTCCTTGCTCTGCTTATCGCGCTCCAGTTCGTAAAGGCGCGCCGCCAGCATCTTCATGGCCTTGTCGCGGTTGGCGTGCTGGGAGCGTTCGGCCTGGCACGATACCACCACGCCGGTGGGGATGTGCACGATGCGGATGGCCGAATCGGTCTTATTCACGTGCTGACCGCCCGCGCCGCTGGCCCGGAAGGTGTCGACGCGCAAATCCTTGTCCTCGATTTTGACATCAATGGAGTCGTCGATTTCCGCCACGATATCGCAGGCCACGAACGAGGTGTGGCGTCGCTTGTTCGAATCAAACGGGCTGATGCGTACCAGACGATGCACCCCGCGCTCGCCCTTCAGGTAGCCGTAAGCGTGATTGCCGCTGACTTGAATGGTCACACTCTTGATCCCTGCTTCCTCACCGCGCTGGATATCCAGCACGGCAACGTCAAATCCCGATCGCTCGCAGTAACGTGAGAACATACGCAGCAGCATTTGCGCCCAATCGCAAGATTCGGTGCCGCCAGCCCCGGCATTTAAGCTCAGGTAGGCGTTGTTCGCGTCCAGTTCATCGGAGAGCAGCGATTGGATTTCGAAGCGCCGGTGGTCTTTTTCCAGCTCGTCCATCAGGCGGGCGCATTCCTTCTCCGCTTCACGCCGCTGGCCATCATCGGTTTCGGCCTCCACCAGCTCCAGCATCATCTCGAGGTCATCGACCCCGGCGGCGAGCTGGTCGTAAGGCTCGAACACATTCTTCAGCGCGTTGGTCTCGGCGATAACCGCCTTGGCTTTGTTCTGGTCGTTCCAGAAATCCGGCGCCGCCGAGCGCGCTTCCAGTTCTTCGTGTTTCAGTCGTTTGGCATCGACGTCAAAGATAACCTCTGAGCTCATTCAAGCTCTGCTTAATTTCGGACAGTTTGTCCCGGATGTCTTCCATGATAGTTGCTCCCGTAAATGGTCAGGCGCGAACATAACGGAGTAAGCCTCGATATCAAATCGAAATTCCCGCCGCTGCATGCTCCGCTTTATCAGCCGCGAGCACATCCCACACGGAAATGACCATCCCG
>JBMTVS010000080.1:0-9659 GCA_049451655.1 Kiritimatiellia bacterium | reverse complement strand
CTCGACTGCAGCCTCCCGTAGGAGTCTGGGCAGTGTCTCAGTCCCAGTGTGGCCGATCACCCTCTCAGGTCGGCTACCCGTAAGCCTTGGTGAGCCGTTACCTCACCAACAAGCTGATAGGACCTGGGCTTATCTTCAAGCGACAGGTATTGCTACCCGCCTTTAAAGTCGTCTCCATGCGAAGACTCATCACATCCGGCATTAACTCCAGTTTCCCGGAGGTATTCCCGACTTGAAGGCAAATTACCCAGGCATTACTCACCCTTTCGCCGCTCTCATTCAGTTCACTTGTCCGAAGACTTGATCCCTGAAATCTCGCTCGACTTGCATGCCTAATCCACGCCGCCAGCGTTCGTTCTGAGCCAGAATCAAACTCTCCGAAGAGAAAAATTTGAGCATCCGGTCCGAAGACCAGAAGAATTTTTTCTGACCGGCCGGCGATTAACCCGGCCTTAAGATTTAAAAAACGAATTGACGTATACTCGCACAAACCACATCACCTCTGACACGAAGCGATGCATGTGCATATTTTCTTTTCAAAGAGCAGAGAATCAAAATCTCAAAAGCCGCCGTCTCCGTCAAACAAAAACTGAAACTTTTTTAATCGGCTCACTTATCAGCAACCTCGCGGTCACTGGTGAAGTGGCGCACACAATAGGTTTAGACCCCCACCCTGTCAACGATGTTTTCAAAAAAAATGAAAATAGTTCATTTCCGGCTTTTTTATGGGCTTTTTTGCCTAAAATCGAACAGTGCCTTAACCGAGGAAAGTACTCGCGCAAAACTTTTTTTGGTGTTTGTTCTGCTTGCCGGCAAGAAAACGGACCCGATTTGGTGATTAACATCAGTGAATCGGGTTCCATCACGAATAAGCCGTCACAACGTCGCCATGCGTGCTGCGCAAAAAGGTATAGAAGTCCTTGCAAAACCGGAAAGTCACCATGCGCGCAGCTGCCCGGTAAACCTGCCTACCCTCAACTGAAGCACGTGCAGGGAAGGCGTAATTCAACTTCATGTGACGGGCCTTGCAATGGGTTTGAATCATACCGCGATGCACTCAACAAACAGAGCGCACACCGGATTGCATGCATCACATTATGAAGCCATGGGTGACGAAATGTTTGGCCTACATTTAAGCCCGTTTGTTTATGCATGATTTACCAAGCCATAATGCCGCCCGCAGATTGACAAGCGTAAGCCAAACTCATACGTTTCACGGTTTTTAATCAACCTGAAGGGACGAGAATTATGAGCGCATTTTCATCACTCTTGAAGACCATCACATTGTCGAACGGCAAGGCCGTGCATTATTACAGTTTGTCCGAACTGGAGGCACAGGGCCATGACGGAATCAGCAGGTTGCCCTTCTCCGTGAAAGTCCTGTTGGAATCACTTATTCGTCTTCAAGGCCATCCGGCTTACAACACTGAACACGTCACAACCTTTGCAAAATGGAGCCCGGATGCCGATGGAAACGCGGAATTCCCGTTTCAGCCCGCGCGCGTCCTCTTGCAAGATTTCACCGGCGTGCCGTGCGTGGCCGACCTCGCCGCCCTGCGCAGCGCAATGCAGCGCTCCGGCAAGGATCCCGCGAAAATCGAACCTCTTATCCCCGTTGACCTGGTCATCGACCACTCGGTACAGGTCGACTCCGCCGAGGATGTCGATTCCCTCGCCCGTAACGTTGAGAAGGAATTCGAACGTAATGGCGAGCGCTATCGTTTTCTGCGCTGGGGTCAGAACGCATTTAACAAGTTGCAAATCGTTCCGCCCGGCCTCGGCATCTGCCATCAGGTCAACCTCGAGTATCTCGCCAAGTGCGTAATGACCGATACCGATAGCGAGGGCCGCACCATTGCTTATCCCGACACGCTCGTGGGCACCGATTCCCACACGACTATGGTTAACGGCATCGGCGTTCTGGGCTGGGGCGTAGGCGGCATTGAGGCCGAAGCCGCCATGCTCGGCCAACCCATCCCGCTCCTCACCCCCGTGGTCACCGGCTTCCGCCTCACTGGCAAGATGCCTGCCGGCGTCACCGCCACCGACTTCGCCCTTGCGGTGACGAAAATTCTTCGCGAGAAAGGTGTGGTCGGTCAGTTTGTCGAATTCACCGGCCCAGGCCTCGCCGGACTATCCCTCGCCGACCGCGCCACCGTGGCGAACATGGCGCCCGAATACGGCGCCACCATGGGTTACTTCCCCATCGACGGCGAAACCCTGCGTTATCTCCGCGAAACCGGGCGCTCCGAGGAACAGATTGAATTGGTTGAGAAATACTGCAAGGCGCAAGGCCTCTTCCGCGATGCCGACGCCGCCGAGCCTGTGTTTAACCGCGTGGTCGAACTCGATCTCTCCACCCTCGAACCCAGCCTCGCCGGTCCGAAGCGTCCGCAAGACCGCCTCGCGGTCAGCCAGGTTAAAAGTGCATTTGCGAAGGATTTGACCGCCCCGCTGAAAGAGCGCGGCTTTGGTCTCGCCCCTGAAGCGCTCGATAAAAAAGCCACCGTCGAGGGCCTCGGCGAAATCCACCACGGCTCCGTGGTGCTCGCCGCTATCACCAGTTGCACCAACACCTCCAACCCGCACGTCCTCCTCGCGGCCGGCCTGCTCGCGAAGAAGGCGGTGGAAAAAGGCCTCAGCGTTTCCAAGGCCATCAAGACCAGCTTCGCCCCCGGCTCTCGCGTGGTCACCGCGTACATGAACAAGTCGGGCCTGAACAAGTACCTTGAGCAACTCGGCTTCTATACCGTGGCCTATGGCTGTACCACCTGCATTGGCAACAGCGGTCCGCTGGATCCGCGCATGGAGGAAGCGATCAAGAACAGCGACATCGTCGCCGCCGCCGTGCTCAGCGGCAACCGCAACTTCGAGGGCCGCGTCCATCCGCAAACGCGCGCCAACTACCTCTGCTCACCGCCCCTCGTGGTCGCCTACGCGCTGGCCGGACGGGTCGATATTGACCTCACCAACGACCCCATCGGCACCGGCAGCGACGGCCAACCCGTGTACTTGAAGGATATCTGGCCCGCCGACGAAGAGATCAAGGAGTACCTCTCCCTCTCCGCCGACCCGGCCACCTACCGCAAACTGTACAGCGGCATCACCGAGTCGAACCCGGCCTGGAACCAGCTCCCCAGCGAAACCTCGCCGGTGTACGAGTGGGACCTCGAATCCACCTACATCCAGGAGCCGCCCTTCCTCGCTGGCAACGCCGGAGCGGGCGAACTCGCCGACATCAGCGGCGCCCGTGTGCTCGGTTATTTCGGCGATTTCATTACCACCGACCACATCTCCCCTGCCGGAGCAATTCCCGTGAAGAGCGCGGCCGGGGAATACCTCATCAGCAAGGGCGTCACCAAGGACGACTTCAACTCCTACGGCGCCCGTCGTGGTAATCATGAAGTAATGATGCGAGGCACCTTCGCCAACATCCGTATTCGCAATAAGCTGGCCAGCTCTGACGGTGGACTGACCGTCAAGTTCCCGGAGGAGAAAGAGCAGTTTATCTATGATGCCTCCATGGCCTACATCGCCGAAGGCACGCCGCTGGTGATTCTAGCCGGTAAAATGTACGGTGCCGGTTCCTCGCGTGACTGGGCGGCGAAAGGCACCTATCTGCTTGGGGTCAAAGCGGTTATCGCAGAAAGCTTTGAACGTATCCATCGCAGCAACCTCGTCGAGATGGGCGTGTTGCCGCTGGAATTCGTCGATGGCCAGACCGCGGAAAGCCTTGGTCTTACCGGACGCGAAACCTTCACCATCACCGGCCTGGCCGACAACTTCACCCCTGGCAAGCGCCTGACCGTGCAGGCCGGCGATGTCACCTTTCAAGCGAAGGCCCGCATCGACTCGCAAGTCGAGATCGAGTACTACCGCAGTGGCGGCATCCTGCCCTACGTGCTCGAAGAATATAAAAAGTAAAAGCGGAGCAAACACATGAAAGAAATCGGTTTGGGACTCCTTGGCTTCGGCACTGTCGGAGCAGGTGTGGTGGAAGGTTTGCAGCGCAACGGTGACCTGATTGCCAGCCGCGCCGGGGTTAAATTAACGCTGCGCAAGATCGCTGATCTGGATCTGGAGCGTGATCGCGGCGTGAAAGTGGATCGTTCCATGCTCACCAATGATGCGCGCTCGGTCATTCATGACCCTGACATTCACATCATTATCGAGCTCATCGGCGGCGTGGGCATCGCCCGCGAACTGGTCATCGAGGCGCTTAAAGCGGGCAAGCCGGTGGTCACCGCCAATAAAAAGCTTCTAGCCGAGCACGGCGCGGAACTCTTCGCGCTTGCTGATGAACACAAAGTCGACCTTCGCTTCGAGGCCAGCGTCGCCGGGGGCATTCCCATCATTCAAGCCCTGCGCGAAGGCCTTATCGCCAACCATATCCCGAACATCTACGGCATCCTTAACGGCACCTGTAATTACATTCTCACCCGCATGGAAAACGAGGGTCTGCCCTTCGACCAGGTGTTGAAGGAAGCACAGGACGCCGGGTTCGCCGAGGCTGAACCCAGCCTTGATATTGACGGTCACGACACCGCGCACAAGGCGGCGCTACTGGCCTCGCTGGCTTACGGGTTTCCGTTCCCGCTTAAGGAGATGTACGTCGAAGGCATCCGCGGGGTGGCCCGCGAGGACATCGCCCACGCCGCCGACATGGGCTACCGCATGAAATTGCTCGCCGTCATCAAGAAAACCGACGCGGCGGTCAGTGTGCGCGTTCATCCCGCGCTGGTTCCACAGAGCCATATGCTGGCCTCGGTCAGCAGCGTTTTCAACGCAGTGCTGGTTTCCGGTGATATCGTAGATAACACCCTGTATTACGGCCGTGGCGCCGGACGCCTCCCCACCGCCAGCGCGGTCATCAGCGACATCGCCGCGGTAGCTCGTCAGGTAGCCACCCAATCGACCCGTCACCTGCCCGCGTTCATCCCCGAGGGCGAAAAGCCGGCGCTGGAATCGATGGACGACATCACCTGCAAATACTACCTCCGCGTGCGCGTGGCGGACAAACCAGGCGTGCTGGCCCGCATCGCCAATATCCTCGGCGAGCATGATATCAGCATTGCCACGATGATCCAACAGGACGTGGCCGAGGCCGGTCAGGCCGAAATTATCATGACCACCCACGCCGCCCGCGAAAAGAATCTCCGCGAGGCTCTCGCTGGCATTGATGCTCTGGATATCACCAGCGGGAAAGCCGTACGTTTCCGGATCGAGGATTTTGCTTAATCTAAATTGAAGGCGGCACGAGCTAATTCCGCCAATTCGCGCATCAGTCGCGTTTCGAATCCAGCCGCGGAAACCAGGTAATCCGTAAATTGGTGGCTCCCATCGGCACCAGTTCGATGGTTTCCTCGCGTTTGGACGCTTGCTTTCGAGCTGCCTCGCCGGGCATCAGCGGTGTAAAGGCCAGATCGCCTTTCACCACTTTCATCCACTCGCGGTGCTTGATGACCAGACGTTTCGTGCGCTTCAAGCGCCATCCGGGAATACGCCGCGCGGGCATCTCAACCCGCACCGGCGCAGTCTCCGCTACCCATGGATTTCCAGCCGCGCCGCGCGCCAACACCAAGGCGGCAGCGCCACGCTCCACGCCGTAATTCCAGGGCGAATCCGGACGCAGGCTCCATGCCGGGAAGGCATCGGAGGAGCGCGTATCCTTTCGCTCGCGCTTACGTTTTGCGTCCACCGGCAAGGCCATTACCAGCGGCCCCCACACGAACGCCACGCTATTTTCCGGGCCTTCAACTTCTTCCAGATTGTAATCGAATATCAGCTCAAGCTTGTCGCCATCACGATACATTCGTTTCAAGCTGCCCCAGTCGCCCGGCTTGAACGTTCGCCTCAGGATTCGACCATTGAATCGCACCTCCACGCCCCGGCACCAACCGGGTATACGGAAACGCATGGTGCGCATCCGCGGCCGCTTCATCGCGAAATGAAAGCGCACAATGGGCAGGAAGGGGTAATCCGTCTCCTCCGTGATGACCATGTCATCAAGTTCCAAACGAGTGGGGCCATACAGGGCCGCCACCACCGTGGACTCGCCTTGCTGCCACCACATGCGCCCGGCGAAGGCGGGCATGGCCCGGTGCACATTGCCGGGACAACACTCAGTGGCAGGATTGGGGCGATAACTGTTTTGCGTACCCCCGGTGCCGTGCGGGTGATGATTGGACTGAGCCGTGGCGACCACTTGATTCGGACCCGAGAAGTATTGCAGGGCCTTGAAATCCGGTGTAACCGCGCCGGGCAAGGCATTAAAGCAGGCGCGTTCCATGGCGTCGGCGTACCTGACCTTGCCCGTGGTTTGAAGCAACCAGCCCAGGCTCCAAAGATAATCAGTGATCACGCAGGTTTCGTGGCCGGCGTTACTGTAAATACCGCGAAGATGTTCAGTCGCGCTGGGTACGCCATTAATGAGCACATGGTCGCGCTCAAGCTTATATTGTGCATTTTCGGCGGCGCGCAAATATCGCCGTTTTCCAGTCAGGTTATACATGATCGCACCCAGCTTGAAGAGTTCCATGTAGGTGGGGCCATGATCACCCGCTTTGTCAGGTGCGAGCATGTTTTTCAACACCGCTCCGCTGCTTGCTTCATGATGCTGAAAGGCGCGATAGCTCGCCTCGGCCATCACCCGCAGTCGTTCATCGCCCGTTTTTTCGTGGAGCCATGCCATGATCTCGATGTTGCAGATATTGCGCGTGGTCTCGTGGCGGGCAGTGCCGGAAAGATAATGTCGCTTTAATCGCCGCAGCCTCTCTTTGTCAGGGCGTTGCTCCAGGTCCGCCATCACGGCGCGAAAAAAAACCGCGTGCGGCCAACGCTCCGACCCCCTCGGACCGTGCAGGTGTTTCAATGAAATTGGGCCGAGATAACCATCGCCATCGGGATGATTCATCACATGGTCAATCTGCTTGCGCGCCTTCTTCATCAAAAAGACGTCATCGAGTAAAATTCCGCACCGCATCATGCCATCGACCCAGTATGCAAACTGCTCGTAGGGCCACCATCCCGCGCCCCCGCGCTCACCAAGCTTCAGCTCATCGTCCAGCCAACCCTTGGTATCAAATGGATAGCCTGCGTGTTCAAGATGTCCGGTCAATCCATCCCGCTGGGTTTGCAGGAATTGACGCAACCAGCCCTGAGGTTTGATTTGTTCGAGTCTAACTACGGTTAATGTATTCATTGTTACGATTCACCGGATGGCATGACACGTTGCCCTATGGCACGCCTCATGGAATCAACCAAGCTGACGACCAGCTGGATCCATCCCAACGAAATCGAATGCGACGATGACCCAATGCTCGCAAGTAAAGCCATTCGATTTCATCGATGATGGTGCGTACCACCGCGAAATGTGGCAAGCCCGCGACCGACTCCTCCTCGGTAGGTGTGCGCTCCACCAGGTATTCCGGCAACCCGGTCGACTCAACCGCCACCTCCTGGCCCGGCCCGGGCTCGATCATGTAACAGCGCCGCGCCATCAGTTGAGTTTGCCGCCAAATGCGCTCATGGTCGGGACCCGAGGTGATAACTTCCGCGTGAGCCCTGATGCGTAATTGCACTTTTTCAGCCGGGTCATAGATGTGCCAACTGACACACGGATTCATCCTGATCTCCGCGACTTTGCCGGAACGGGCATCGGTATGACAGGTCATAACACGCGCCGATTCATCCGCCGCGCGCAGGACCACGGTCCTGGCAGTTGCCTCGCCACCGCGCATCGTGATCAGCGTCGGCGTCCGCATCGTACTCCGGCGATCTGTCACCCCTTCGCGCAACTTGTCCCAAATGCCACGCAAAACATCGGCCGGTTCTGAAGATTCCCACTGCATGCATCAAAGCTATCGGCCTCGCACAAAATCGTAAACGGGTATTTCGTCGTATTCGAAGCGACGTCTATTGCGTGCCGCACGCGCTGTGCGTATACTTACAGCTATCATGTGGAAAGCGATCCGAACAAACATAACCGTCGGCCTGTTACTGGTCACCCCGCTGGTGATCACCGCGTTTGTGGCGCGCTATCTTTTCACCTTCATTACCAACCAGTTGATCGGCTTCTTTCCCCGCGCCATTCGCGATCAGCAACTCGACATTGTATTACGTGTCGCCTCGCTACTTCTGGTTTTGCTTCTGCTCTTTTTTATCGGCGTTCTTGTGCGCAACATTATCGGGCGGCGCATCTACCAGCTTGGTGACAGCATCATCACCCGCATTCCCTTCGTTAACCGCATTTACATCGCCTCCCGCCAGGTCATCGATGCCTTCATTACCCAGCGTGAAACCGTCTTCAATCAGGTGGTGCTGGTGCAATACCCGCGCAAAGGCATTTTCTCCATCGGCTTCAAGACCGCTTCCGCTCCCTACTCGTTTCGAAAAAATATTCCCGAGGGTAAACCTCAGGATGATTACGTGGCCGTATTTATCCCCACCACCCCGAATCCGACATCCGGATGGCTGTGCTACGTCCCTAAAGAGGATGTGACGCCCCTGCCTTACAGTAGCGGCGACGCCATGAAGCTGATTATATCAGCCGGTGTGGTCTATCCCGGCGACATCGGATCCGCGCCCCCGCCCTCCCTCGTCGACAAACTTCATCACCTCTTCAAGCGCGAGGCACCGCCTCCGCCGCCCCCGGCTCCTCCGGATGATGTGCACCCGGGTGAGCAAGTTCCTGAAGCTGAAACCAAGACTCCTGCCGGGTAACGCCCATCCGCGCCGTGTCGCAGCTCACCAAAACGCGCGCCATCGCCATCCGGCATTTTCCGCACACCGAAACCTCCCGCATTATTCAGTGGATCACCGAAGATCACGGAAAAATTACCACCCTGGCCAAAGGAGCACTCCGCCCCCGCAACGATATGCTGGGCCAAGTCGATCAACTTTACACCTGTGAGTTGATTTTCTACGGGCGCGATCGTGACACGGTGTTCATCACCCACAGCATGCATGCCCTGGAAACCCGCAACCGCTTGCGCAACGACTGGCGGGCAGCCCTGGCCGGCCTTTATCTAACCGACTTGACCGCCCGCATCATGCCCGAGCGCGAACCCGCCCCGGAATTGTTTCGCCTGCTGGAGCAGATGCTCGACGAACTCCAAGAGCGTGGCTGGCATGCGCCCACGCTATTTTATTACGAGCTGCGTTTGCTCGAGGCCCTCGGCTTACCGCCCAAACTCGATCGCTGCGCCACCTGCAACCAACCTTTCGCGGCAGGCCACCGCGCCGCCTTTGCCACCCGCCTTGGCGGGATGGTCTGCGCCGGCTGCCGTAATCAGGAATCCGTTCACGATGCCGGAGCCGATATTCTGGCCATCCTCACCCACTGGCAGCGCGGCCGGGACTGGAACACACCACGCACCGCGCGTTGCAACGCGACACAACTAGCCACTATTCGCGCCCTGACCGGTGATTTCCTCCAATACCATCTGGATGTGCCGGGTTCGGCGCGGGATAATACCTTGAGGATGTTGATGAGTTGAGGGGTGGCAGAGTTCGGGATTCGGAGTTCGGGAAATGCGCTGGTAGCTGCCGCCGTTAGGCGGTGGAAAGAATCGCTCAAGTTGATGGGTTGAACGGGGGGCGAAAGGGTTCAGGATTCAGAATTCGGGAAATACCCTAGTAGCTGCCGCCGTTAGGCGGTG
>JBMTVS010000079.1:0-9906 GCA_049451655.1 Kiritimatiellia bacterium | reverse complement strand
TGACTGGTCGGAGTTATCATGAGGCCATGAAGCGTACGGTTTATTTCATTCGTCATGCGATAGCGGAAGATCGCGAGGTTTATCGCGGTCATGATCTGGATCGACCTTTGACGACCAGGGGCAAGCGCAAAGCGCAGGCCATTTTTGCGCGACTGGCCGAGCGGCGTTCTGCACCGAACGTGGTCATCACCTCTGCCGCAAAAAGAGCCGTGCAAACAGCTGAACTTTTCTGCAAGGCCTTCGGGCTTGCCGCACCTAAAATTGATCCGGCGCTGAATCCCGGTGCATCACCCTCTACCTTCCGAAGATTGATGGACAAGCTTCCAGCGGAGGCCGGGTGCGTGGCCCTGATTGGTCACGAACCCGATTTTTCGCTCACCATCAGCGAATTGACCAGCAACGGAACGCTGGATCTACGCTTGAAGAAATGCGGCATCGTCGAGATCGAATGGTCGCCGGGTTCCGGTGGATTGCTGACGATGTCGTTGCCGCCGGATGTTCTGTCACGCTAACCGTAGCTTGATATGTGTCTGATTACTTCAGAGAAAAACTCAGCCATCCCTCAATAGGCGACCGCCCCCTTTAAGCTTTCCCTTTATGCCGTTTTCGCGGAGGGCGTGCCAAAGCAATGTGGCATTAATGCCCAGAACGGGAATACCGATTAAAGGCTCAAGCTTTTCCGTTACCGCCAACATACTCATGTTGGTTCCACACTGCACCACGGCATCGAGCTTGTTTTCCCGGGTGGCAAGCAACTCGATAATTGCCCTTTCTTTCGCGTCGTTTGGAATGTGGGCAATGTGCTGGGTATTCGCGCAGGCAAAGCCAAAGCTTGCGACAACCTCGAAACCCAAATCCGTAAACATGCGGGTTGCCGATTCGTTACCGGTTCGCTCGAAAGGCGTGATTAAACCAATGCGCTTTGCCCCCACGCATTCCAGCGCATGCTTTGCCGCATCATGCCAAGTCGTCCAGGCGAGATCGCTGGTCTGCTCTATCTCAACCATCGTCGCTCGAATTGGCTCAATCCCGGAAATGATGTGTTCCAGGCTCATGCCCATAATAAAATATTGCGGGCCGGCGAGGAGACCGCTCTCAACCGCATGTTTAACCCCGCCCAGAAAATGTTTTCTGTACTGTTCGATTCCCCCGGGCGTGCTCACGTCCGGTTTAGGGGTCAACACGGGACTGGCATGCAACCCTATCCCATCAAGCCCGTTGTCGCGGTTTTGCACGATCAGGCTCCAAAGCTCGCTTTCCATGGTGGTGTTCGTTGCCGGCAGAAGCAGTCCAAAGCGTCTGCGATAACTGCAAGTATCGGGATGCCCCCTGGAAATTTCCCCGACATCGAAAACGGGTGATGGTTCGCCGTTCAGAACCGGGCCACTGGGAGAAATCGCAGGCATGGGCGGATGATTAACATCAGGAACGAAGATGGATCGCCCGGTTAAGGCACCGCTGATGGTTGTTCCCGGGCGTAAGCTCAAATTACACCATCAAAAAACCCGGTAAAGAGAAGGTCATAATCACATTACCGGGGTTTCTTCTTTGTGTGTCGAGCATTAATCTTTTCGTTAGCAGCAAACCGGGTCTTTTTCCCGACAAAAAACGAAATGCGATTGAAACAATTTTTCAGCGCCAGAATCCGGAACGAATATTCGTCCGGCTAATGGTTCATATTTTGTTTTATCGTTTGTTTGGATTTTGTTGGCAAGGACAACGGCATTGATTTTCCCGGCGCAACGAATATCGTTGACAAGTTAGGGTAAGTTCTAATTTCCATGCGTAAGGACAATGTAGATTTGATATGCAGCATTGGCGAGCTGGCCGGGCTGTTTGAAAAGAGCACCAGTCTGGAGAATTTCCTTCAGAATGTGGTGCGTATTGTCGCTTACCACATGCGTGCCGCGGTATGTTCCGTTTATCTGTACGAGGAGAAGACCCAGGAGCTCGTCTTAACCGCGAATCAAGGCCTCATGATTGGAACGAATGTCAGCCTCAAACTGGGCGAGGGACTGACCGGGGCCGCCCTCAAGGAATTGCGGCCTATTCGCGAAGCCCGGGCGGCCCAAAGTCCGCACTACAAGTTCGTGCCCGGCATTTCAGAGGAAAAGTACGAGGCTTTTCTCGCTGTTCCGATTCTTCGGGGCCTCACGCGAATTGGTGTGCTTGTCGTACAAGATTCGGTTCCTGACTATTTCGACGACAACGATACCAAGGCGCTGCAAGCCATCGCAGCCCAACTTGCTACCACGATCGAAAATGCAAAGTTGCTGATGGCCTTGTATCAGCGCGAGGAAACCAAACCGGCTCAACCGGAGACCACTGGTACGAAGCCAGAAACCAAGAGTGCATTGCGGTTCATCAAGGGAGCCCCCGCCGCGCGCGGCGTGGCTCTTGGTCGGCCCACGATTTTCGGTGATGGCGACGGTGCGTTCGTAATCGATGATAGCACGGATTTTTCGGGTGTGACGCATGAGGACTTCGACCGCTCACTCAAGGAAACCGTGCAGCAGCTTGAAGAACTTCAACTGGCCATGGAGGAATCCTCGGCCGACGTAGCATCCATGATTTTCAGCGCCCACCTGCTGATCGTGAAGGATGATCGCTTTACCGGGGAGATGAAGGCGAAGATCGATGCCGGGGCGCCGCCTCATCAAGCGATTCGCGAAGTCGTGGATCATTACGTGCAGTTGTTTGCCTCCAGCCCGAGTCCCCGGCTCCGCGAAAAGGTGCAGGATGTTAAGGATCTCGGGCATCGCCTGTTACAAAACCTGCGTAATGACGCGGAAATCTCGGTTGATTATGAAGGGCATATCGTCATCGCGGGCGAGTTGCTTCCTTCCGATGTATTGAAGCTCTCCGCGCAGAGGGCGGAGGGCATCGTGCAGGTGGGCGGTGCGGTGGCTTCACACATTGCCATTCTGGCCCGCTCTCTTAATCTGCCCATGATCATGAGCGAAGAGAAGCGTCTCTATGATCTCGGTTCAAATCAGCAAATTCTGATCGATGGTGATCATGGAAACATCTACATCGATCCGGACGAGAACATCATTCGCGGCTTCGACGTGCATCATGATGCCCGCCGGGAAATTGAATCGCTGGCCGAACGCATGAAGGAGGAAAGCATCACCCGCGATGGCGAAGTGGTGCACGTGATGGCCAACATCAACATGTTGAGCGAGATCAATACCGCGCGCGCCCTCAAGGCAGAGGGCATCGGCCTTTATCGCAGCGAATTTCCCTTCATTATTCGCTCCAGTTTTCCCTCCGAAGAGGAGCAGTTCCGTGTTTACCGGGCGATTATCGATAAAATGGAAGGCCGTGAAGTTATTTTTCGCACCTTGGATGTGGGCGGCGACAAAATGCTTTCCTATTTTCCGGGCGTTGAGGAGAGCAATCCATTCCTTGGACTTCGGGCCATTCGCTTCTCCTTCCGCTATCAAGATATCTTCCGCGAGCAATTACGGGCACTGTTGAGGGCTGGCGCGGATACCAACCTTAAAATCATGTTCCCCATGGTTTCCTCGGTGGATGATTTCTTTCAAGCGCGCGATATTGTCAGGGAGTGCGTGGCGCTGCTCGCCGACGAGAAAACGCCCCATAATGCCGCACCACAACTCGGGGCCATGATTGAACTGCCTGCGGCGGTGGAAGTTGCAGACGAGTTGGCGCGCGAGGCGGATTTCCTCTCCATCGGCGGCAATGATTTGGTTCAATACATGCTGGCGGTGGATCGCACCAACCAGCACATATCCGATTTATATGTTTCGCATCATCCCGCCGTCTTGCGCGCCTTGAAACGGGTAGCGGATGCAGGCCACAATCATGGCATTCCGGTTTCTTTCTGCGGCGAAATGGCCACCGATCCAAAAATATTGCCCTTTCTTCTTGGTATTGGGTTGCGGCGGTTCAGTGTGGAGTCTCGAGCGATACCACGAATGCGTGAAACTCTCGCACAATTGGATTCCGGCGAAATGGCACGCTTTGCCGATCGCGTGCTTCGCCTCGGTAGAATCACCGAGGTGCATGAAGCGCTTCAGTCCATATAGTAAGTAACGTAACGTCGCGTCGGTTATCCTGCATTAATTCTTTGTAACTTTAGCTCGAGTTACGTATTAAATAACGCATGCAAGACAATCAAGAGCCCTCAACTTCCAGACCCAAGCTGAAGATCAAGGCACCACCACCCGGGTTACCTCCGGCAGCATCACCCGTTCGCAAGAAATCTGGATCCTTAATCGGGCGTATAGCTTCAATAGTTATTGTAGGTGGGGTAGTAGTTGCAGGTGTGATGATAAAACGAGGGCAGCTTGAATTGCCCGATCACCCTTTGCTTAATAATCTTTTGCCCGCGGAACAAAAGGCTGTGCCGGTGCCCGCATCACATGAGGTTGGGGCCGTGGCAGAGCCGGCACCAGAGAAGCAAATCTGGCGAAACCAGGACTTCATTGAGGGAGCCAAATTGTTCAATCGTGTGCTTGCAGATTATAAGTCTCAGCAACAATCTTCCGGCGATCCTTCTGATCTAGCATCCATCCGCGAGAGTTGTCGTAATGCCATCGCGCTTTTTCAATCCGCTCTTGAGGTCTCGCCACCGGACATGGCGGTCAAGATTAACGATTATATCGAACAATGTGAGCGGCTACTCGTCAGTCTTGATGAAGATAACTCGAACCCGGAACAACGAGTAGCATCACGAGGTGGAGACGTCCTTTCCGGGCCAATCGATCTTGGCATTAAAATCGAAATGAAGGGCGATGCCCCCAGGCGCACCATCGTTTATGAGGATGACGATCCAGGGATCGAAACCGAAGCGGTTGCCGGGAGAGAAGAGGAGATCAAGTCATCTCGTCTTTCCTTCAACCCTGCATGGGACCAGCAGATTCCTGATGCAGGCGGCATCGCCGATGCTCTGCATGATTTGTTGCAAGAGCGAATAACCGTAATAAAGAAGCCGGTACTCGACGCGGGTATTCCGGTTTATTCAAACATTACCACGCTCACCTCCGCGCGCGTTGCCGCGAGCCGTTTGAACCAGTCTCTGCCAATTAAACGTCCATTGGATACGCCCGGTTTTCCCGCCAATAGTCTATTCACCTACACTTTTGAGGGAGAATTTACCCGTGGCGCAAATCGATTTATTCTCGTGGTCGATGTCATGGATCGCGTGGTTATGTCGCAATTACGTTTCGATCAACCGGCTCAATCGGTGCTGCTTCCGCGCGAGCAGCACGAGGTATTCGATTACCTGGATGTACAGCGGAAGATCAACGGCTCGGAACTGATTGGGCACCGGGTTCGTGTAAACGATCAAATGGTTTTCATCGAAAGTGAGCTCATGGAAAGCAATCCCGGTCCGGATGGAAAGAGAGCATCCAAGTCACGCATTCAGTGGATTATTCCGCGACAAATGGCCGGACTCATTCTCGGGTCGCGGCCGTAGCGATCTCAGCTCGGATTTTACTTGTCCGCATCAGCGCACCCCGAATATCCAACCCTCCTGACTGGCCGCCTGCGGCGACATAGACGCTGGTCGCCACGTCGCCGGCTCAATAGCCAGGTTACGCATGGCCGCCGCGGATAACAGCGCGTCGATTTCGTCCTCGGAACGGGGGCATGAGCGCAGGGTCTCGCTGTTGTATGCCTGCAAAACGCGATTAAGAAAACTTTTCTCGCGCCATGACCGCGGGTCGATGTGCGCCCGCTTTACGTAGAATCGCGGAAAGATTTCGCAAAGAATGAGCTTGTCGCGGCTGGTCACTTTATCAAACGGCCAGATTTTGATGCCGGGCTCGTTGCGCTGTTTCACGGCATTAAAGAAACGCATCCCGGCTAGCGAGCCGGTGCCCACGGAACCGGGTCCCACACCGTTGAAGACACTGGAAGGTCGCGTCCAGTTCAGGCATTGCTGGTCGGTCACGCGCAAGCGTTTCACGTCATACTTCACGCCTCGATGCCCGGGAGCATTCAGATAATCGGCATAAGGCGAGCCGGGCCGGCTGAAGGCACCGGCATAGTAGTCATCGGCATGATCGGAAAGTTCATCGACCGTTCGCCAGAGCGCGGGTGGATTTGGGGGGCTCTCAGGATGGCCCGGAAAATAACAACCCAGGTCGCAGAACGGAAACGCCACGCTCATGTCGAACCCGGCCAAGACCGGCCCATTGCACCTGGATTCCTCGAGAATGCGCTCGAACACGGCGACGCGGGTCCAGGTCTTCAAGTGACGTGGAGGCTTTAGCAAGCGGGGCGCGCCATGACCGGGGCTACATACTGCCAATTGTAACCCGGGTAGTTTCGGACCACGCGCTCCCGACCAGTCCACCGCGATGAATTGCTGAAAATCTGGCAACATCGATTACATTAAGCCATGAGAGGCGTTAAGAAACAACACCTGCCTGTTAAGCTGTGTCCCTCCTGCGGCCGCCCTTTCAGCTGGCGCAAGAAATGGGAAAAGGTCTGGGATGAGGTCAAATACTGCAGTGACCGTTGCCGCCGCAAACGCTAAAGGTACACACATCAACCAGCCTCCCAAAGCGGGGACATAGAAGTTGTTGATGTCGCAATTAATAATATGTAAATAATTAATAGTGAATTGTTTACAAAAATATCAACCTTCCACTTTATCCCTAAATCCCTCCGGCATGGCGGCCAATTTATTAGCACCATAATCGAAAAAGACCATGCCGGTTCGTGCCCTGGCGACCTCGGTTCCGGTGGCGGAGTTTTCAGCGAGGTAGACAAGGTGGAAACCCATACGCCCGAAATTAACCGGGGACATAGAAATCTTAAGTACGTCGCCATACCTCGCTTGGCTCTTCAGCCGCACCTCGATTTCAACCATGATCAACCCGGTCCGCTCGCTGATCAGCTCGGTCCACCCAAACTGACCCAGCCACTGCATCCTTGCTTCATGAAGTAATCCGAGAAAGGCATCGTTTCCCATGTGGTTGCCATAATTTATGTCGGTAACACGCACGGGCAGGCTGGTGCTGAATGACCAATGTTTTGGCAGTTCAATTTTTATTCTAGGCACGACCATGACCTCCTTCAGTTATGGAATGTACAAAATAATCCCGAGGTTTCACCTCTAATCAGGCCTGCGTTTGGACGAACCTTAACGCGAATGCTTGTCGACGATCAAGCGGCACGCATACGCTTGATCCAGACAGATAGTATGGCAATATCGGCAGGATTCACCCCGGAGATTCGTGCAGCCTGACCGAGACTCTCAGGCTTGATGCGAGACAGCTTCTCGCGTGATTCGAAGCGCAAGGCCCGAATCGCATGATAATCAATGTCCTTTGGTATCAGCTCGTGCTCGGTCGCTTCCGCCTTCCTGATGCGTTCTTTTTCGCGGGTAATGTAACCCTCGTACTTCACCATGACCTCAAGCTGCTGGACGACCTCCGCGTGCAAATCCGGCCGGGCCTCCGGTAATGCATGATAATTGGTCTCAGGCCGCTTCAACAGCTGAAGCAGGGATGCGCCCTGATGGAACCGGCTGCGCAATCTTTCGATCTCATCCTCAATATTATGTGACCAGCTCGCTATCAAATTTAACGTCTCTTCCGGCACGATACCCAAAGCTTTTGCCTGTTCGTGCAGGCGAAACATGGCGTTATCCTGCCGCAATACCAGCCGGTGCTCCGCCCGCGAGGTGAACATGCGATAGGGCTCCTCGGTGCCCTTGGTCACGAGGTCGTCGATCAACACGCCGATGTAGGCTTCGTGCCGGCTCAAGACCAACGGCGGACGTCCCAACGCCTTCAGTGCCGCGTTAGCCCCGGCCACAAAACCCTGCCCACCCGCCTCCTCATACCCGGTGGTACCGTTGATTTGTCCGGCCAGGAAGAGATTTTCCACCAACTTCGTCTCCAGCGTGTGGTAAAGCTGGGTCGGATCGGCATAATCGTACTCAATCGCATAGCCCGGCTTCAGAAAAACCGCCCGCTCCAGTCCCGGGATGGAGTGAATCATGGCGTGTTGCACTTCTTCGGGCAGGCTGTTCGAGGTGCCGTTCGGGTAGATTTCCACCAGATTTCGACCTTCGGGCTCGATGAAAACATGATGCTGGGACTGCTGGGCAAACTTGACGATCTTGTCCTCGATGGACGGGCAATAGCGGACACCGGTGCCGTCAATCATCCCGCCATACATGGCGCTCCGGCCCAGATTCGCGCGGATGATGTCGTGGGTTTGCTCCGTGGTATGGGTCAAATAACAGGGAATTTGATTGGTGCCGGGCACCCAGGGCCGCAGCGGATCTGCCAATTGTTCCACGTGGAACATGGCTTCAGCGGCCGTGCCAGGATCCGGATGTTCCACGTGGAACCTTTCCCGGTCCTGTCGAGCGGCTAGTGACATCAGCGGAGCCGGCTCGAAGCCCGGCTGCAAAGTCATCTTGTCCCAGTCGATACTATCCATGTGTAATCGTGGCGGCGTACCAGTCTTGAGCCGTCCCATGCGAAAACCGAGCGATTCAAACGACGAACTCAACTCATAGGCTGCCTGCTCGCCCGCGCGCCCGCCCTCAAAATTGCGATCGCCGATGTGGATGAGTCCGCGCAGAAAGGTGCCGGAAGCAATCACAAGACATTTTCCCGCAATAGCCGAGCCATCCGCCGTCTTGATACCGCGAAGTGTTCCGTTCTCCAGCCATATTTCCGTGGCCAACGCCTCGACCACGGCTAGATTCGGGGTTTGATCGATGACCATCTGCATTCGGCGCGGAAAAGCTTCCTTGTCGTTCTGCACCCGGTGCGCCTGCACGGCGGGGCCCTTCCGGGTATTGAGGGTGCGAAATTGGATGCCGGTATAGTCGGTATTGCGGGCCATCTCGCCGCCCAGCGCGTCGAGCTCCATCACCATGTGCGACTTGGCAATCCCGCCGATGGAGGGATTGCAAGACATACGGGCAATCGCCGCCTTTTCCATGGTGACCAGCGCCGTCTTCGCGCCCAAACGGGCCGAGGCCAACGCAGCCTCGTAACCGGCATGCCCAGCTCCGACCACGATAACATCAAAAAGAAGCGATTCCGTCATAAGCGCTCAATATAGCCGAATTCGGCCGGAAGGGAATGGTGAAGTAAATCCAGATAGCGAACCCCGAACTTCGAACACCTTCAATGTATCCGGTGCCGGGATTTCGGAGTTCAGGGTTCAGGGTTCGGGGGGTCGTATATTGTATGTCCCCGGCTCGAGGGGGGCAGGGTTCGAAATTTGATGTAGATCCATATTCCCGAAAACCGAACTCCGAACACCTTCAATGTATCCGGTCCAAAGTCGTGAATAGCCATCGATACTAGAACACCGCCTGCTCGCCAAGCGGCCACGCCGCTACTTTCCGATACAGAATCGCGAAAAAATGGCGTCGAGTAATTCCTGATGGTAAACCCGGCCGGTGGCGGTGCCGAGCGCCTCTAATCCATCTCGCAAATGCGCGCTGGCGAGCGGAATCTGGTCCTCCCTCCGGGTGCCCGCCAATTCGGCGGCCGTCTCCACCTGTCTCTTGAAGTCCGCCAATATCGCGCGATGCCGCTCCGAAATCACCGCCTGCTGGTCCGCGCCCTGCCGGTAACCCGTATCCAGCAAACCACCCAGCGCCTCGCGAATGAGGGACACAGACGTTGTGTCCTTGAGCGAAAGCCGTAATTCGGTGGGGGAGTTAGGGGGTCGGAGTTCGGGGGTCTGGGGGGGTGGTTGAGGGGGCGTAGAGGGGGTGCTGGAGTAAGTGGATTTCCGGGAATTGCTGATGGGTTTTCGGGGTTCAGAGTTCGGCGGTCGGGAAGAAATAGCTTCTATGTCCCCCTCCGGACGGTTGGGAATTTTGGGAGACGACACAACTTCTATGTCCCCGTCAGCACGCCCATCCCGAACACTGAACTCCGAACTCCGAACTCC